>JBGPKY010000025.1:0-19183 GCA_041486205.1 Actinomycetota bacterium
GGTCGGGGGATCGATCCCGAGGTTGATCATGACGAAGTCGGGCATGTCCGTCTTGAGCATGCCGACCGACCCCTTGCCGACGACGTTGGGATCCGCGAGGTCGTCGATGCTCGTGATGGGCGACTTCACGAGGTCCTTGTTGTAGCCGATCCCCGTGATCCCGGACTGCCAGGCCATCGAGTGCTTGGCGTCCGGGTCGTAGGTCGGGTTCTTCGCCCAATCCTGAGCGTACTGGTCGAAGTTCGGTCGCTTCGAGGTGTCGAGCGGGTACACCCACTTGTTCTGGACGAGCGCCGTGAACTCCCTCCCGTTCGTGATGACGATGATGTCCCAGCCGGTGTCATCGCCCGCCTGCAGCTGCGGCTGCAGCTTGCCGAAGAAGGACGAGTTGTCCTGGATGATGGCCTGATAGTTGACGTCCATCCCCGTCTGCTTCTCGAAAGCCACGATCGACGGGTTGACGACGTTGCCGTTGGCGTCCTTCGCCTGGTCGATGTAGACCGGCCAGTTCGCGAAGTTGACCTTGCTGCCGGCTTGACCTGAGAAGATCTTCGCCGGATCGAACGCCGTGCTGCTGCTGCTGCTGCCGCCCCCGCATGCCGCGAGGAACGCGCCGATGCTGATCGCGGCCGCCCCAGTTCCGGCGCCCCTCAGGAAGCCCCGCCGGGTCAGGCGGGCCTGCATGAGTGACTCCATCAACTCGGGGTCCACGAGAGGACGCTCGTTGCGATCGCTCATTGCTGTTCCTCCTCCAAGACCAGGCCCTCCTGGGGGAGGACCGCGAAAGTGTGCTCGGGCGACCACACCAGCCGCACGCGCTCACCCGGGCTCGGGGCGCGTTGCGTCCCGAGGTTCTGCACCCAGACGGTCATGGTGACGCCGCCGGGTCCTTCGATCTTGTACTGATGGCTCACGCCGATGTAGGTCGACATACGTAGGAGCCCGCTCACGCTGTTCACGCCGGACGGTTCTTCGTCGGTGTCGGCTTGAAGGCTTATCTTCTCCGGCCGCACGCCGACCTTGACCGCCGTTCCGGTTCGGAACGGGGCCCTATCGGAAGGTGCGATCACGGGAGTGCCGCTCGACAGCATGATGGTGGTTACGCCGTCATCCTGTCCCTTCACCTCGCCGTCGATCATGTTCGAGGCTCCGAGGAATGCCGCCACGAACTCCGTTGCGGGTCCCTCGTAAACCTCCTCGGGCGGCCCGATCTGCTCGATCTTCCCGTGCCGCATCACGGCGATGCGGTCGGACATGGTCATGGCCTCTTCCTGGTCGTGGGTGACGTAAACGAAGGTAATCCCGACTTCCATCTGGATGCGTTTCAGCTCGAGCTGCATCTGCTTGCGGAGCTTGAGGTCGAGGGCACCGAGAGGTTCATCCAGCAGCAGCACCTTCGGGCTGTTCACGAGCGCCCGCGCGAGGGCCACGCGCTGGGCTTGCCCGCCCGACATCTGGCTCGGCTTGCGCTTCTCGAACCCGACGAGGTCGACGAGCGTCAGCGCATCCTTGACCCGGCGGGTGACCTCGCTCTTGTCGACCTTCTTCCTCCGCAGGCCGAAGGCCACGTTCTCGAAGACGTCGAGGTGCGGGAAGAGGGCGTAGGACTGGAAGACGGTGTTCACGTCGCGCTTGTACGGTGGCAGATCGGTCACGTCGCGACCGCCGAGGTAGATGGTGCCGCGCGTCGGCTCTTCGAAGCCACCGATCATGCGAAGGGTCGTGGTCTTCCCGCACCCGGACGGGCCGAGCATGCTGAAGAACTCGCCCTCGGGGATATCGACGGAAAGGTCGTCCACCGCGACCGTTTCGCCGAAATCCTTCGTTACCCGTTCGAGGCGTACGTCGACTTCGGGCACGTCACTCCCTCTCCCCCGGCCGCCCGACAGCTCACTCGGCCAGCCGATCGGCCAGATTATGCCGCACAGCGCTCGCGATTATCACCCAACCAGCCGCGAGGGGGAGCCCAACGCGGCTGACTCCTCCACACGCGCTTATACGGAGTGGACAACGTACAGGGATGCCGGGGTGGATGTGAAGCCCCCACCGGGTGCGATGCCAGCCGGCCGGAGACGCCCAGGATACCCGCGGCCGCACCGTCAGGCGGTGTCCTTCACCGGCGCTGGGTGCTCCTGCTCCTGCGGCTCGCCCGCCGACCCTGTCCGCCGACCCACCGGTCCTCGAAGGGTCCGACCCCCCCTCCGCGGGCAAAACTGCCGCCGCGCGCCGCATCCGTTGGCTGTCGAGGATCAAGCGAGGCATGACGGCGGCAACGAAGACCGCCGCGGTGAGGATGATCGCCACTCGCAGCCGTCCATCCACGAAAGCGACCACGAGCGCGCTCCCCGAGATCAGAGCGCTCCACAGATACATCAGCAGCACCGCCTGGCGATGGCTGTGACCGATCTCCATCAGCCGGTGGTGGATGTGCTCCTTGTCGGCGTGCGTGACGTCGAGGCCCTTGCGCATCCGACGCACGATCGCGAGCAGGACGTCAGCGAACGGGATAGCGAGCACCAGCAGCGGAAGAGCCACAGGTATCGCGATGGCGGCCAGGTCTCCGCCCGTCGGCGGATAGGCGTTCCGCCCGACGCCGGATATCGTGGCGACCGCCATCATCACGCCGAGCAGCATCGCGCCTGAGTCGCCCATGAAGATCTTCGCCGGGTAGAAGTTCCACGGCAGGAACCCGATAGCCGCGCCGGCGACCACCACAGACACCAGCGCCGCCGATGATGGCCCTCCGCTCACACCGGGTGCGTGGTACATGTACGCGAAGAACGCGAGCGCCCCGATCGCGACCATCCCCGCGGCCAGGCCGTCGAGGCCGTCTATGAGGTTCACGGCGTTAAGCATGGCGACTACCCAGAGCACCGTGAGAGGGACCGCGAGGCTCGGATCGAGAACCACGGTTCCCATGCCCGGGAAGTAGAAGTACAGGAGCTGCACTCCAAGCAGCACGATCAGGCCGGCTGTCAACACCTGTCCGGCGAGCTTGCCGATGACGGAAACCCCACGGGCATCATCGATGACGCCGAACACGAGTACCACGATCGCAGCGATCAGTGCCGCGTCCGGGTCCGACGTCGTCTTCTGCAGTCCTTCGAGGAACGGCACCAGCCGCGAAACACCGAACCCGGCGGCCACGCCGAAGAACATCGCGATCCCACCCGCCGTCGGGGTCGGTCTCGGATGGACCTTCCTGTCCGAGGGACGGTCGATCCACCCCAACCTAAGCGACAGAAGTCGCACGAAAGGGGTTGTTAGGAACGTTACCCCGGCGCTTACCGCGAACACCACGAGATAGGGACCCACTCGGCCGATGGTACCCCCGTCCGGTGGCGGTTAGCGTTCGGCTCAGGCGTAGGCGGGGAAACGCGACGTCAGGTCTGCGACGCGCCCACGGGCCTTCGCCTTCACGCTCTCGTCCGTCGGGTTCTTGAGAACGTCACCGACGATCGAGGCGACCTCCCGAAGCTCCGGCTCGTCCATGCCGAGCGTCGCCGGACCCGGTGTGCCGACGCGGATCCCCGAAGGGTTGAGCGGAGGCATCGGATCGAAGGGGATCCCGTTCTTGTTCAAAGCGATACCGACTTCGTCACAGACCGCCTCCGCCTCCTTGCCGGTGATGCCGACCGGTCGTAGGTCGGCGAGCACAAGGTGGGAGTCCGTGCCGCCGGAGATGATCCGAAGCCCTTCTTCGGCGAGACCGGCCGCAAGCGCGCGTGCGGTGCGGACGGTTCGAGCTGCGTACTCCTTGAAGTCGGGCCCCATGGCCTCTTTCAGCGCGACGGCCTTGGCCGCGATGCAGTGCTCGAGCGGCCCCCCCTGCATCATCGGGAAGACCGCCTTGTCGACCGCCTTCGCATGCTCTTCCCTGCACAAGATGATCGCGCCGCGTGGCCCGCGGAGCGTCTTGTGCGTCGTGAAGGTCACGACGTCGGCATGCGGGACGGGACTGGGGTACGCGTCGCCGGCACACAGGCCGATGAAATGGGATGCGTCGACCCAGAGGAGAGCTCCGACCTCGTCCGCGATCTGCCGGTATGCAGCGAAATCGATCACGCGCGGGTAAGCGGTGAAGCCGGCGAGCACGATCTTAGGGCGATGCTCTTTGGCGAGATCGCGGACCCTGTCCATATCGAGTTGCTCGGTCTCGCGATCGACCTCGTAGCCTACGAAGTTGAACCACATACCAGAGACGTTCACCGGAGAGCCATGCGTGAGGTGTCCGCCGTGGGCCAGGACGAGGCCGAGCACCTTGTCGTCGGAGCGAGGCTCGAGGAACGCGCCGAACACCGCCACGTTCGCCTGAGCGCCCGCGTGCGGCTGCACGTTGGCGTGGTCGGCTCCGAACAGCTCCTTCGCGCGATCGATGGCGAGCTGCTCGGTGACATCGACGAACTCGCACCCTCCATAGTAACGACGCCCCGGGTAGCCCTCGGCGTACTTGTTGTTCATCGTGGACGCCAGCGCGGCTAACACCGCGGGACTGGCGTAGTTCTCGGAGGCGATCAGACGAAGGGTAGTGCGCTCCCGCCTGAGCTCGTTCGCCATAGCGTCCGCCACCTCGGGATCGGTCTGCTGCAACGATTCCCAGCTCGCCGCGTATCCCTCCATCACCCTTCTCCTCGTTCGATCTCCGTGATCTGCTCCAACCGCTTCAGGTGGCGACCTCCTTCGAAGGCGGTCGCGAGCCACACTCGAACGATCTCTTTCGCCAACGTCGGAGCGACGATGCGCGCCCCGATCGAGAGAACGTTCGCGTCGTTGTGCTCGCGCGAGAGGCGCGCGGTGTAGAGGTCGTTGCAGAGCGCGGCGCGAACGCCGTGGACCTTGTTCGCCGCGATCTGCTCACCTTGGCCCGAGCCGCCGAAGACGATCGCGCGGTCGGCGCGACCCTCGATCACAGCGCGGGCGGCGGCGGCGCAGAACGCCGGATAGTCCACGGGTTCCTCCGAGTCGGTGCCGCAGTCGAGGACGTCGTGACCCTCCCCTTCGAGGAGGCCCTTCGTCTCCTCCTTGAGACCGTAGCCGGCGTGGTCGGAGGCCACCGCGACGCGCACGCCTACTCCCCCTCCGCCCCGGCAGCCGCGCGTGCCGCGGCCTTCCCGTAGATACCGTCGGCTACGCGATGGCACCACTCATCCAGCTCCCACGCAACCGCGCGGAAGGCTTCGAGCGGAAGGCCAAGGGGGTCGGCGACGTCGTCGTCGTTCGGGTTGCCCGCGAACCCCGAGGCGCGCAGCCGGTCGGCCTCCTCGATCCTTCGCACGAGACGACCACCAGGCTCGCCTCCGTCGGGAACAGCAGGCAGCCCTTCGAGGAGACGGACCAGCTCTTTGAGGGTGAAGGTCCTGGATGCGGCTTCGGGCACCTCATAGGCCACTGCGTCGCGGTGCTCTCCGGCCATGGCGAGCACGAGGTCCGCTCCCTGCACCTGTTCGACCGTCAGGCGCCGGCCGACGTGACCGGATATGTCGACGTCGCGCTCGGCCGCGGCTTCGACCGACTCGGGCATCGCTCCCGAGCCCTCCCATCCGGAGGTTCCGGCGGATGAAACGGAGGGCGCTGCAGCCCCGAATCGAGACACTAGGGCGGCCCGCAGGAAACCCTCCGCGAGGGGAGAGCGGCAAACGTTGCCGGTGCAGACGACCAGGATGGAGCCCATGAGAGGCGTGAGTCTAGCACCGGCGACCCTTTGAACCGACATTCAACTCGCGTCGCGAGCCGCTCTCAGGACCTCCTCGATCTCATCCTCCCCAACCTCTCCGGCTCGCAGGATCCTGGCCCGGCCGCCGAAGATGTCGACGACGGTAGAGGCCGACCTGGCGAGCGCTTCTTCCTGGCATACATACACAGCAACCACATCGCCGAAGACCCTCTCGAGGCCGTCGCAAGACACCGGCGTCGACTCGCCGCTGCGGTTCGCGCTGGTCACGGCGAGCGGGCCGGTTCGGGCCAGCACGGCCAGCGCGAGCGGATGATGCGGCACACGCAACCCCACGGTTGATCCATCACCGCCTAGATCCCAGGCTAGGCTTCGCTGAGTCCGAGGAAGAACCAAGGTCAGCGGGCCGGGCCAGAAGCGGCCGGACAGGGCCTCGGATGCATCGTCGAAGTGGGCGATCTCGCGTGCGACGGCGGCCGACGCGACTAGGACGGGCAGCTCAAGATCCCGTGGCCGACCCTTCGCCTCGAACAGCCGCGCCGTAGCGGATGGGTCGTCGGGCCGCGTACCGAGGCCGTATACCGTGTCCGTCGGGATAACGATCAGCTCGCCGTCGAGCGCGGCCCTGGCCGCTTCCTCGATCGGGTCGCTCACGGGCGACGGCCCACGACGACCCGGTCTCGTCCCGAGAGATCCCGTTCAACGCGCACGTCCATGTAGAGGAGGTTCCTGAGCACGGCCGCGACGTCCTCGCCTTGCGCCGCTCCGATCTCCAGCGCGAGCACGCCGCCGTCGCGGAGCCACCGCGTGCCCTCCTCCGCGAGCCGACGGTGCAGCTCCACACCACCGACGAGTGCGAGCTCCGGGTCGGCCCGCACCTCCGGCGGCAGGTCCTCATACTCCTCGCGCGTCACGTACGGAGGGTTGCTGACCAACAGATCGATCCACCCCCGCAGGTCCTTGGGCACGGGATCGAGGAACCTCCCTTCCGCGATCGCCAGCTCCAGTCCGAGCCTGGCGGCGTTCGCCCGGGCCAGCTCGACGGCCTCGGGCGAAAGGTCGGTCGCGTAAACCTTCGCGTCGGGACGCTCGTCCTTGATCGCGAGCGCGATCGCTCCTGTGCCGGTGCCGACGTCAACGACGAGAGGACCTTCGGCTGCTCCCAGCGTCTGCAGCGCAACCTCGACGAGCACCTCCGTCTCAGGGCGGGGAACGAACACCCCCGGCCGTACCTCCAGGGTGATCCGCCGGAACTTCTGCTCGCCCGTGAGGTGTTGGAGCGGCGTTCCGGCTGAGCGTTGGCAGATCGCCCGCCCGAACATGCGCGCCTCTGCGGGGGTGAGCCGATCGCCGCGCGCGTAGAGACCCACGCGATCGGTACGAAGCACGTGCGCCATCAGCACTTCCGCGGTCTGTCGAGGGCTCTCCACACCGTGACGTTCGAGGTAGTCGCTCCCGAGACGCAACGTGTCCGAAGGTCTCATCGCCGTCCACTCGGCCCGCCGTCGTTCCCGTCTCCCGCCAGCTGCTCGGCGCGCTCGGCGGCGAGCAGAGCATCGACGAACTCGTCGATGTCCCCGGCGAGAACGCTGTGGAGCTTATGCACCGTGAGTTTCACGCGATGATCGGTCACTCGGTTCTCGGGGAAATTGTAGGTTCGGATCTTCTCGGCTCGCTCTCCGGTTCCGACCTGCGAGCGGCGGGCTGCCGCTTCCTTCTGCTGGACATCGTCTTGCGCCCGCTGGAGCAGTCGGGCGCGCAGGTAGCGCATCGCCTTCTCTCGGTTCTGGAGCTGGGAGCGCTCCTCCTGGCAAGCGACGACGATGCCACTCGGCTTGTGCGTGATCCTCACCGCCGAGTCCGTCGTGTTCACGGACTGCCCGCCGGGCCCCGAAGAGCGGAAGACGTCGAACTGCAGATCCTCCGGCCGGATCTCGACGTCGACGTCCTCGGCTTCGGGGAGCACCGCCACCGTCGCGGTGGATGTGTGTATCCGTCCCGAGGACTCCGTGACGGGGACTCGCTGCACCCGGTGGACGCCGGACTCGCGCTTGAGCCTCGAGTACGCGCCCTTCCCCCGTACCTCGAGGACGATCTCTTTGAAGCCGCCGACCTCCGACGGCGAAGCCGATAGCACATCGGTCTTCCAGCGGCGACGCTCGGCGTACTGCCGGTAGAGCTCGAACAGCTCTCCAGCCCACAGCGCGGCTTCCTGACCTCCTGCGCCCGCGCGGATCTCGACCACGACGTTACGGTCGTCGTTCGGATCCTTCGGGACGAGGAGGGCTTCCAAGGCCGCGCGCAGATCCCCCGCGCGCGCTGCGGCCTGTTCGGCCTCATCGCGCAGGAACGAACTCATCTCGGCGTCGGCTTCGTCCTTCGCGAGGGCTCGCGCCTCATCGGTTTGGCGGACAGCCTCGCGGTAGGCACGCCAGGGGAGGACTATCTCCCGGAGCTCGGCGAAGTCCTTGCCGAGCTGTCGAAGACGATCCGGGTTCGCGGCGACCTCGGGCGAGGCCATCTCGGCCTCCAACTGTTCGAAGCGAGCCTCGACCTCGGCGAGCCGCGATTCCAGATCCATACCGAGATTATCCAGGCCTCGGCAACCGGCTGCCTCCCCGAAGAGCTAGAGGAACGTCAGTCGTCCTCGCCCTCGTCCTCGCTCTCCGGCTCGTCGAGGTCGTCGAGCCCGAGGTCGAGCGGCGGGATATCGGGGATCGTGAGGTCGACCGTTTCGCCGGCGACCCAGAGGTCCTCGTACCGGGGATCGACGATCGTGGGCTCACCGGTCGAACCCTCAGTCGAAGCCGGGACCCCGGCGGGCGACGGCGAATGCGCCTTCGACTTCGCCGAGGCGATCGTCGCGTCTTCCTTCGGCACGATCGTGGCCTCGAGATCGCGTGCGACGGTGAGGAGCCGCTCCTGCATCGTCTGGAGCTGTTCGACGAGATCCTCCCGTTTCGTGGCGAGGCCGGCCACCGTACGGTCCGCACGCTCGCGCGCTTCGCGCACAGCGCGCTCGCCCTCAGCACGCGATTCCTCAGCCTTGGACTGCGCGTCGAGCCGGATACGGTCGGCGTCCGCGCGCGCCTCGGTGAGGACGCGGTCCGCTTCTTCCTTCGCCTCGCGCCGAACCCGGTCGGCCTGCTGGTCGGCGGCGCGCAGGAGGTCGCTCATCCTCGACGCGAACTCCTCGTAGGCGTCGGCGCGGGGAGCGAGGCTCGCGTGGTGCGCGGCCTCCGCTTCCAGACGCGCTTCGCGGGCGATCTGTTCCATACGCTCGACCTGGACCGCGACCTGCTCCAGGTAGTCGCGCACCTGATCGGGGTCATACCCACGGCGAGTGGTTGCGAACTCCCGACGACGGACCTGCTCGGCGCTCACGAGTACGGGGAGATCGAGCTCGGTAGAGGACATGGGATAGCCTCCTGTTAGGGGAAGAACCGCCCCTGGGATGCTAGATGGGCTGCTCGCGAAATCAACGACCCCCGGCGACTTCGCCGAGATCAGTCGTCGGTCGTGGGCACGGCCGCCTCCCCGGATTCCCGCCGGAGAACCTCGTTGAACGATGAGATGGCCACCTCGATCTGCTGGCGATCGGGAGCCTGGGTAGTGATCTTCTGGAGCCACAACCCGGGCGCCATCACGGCCCGCATGAACGCCGAGCGCTCGAACTTAGCGCCGAGCCGCAGCATCTCGAATGCGAGGCCGGCGATGATGGGGATCGCGATCAGCCGCGATCCGATGCGCCACCAGATCCCGGGGTTCCCGAAGAGCGCGAAGATCAGGATCGTCAGCACCATCACGATGAGGAGGAAGTTCGTGCCACAGCGAACGTGCAGGGTCGAGTAGCGGTCCACCGCGTCCGGCTCGAGCGCCTCTTCGTGTTCGTAGGCCGCGATCGTCTTGTGCTCCGCGCCGTGGTATTGGAACACGCGACGGATCTCTTTCGCCCGGCCGATCAGCACGAGGTAGCCCACGAACAGCGCCACGCGGAACACGCCTTCCATGGCGTTCACGAGGATGCTCGAGTCGACCCGGTGCGAGACCCATCGGAACGCGACGGCCGGGAAGACGACGAACAGCGCAGCGAACAGGAGCAACGCGAGCCCCATCGAAAGGCCCATCTGGCCGGAGGAGAGCCTCTCCTCCTCGGGGGAAGCTTGCGCCGCCGAGATCGAAAGAGCCTTCATCCCGATCGACATCGCCTGGCCGAGCGCGATGACGCCGCGCAAGCCAGGTTTCGCGAAGACGGGATGGCGCTTGGCGATAGAGTCGATGTCGTGGGATTCGACGTGCACACCACCGTCGGGCTTGCGGACGGCGAGCGCCCACACGTCGCGACCGCGCATCATCACGCCCTCGACGACGGCTTGACCGCCGTAGTAATGGTTCTTGAGCGGCCCTTCGTCCCCCATCGAGGGCAGCTAGGCCTGGGACGCGGGCTTCTGCCCGTAACGCCGCTGGAACCGCTCCACACGGCCGCCGGTGTCGATGAGCTTCTGCTTGCCCGTGTAGAACGGGTGGCAGTTCGAGCAGATCTCGACCCGCAGCTCCGGCTTCGTCGAGCGTGTCTGGAACGTGTTCCCGCACGAGCAGTGGACGTTCGCGATCTGGTATTCGGGGTGGATGCCCTGTTTCATGTTCGTTCCGTCTCCTGTGTCGGCCGGGAAAGCTTACGACCCCGGCGCCTTGGCGATCTCCTTCAGGAACTGCTCGTTCGACTTGGTGGCCCGGATCTTGTCGGTGAGGAGCTCTAGCGAAGCGCCCGGCTCGAGCGCGTGCAACACCCGACGCAGGCGCCAGACCAGCGCCAGCTCCTCGGTCGGCATGAGCAGCTCTTCCTTGCGGGTACCGCTCGCCTCGACGTTGATGGCCGGGAAGATCCGCTTGTCGGCGAGCGAGCGATCCAAGCGCAGTTCCATGTTTCCAGTGCCCTTGAACTCCTCGAAGATGACCTCGTCCATCCGCGAGCCGGTCTCGACCAACGCCGAAGCGATGATCGTGAGTGAGCCGCCCTCCTCGATGTTGCGCGCGGCTCCGAAGAACCGCTTCGGCGGGTAGAGCGCTGTTGAGTCCACGCCGCCCGAGAGGATCTTGCCGGACGCCGGAGCAGCGAGGTTGTATGCGCGCGCCAGCCGGGTGACCGAGTCGAGCAGGATGGCGACGTCCTTACCCATCTCGGCAAGACGCTTGGCTCGCTCGAGGACGAGCTCGGTGACCTGGATGTGCTGGTCCGCCGGCTTGTCGAACGTGGAGTAGACGACCTCGGCGGCCTCGACGGTGCGCTGCCAGTCGGTGACCTCCTCCGGCCGCTCGTCCACGAGGAGGATGATCACGTGCGTCTCGGGGCTCGAGTTGATGATCCCGTTCGCGATGTTCTTGAGGACCGTCGTCTTCCCCGCCTTCGGCGGCGACACGACCATCCCTCGCTGTCCCTTGCCGATCGGCGCGATCATGTCCATGATGCGCCCGGTCACGTCGGTCGGCGCGCCTTCCAGGCGGAACCGCTTGTGAGGGAACAGAGGCGTCAGCTTATCGAAGGATGGCCTAACCTTCGCAGCCTCCGGATCCATCCCGTTGACGTCGTCGATCCGGAGGAGCGCGAAGTACTTCTCGCTTTCCTTCGGCGCGCGAACGGCGCCGGTCACGGTGTCGCCCTTGCGAAGCATGAAGCGCCGAACCTGCGACAGCGACACGTAGATGTCGGTCTGGCCCGGGAGATACCCGGATGTCCGCAGGAAGCCGTACCCCTCCGGAAGGATGTCTAGCAGGCCGGTTTGGACCGGAGCGTTCGCCAGCTCCTCCTCGCGCATCTCGACCTCTCGCATGCGGCGCTCTTCTCGTTGGCGCCGGCGCTCCTCTCGGGACGGGCGACCTCGGCGGTCGCCCTCGGAGCGAGGCCCCTGCGGAGGCCCCTGCGGTCGGCCATCGGGACGACCTTCCGGGCGCTCGATCCGCGGTTCGCGCTCGGTCCGCGGTTCGCGCTCGCGAACCTCACCGTTGCCACCCGACTCGTCGGCTTCGGTCTCCTGCGGCGCAGTGGGTTCGACCGTAGCGACCGGTGGCGCTCCCTTGGTGCCGTTCCCCGCATCGGCGGAGACGGCCACGATCGACTCGATGAGGTCGGTCTTCTTGCGCATCTTCTGGTGATTCGCTACGCCGAGCGACTCGGCGATGGTGTGCAACTCGGCGACGCCCTTGGTTTCGAGCGCGCCCTCTTCGATCGATCCGGAGCTCATGAGTGGGCTCCTCCCTTCAGCTCGTTCTGGAGGGCTACCCAATCCGACGTGAACTTCGTGAGTCCGGCGTCGGTCAGCGGGTGCTTCACCAGTTTCGTGAACACGTCGTAGGGCATCGTGGCGATGTCGGCTCCGGCGAGCGCCGAATCCACCACGTGCATCGGGTGGCGGAGCGATGCCGCGAGCACCTGCGTCTCGTAGCCCTGCACTTCGTAGATCTCGCAGATCTGTCGCAGGGCGTGCATGCCGTCCGAGGCGGCATCGTCGATCCGGCCGAGGAAGGGCGACACTATGTACGCGCCGATCTCGGCCGCCAAGATCGCCTGCGCAGGAGAGAACACGAGGGTGACGTTGATCCGGATCCCTTCCGCCATGAGGCGCTTGCCAGCCTCGAGGCCGTCGGGCGTCATAGGGACCTTCACGACGGCGTTCGAGCCCTTCTCCGCGAGCCCAAGCCCCTGTTCGACCATGGAGTCCGAGCTGGAGAGGTCAGTGACTTCGAGAGATATGTCACCGTCGACCTCCGCGAGGATCTGCTTCCAGACGGTGTCAGGATCGCCGTGTTCTTTCGCAACGAGCGTCGGGTTGGTGGTGACGCCGGAGAGCACGCCCCAGCGGTTGATCTCGCGGATCTCGTCGATGCTGGCGGTATCGAGGAACAGCCTCATGCAGTCTTTCCTTTCCGGATACGTCTCTCTGTCGAGGGAGCTGCGGCCGCGCGGTCGGTGACCCGTTCCATGACCAGGTCGATCACCGATGCGAGCGACTGGTCGAAGTCGTAGTTGGGGATGATCGGTATGCCGTGAGAGAGGGCCTGGCTCTTGATGTAGCGCTGGATACGGCGGATGTTGTCGAACCCGCTGAGGTACCGTGCGGCCGGCCGACCCATGTGGTCGGCCGAGCGCGCCACGAAGTGGCTACGGTGCACTTCCTCATCTTCGACCGTGACGATGACCGGGACGGCGAGGATGCGATCCTTCCGCGACTCCGTGTCGAAGAACCCCGGTACGACGTGCGCGCCCTCGAGGATCACGCTGGTGCCCTCCACGGCCGCACGTTCCAGCATGGCGTCGAGCCCCACGGCTACCGCCGCGGTCTGCTCACGGAACCCAACCACCACGCGTTCCGCCTCTCGCGTCGGCGGCTCGCGGAGCGCGGCGTCGGCTTCGAAAGAGGAGGTGTACAGGGTGGGCATCAGCTCCTTGGAGAACATCGCCCGCATGACCTCGCGTACGGCGTCGGTCGCAACCACCCGGACGATCCCGAGGCGCGCGGCGAGCTGCGTGGCTATCGTCGACTTCCCGACGCCCGTCGCCCCGCCGATCAACACGACCAACGGGATGTCGAGCGCCTCCATAGCGCGCCAGCGGAGGAAGTTCTTGGCGTAGCGATCGCCGGCTACCTCTTCGATGACGCCAAGGATCAACCTGTCGAGCTCCTCGCTCGTCACCGACGGGCGCCCAACCTCGACCAGACGGTCCTCGACCGCCTCGGCGACCTGGTAGGCGCGGTACGGAGACAGGCCGGTAACCATCACCTGAGAGGCCGTGAGTCCCTTCGAATAGGGCAAGCCGGTCTCTCGGTCGGAGATCAGGATGTGGGGATCTTTGTCTTTCATCTGGATCTGCTTCGCTCCATCGCCAGCTCGATGGCCCCCTTCAGAGCCGCGGGGAGGTCGGCCTCGCCTTCCACCACCACGGCACGGTTGTCGACGAAGACCACCTCCGCCCCCCTGGACGTCGCCCTGAGGCACGCGACGTCCACCGCCGCCGCCTTCAGCTCGGTGAGGAGCACCTCGTACTCCTCAGCTCCGTCCATGTCCTTCGCCAACCCGGCACGATCTGCCAGGCTGGTGCTCCACCCCACGACGTGGCATCCGTGGGCGGATTCGAGTGAAGCGATCTGCTTCGCGGCAACCGCCCCCGGCGCCGTCGTCGTGAAGAACACGTCCTTGCCCCGCACATCGCCCAGCGGTTGCGGTTCGAAGTCCGTCACGATGAGCCGGGCGTCACCGCGAAAACGCTGGACGTGGGATTTCAGGGAAAGGAGGTTCTCGGGCCCGGCTTGTGGGCTGCCAGCCATTGTAAAGACAACCAGGTCCGATAGCAACAGCCTGAACGGCCCGAGGTAGCCGCCGAGGTACTCGGGCGGGGCGCTCGCCGGCACGACCAGGATCCCTGAGTCCCACGGAACCGGTGGGATCGCCGAGCCGCTGCCCTCGAGGATCACGAGCCCAGCTCCTCGCTCCACAGCCATCTCGGCCGCCGCGCGGACGTTGGAGATGAAGGGCGCCCCGGCCAGGCCCCCGCCGCAGCGGCGGGCGCCGATCGTCGCAACACCCGTCGTCATCGCGTCCTCGAGGTAATCCGAGGCTGCGTGCTCGCCCCTCGCGACGAGCTCCAGCAGGCGCTCGACCGTGACGCTTCCTGCCGCGGCGAACTGCGGCTGCTCGGGGCCACCCCGCCCCATCGCCACGACCATCGGGCCGAACCCACCGGCGGCTGCGACCCGCGCCACTTCGCCCGCGATCGCAGTCTTGCCGGCGCGCTTGCCGGTCCCGATGACCGCGAGCGTCGGAACCGAGAGCGGCGGACCGGCGATCGGCGGATCGAGACGGAAGTCGGCGCCGAGATACGGAACGCCGCGCGCGAGCGCGACGGCCGCGAGCTCCATCCGCTCTCGGTAGCCGAGAACGGGTTCATCGGAGAGGTCCAAGATCGCCTCGGGGTGAAGGCCGTCGATCGCGGACGCGAGGGCCGCCGCGGCGCCGGATCCGAGGCCGGCCGACAGGAGCGGAACACCGAGGTCCGGCTGTTCGCCCGGTCCGAGCTTCTCGACGCCGCCCGCCATCAAGGCGGCGATCACGTCGTATCCCATCGTTCGCGCAGCCTGGATCCCCCAGCGCGTGACGGGCGGGTAGTGCTCGCCGTCGACGATCGCGAGAACCTTCATGGATGACTCTCCTCCGAAGCCGAGGGATGGGCGGGCTTCCGGTCACTCGGCCGAACGGGGAACCACGGCTTGCTGCACCGGCGGCTCGAGCTCACGGTGGTGCTGCGCTCCGGTCGAGAGCGAGAAATGAGCGATCGGACTCGAGATCCCGAACGGGAACTTCCGAGAGATCTTCACCTCGTCTCCCTCGAACTCAAGGACGTTATAGCAGGGTTTCGTGTAACCCCGGAGCCGAAGCGAAGCAACGGTTCCGGCGTTCGCGACGTAGAGATCCTCGAGGCGCCACACGTACGGAACGTGCTTGTGGCCGGACAGCACTATATCCACGCCGCTGGTGATGAGCACTTCGAGGAGATCGCCTGCGTCCGTCACCGTGCTTCTCTCGCGCCCCGTTCCGGGCACGGGGATCAGGTGGTGGTGCAGGACGAATACCTTGAGGTCGGCGGGAACCGCGAACTGCTCGCGGATCCAACCGTAGCGCTCGCGGCCTATCTGACCTTCGTTCAGGTCGGGTTCGCTGGAATCCGCGCCGACGATCCGCACACCCTGTACATCTGCCGTCCAGTGCCGCGAGCCGATCAGCTCCTCGAAATGGAGGTAGCCCACGTTGCGGGCGTCGTGGTTCCCCGGAACCGTGTAGACGGGTGCCTCGATGCGCTCGCGGTAGGCGATCCAGTTCTTGTACTCCTGACGGTAGCCCTCGTTCGTCAGATCGCCCGAGACGATGACTACGTCGGGCTTCAACTCGTTCAGCTCCACGATGACCCGGTTCATGAGATTCGGAACGAAGTAGGGGGAGCCGACGTGCGGGTCGGAGATGTGGGCGATGGTGACCATCAGGCCAAGTCTAGCTCCCGCTCGCGGAGGTCTCCGGCCATCGGTACCCCGCGCGCATCCCGCCGTCAACCAACAACGTCACTCCGGTGCAGAACTCCGCGTCTTCGGACGCGAGGAAGAGGGTCGAGGCGGCCACGTCACGCGCCTCACCTATCCGGCCGATCGGGGGCACCGGCCAGGTCGAAGGATCGTCGTCCTCGGGTGCGTCGCTGCCAGGGGGACCCATGTGCCGCATCCCCGGCAGGATGTCACCGGGTGCGATGCAGTTGGATCGCACGCCGTACGCTCCGGCATCGATGGCCAGCATGTTCGACAGCATGATCACGGCTGCCTTCGACACGGAGTAAGCGCCGATCCCGGGCTCGCCGACGACGCCCGCGTCGGAAGAGATGTGGATCATGCTCCCCCGTCGCTCGGCCAGATGCGTCAAACACGCTTTGGCGTAGAGGAAATAGCCTCGGACGTTCACTGCCATCACGGCGTCGAAGTCCTCGACGGGAGTGTCGAGAAGCGTCGCTTGGACCCCGATGCCGGCGTTGTTCACCAGCACGTCGAGGCCACCGAGGAACGCGACGGCCTCTTCCACCGAGCCCGATACCTGGCCGGCGTCGGCGGCATCGGCTCGCACGAATCGGGCCCGTCCGCCCAGCTCGCGCTCGGCCTTCGATCCCAGCGCCGTGTCGCGGCCCGTGATCGCAACGCTCCCGCCCTCGGCGATGAAACGCTCCGCGACGGCGAATCCGAGGCCCGTGGTCCCGCCGGTCACCAGCGCTGCTCTGCCGTCCATCCGTCGCATGTCGAGAACCTCCGGTCTGATGGATGTCGTGTGCGACGATACTGCGGCCGTGAACGCTCTCGACCTGCTGCTCGTCGTGATGCTGGTGATCGCCGGCCTCTCCGGGTTCAGGCGCGGGCTGCTACTGCAGCTGCTCACCTACGGCGGACTGGTCGCAGGACTCGCGGTTGGGGCGCTGCTTGCCCCGGCGACGGCCGGGCTCGTCGCGAGCCACGGCGCGCAGGCGGGGGTCGCGGTACTGACGCTGCTGGCCGGGGCGGGGATCGGCGACGGCGTCGGCTGGCTCTTCGGGATGCGCCTGAGGGCGCGAACGCACAGGACCCGATTCAAGAGGGTCGACGCCGTCGGAGGCTCCGCGCTCTCGGTGGCGGCGTTGTTGCTCGCCGTGTGGTTCGTGGCGCTCAACCTCGTGAATGGGCCGTTCCCGCAAGTCGCCATCGAGATCCGTGGGTCGGCGGTCGTGCGGGCGCTCGGCTCGACGCTTCCGGAACCTCCGTCGCTCCTCGGCGAGGTGCGGAGGTTCTTCAATGGACTCGGGTTCCCCGAAGTGTTCTCCGGGCTCCCCCCCTCCCCCGTCGGACCGGTCACCGGGCCGACGCAGGCCGAAGCGCAGCAGGCGTTCGACGCGGCTTCGGCCAGCACGGTCCGCATCGTTGGCCAAGCCTGCGGCGAGGTTCAGGAGGGAAGCGGGTTCGTGGTCGCCGATGGGTACATCCTGACGAACGCCCACGTAGTTGCTGGCGTCCGCGTGCCACAGGTCCAGCGGCAGGGCGGCGGGGCCGAGAACGCGACGACCGTCCTGTACGATCCGAAGACCGACCTCGCGGTGCTCTTCGTCGAGCAGAGCCCCGGACCCGTGTTGAGGCTCGCCGACGCCGAGGTCACCCGGGGTGCGGTCGGCGCGGTGCTTGGCTACCCCGGGGGCGGCGATCTCACGGGCGGCAAGGCCGCCGTGAGGAGGGAGATCAGTGCCGTTGGCCGCGACATCTACGGCCGCGGGTCGGTCGAGCGCAACGTCTACGAACTGCAGGCGCAGGTTCGGCCGGGCAACTCCGGCGGTCCGTTCGTGCTCACCGACGGCCGCGTGGCCGGGATCGTGTTCGCGGCGTCGACGACCGACGAGGGGATCGGCTACGCGATCGCATCCACCGACGTCGCCCCCGATCTGCAGCAGGCGTTCGGGAGCGTCCAGTCGGTCTCCACAGGCGCCTGCGTCCGCTGAGCGAGGCCGGGCGGCTCACTCCTCCATCACTACGCGGATGTCGCCTTCGCGCGAGAGCATCGAGAAAGATGTGATCTCGCCCTCGCGCCGGAAGACGAGCGAGATGTGACTTCCGCCGATCGCGAGGTTTCGGACCTCCACCGTGTTCAGCCACGACGGCAGCTGGGGCTTGTTCACCGTGAGCAGGTTCTGATGCGCCATCGCCGATATCCCGAGCATCGCCTGGAGCATGAGGAACGGAGAGCCGGCCGCCCACGCCTGCGGCGAGCATGCGACCGGATAGCTCACCGGCCGGTTCGGCGTGCGTCGCGTGAAGCCGCAGAACAGCTCCGGCAATCGGAGGTAGTCGGCGTGGACGGCGGCGTCGAAGAGCGCCGTCGCCACGCGGTTCGTCGAACGCGCCATGCCGTAGCGTTTCATACCGGCCGCGATCAGCGCGTTGTCGTGGGGCCAGACCGAACCATTGTGGTAGCTCATCGGATTGTAGGCGGCGGCGGCCTTGCTCATGGTTCGGATGCCCCAACCGCTGAACATGTCGGGAGCGAGCAGACGCTTCGCGAGCGCCTGCGCCTTGTCGGGATCGACGATGTCGCAGTAGAGACCGTGTCCCGGATTCGACATCACGGTTCGAACTTGGCGCTTGTCGGCGTCGAGCGCTGCGGCGAAGTACTTCTCGTCTTCCATCCAGAAGGCCTCGTTGAACCTCCGACGTAACGTGTCCGCCTCGGCGCGGAGCGACTCGGCCCTGGCGCCGTCGCCGAGCGCCTGGAAGACATCGGCCATCCGTCGCTTCGCGAGGTAGACGTAGCCCTGGGCCTCGGAGAGCGCGATCGGGGTCTCGGCCATCCGCCCGTCCGCATGGACCATGCTGTCGTGCGAGTCCTTCCACCCCTGGTTGCGGATCCCGCGGGAGGAACGCGTCTGGTACTCGACGAACCCGTCGCCGTCGGCGTCGCCGTATTCGTCGATCCAGCGCAACGCCGCTTCGGCGGCGGGAAGCAGCTTCCGCGCGAACTCGAGGTCGCCCGTCCACCGGAAGTACTGTGCGAAGAGGATGAGGAACCAAGGCGTCGAGTCGACCGAGCCATAGTAGGGCGTGTGGGGGACCACGCCCGCGCCGGCGAGCTCACCCTGGCGGATCTCGTGGAGGATCTTCCCGGGTTGCTCGTCCCGCCAGTCGTCCACCTTCGTCCCCTGGTGGGCCGCGAGCAATTCCAGCGTCTCGCGGGCAGGACGAGGGTTGACGCTCAGCAGCTGATGCGAAGCGATCAACGAGTCGCGGCCGAATACCGTGACGTACCAGGGGATGCCGGCGGCCAAGATCCCGCCTCCGTCGGTCCGGGTGTAAAGCGCCCGCAGGTCCCGGAGGCTCCGATCGAGCAGTTGGTTGAACAGCTCGTTGTCGGTGATGATGTGAGTGGATCCGCGCTCCCATTCTTCGTAGGAGCGGCGGAGCTCATGCA
>JBGPKY010000026.1:0-19037 GCA_041486205.1 Actinomycetota bacterium
AGCGCGACACCGGCGAGGGTCGTCCATAGGCGGACGTCGGTCTTCGCGTGTCTCGTCTCGGTGGCGTGCGCGCTCATCGCCGGCGCCCCGCGGGTACGAGCGCATCGACCTGCCGCCGGAGTGCCTCGAAGCCCTTCGCTTCGATCTGGTACTCGGTCCGCCTGCCGCGGCGGCGGCCGCTCACGAGCCCGGCCTCGCGCAGGATCCGCATGTGATAGGAGAGCAGGTTGGAGGCCATCCCGAGCTCGGCCTCGAGCTCACAGACGCAGCGGATGCCGCCGCGGAGCTCGCCGAGGATCGCGAGACGGGCGGGGTCGGCAAGCGCGTTGAAGCCCTTCGCCCGGGTTCGGGCCGATCCCTCAAGAAAAGTTGAGCGGTTCATACCGTTACTTTGCAGCGGCGGTCGGTGAGCCATAGGTGCTGGAAGTCCCTCCTCGGACGGGACCGTCGCCTCGCCCTGCGCGCGTCGGCCCGTCCGGGTAGCCTGTCCTGCGCATATGGGCAGGCTCTTCGGAACCGACGGGGTGCGTGGCGTCTACGGGCGTGACCTCACCACCGACCTCGCATACGGCCTCGGCCGTGCTGCGGTCTTGGCACTGCGGCATTACGAAGAGGGCCATCTGAAGCTCGTCGTCGGCCGCGACACGCGGGCTTCCGGCGAGCCGCTCGAGCAGGCTCTCGTCGCTGGGATCCGTGCGGCGGACGCCGACGCGGTGCTCGCAGGCGTCACGCCGACCCCGGCGATCGCCTTCCTAACGACCGATCTGGAGGCGGCCGCCGGCGTAGTCATCTCGGCCTCGCACAATCCGGCCGAGGACAACGGCATCAAGTTCTTCGGACCATTCGGCTTCAAGCTCTCCGACGAGTTGGAGGACGAGATCGAAGCCGAATACCGGCGCTCGGTCGGCGCACCGCGGGAGGAGCCGCTCGGACACGAGCTGCCGGTGGCCCGCGGCGAGGAGGACTACCTCGAGCACCTGACTCGGGCAGCCGAGGCTCCGCTCACCGGGATGCGAGTGGTGGTCGACTGCGCGAATGGCTCCGCGTTCCATGTGGCGCCGGAAGTTCTCCGGCGGCTCGGCGCCGACGTCTCCCCTATCTTCGATCGGCCGGACGGGACCAACATCAACGACGGCTGCGGCGCGCTGCATCCCGGCGTCGTCGCCGAGGTGGTGAAGAGCACCGGTGCCGACGCCGGGATCGCGCACGACGGGGACGCCGACCGCGCGCTGTTCGCCGACGGCGAGGGCAACTTGATCGACGGCGACCAGGTGCTCGCGGCGTGCGCGGTCGCGCTGAAAGAGGAAGGCAGGCTCGCCGAGAACACCGTCGTCACGACGGTGATGGCGAACATCGGCTTCCACAAGGCGATGGAGGCGTCGGGGATCGCGGTTGTGCAGTCCAGGGTCGGCGACCGCTACGTGCTGGAGGACATGCTCGCGACTGGCGCCGTGATCGGCGGCGAGCAGTCGGGGCACATCATCTTCCTTGAGCAAGCGACGACCGGTGACGGCGTGTTGACGGCGATCCGGTTCCTCTCGCACGCGGTGAAGCTCGGAGTCTCGGTCGGCGAGCTGGCCGGCGCGATGCGGCGCTTCCCGCAGGTGCTCGAGAACGTCCGCGTCGAGCACAAGGAACGGCTGGAAGACGCCGCCGAGGTGTGGGACGCCGTTCGCGTAGCGGAGAAGGAGTTGAACGACGGCGGACGCGTGCTCGTCCGGGCATCGGGCACCGAACCGCTCGTTCGCGTGATGGTGGAGGCGGAGTCCGAGGAGATCGCGCGGGGGCACGCGTCGAAGCTGGTCGAGCGCGTGCGCTCGGCGCTCGCTTAGGTCTCTCGTTCCTTCCGCCGCGACGGGCACCGCTGGTAGGCTCGAGAACCTCATGTGCGGCATCGTGGGCTACGTCGGCCCCGACGAGGCGCTCCCGATCATCCTCGAAGGGCTTCGCCGTCTCGAATATCGCGGCTACGACTCCGCCGGCGTCGCTGTTCTCGACGGTGAGCTGCGGGTGGTGAAGCGCGCGGGCAGGCTCGCCGAGCTCGAGGGCGTGCTCCGCGACGAGGGCGGTCCACCGGGCTCGATCGGGATAGGCCACACGCGATGGGCGACCCACGGCGAGCCCACAGACCGCAACGCCCACCCGCACGTCGACTGTCATGGCCGGATCGCCGTGATCCACAACGGCATCGTCGAGAACTTCCACTCGCTGCGCGCCAAGCTGGAGAAGGACGGGCACGTGTTCGTCTCGGACACCGACACCGAATGCATCGCGCATCTGATCGAAGAGCACATGGACGGCGGTTCGCTCGCCGGCGCGGTGCGCGCGACCGTCCGCGAGCTGGAAGGCGCCTACGCGATCGTCGCGCTGTCGGCCGACGAGCCCGGCGTCGTCGTCGGCGCGAAGGTCTCCTCGCCGCTCGTGGTCGGTCTGGGCGACGGCGAGTCGATCCTCGCGTCGGACATACCGGCCGTGCTCGGGCGAACGACCACCGTGATCGCGGTCGAGGAGGGCCAGATCGTCGAGGTTCGCCGCGAGGGGGTGTCGTTCACCGACTTCGATGGCAACGCGGTGTTCCCCGAGCCCTTCACCGTGGACTGGAACGTCGAGCGCGCGGAGAGGGGCGGGTTCGACGACTTCATGCTGAAGGAGATCCACGAGCAGCCATCCGCGATCCGCGACACGCTGGTCGGGCGGACCCTCGACAACGGGACGTTAGCGCTCGACGAGCTCCGCACGAGCGACGACGTGCTCCGCGACGTGGACAAGGTCTTCGTGGTCGCTTGTGGGACGGCCTTCCATGCAGGGCTCGTGGCGAAATACGCGATCGAGCACTGGACGCGATTGCCGGTCGAGATCGAGATCGCGTCCGAGTTCCGCTACCGCGACCCGGTGCTCGGGCCGGACACGCTGACCCTCGCGGTTTCGCAATCCGGAGAGACCATCGACACGCTCGAGGCAGCGCGATACGCGAAACGGCAGGGCTCGCGACTGATCGCGGTGACGAATACCGTCGGCTCCTCGCTCGCGCGCGAGTCCGACGGCGTGCTTTACACACACGCCGGTCCCGAGATCGGTGTCGCCGCGACCAAGACGTTCGCCACGCAGATGGTTGCGCTGCACCTCACGGCGTTGTTCCTGGCGCAGGTGCGTGGGTCGATGTTCCCGGAGGAGATCGCGGAGATCGTGGAGCGGATGCAGGAGCTCCCGCGCGACGTGGAGCGGGCGATCGCGCTCGATCCGCAGGTGCGCGAGCTGGCGAAGCGGTTCGCGGGCGCCAGCGATTTCCTGTTCATCGGACGGCATACCGGCTACCCGGCTGCGCTCGAGGGCGCCCTGAAGCTGAAGGAGATCAGCTACATCCACGCCGAGGGCTACGCGGCCGGTGAGCTGAAACACGGAGCGATCGCGTTGGTGGAACCGGGCGTGCCGGTTGTCGCCGTCGCGACCGAGTGCCACGTCTACCCGAAGGTGCTGTCGAACATCCAGGAGGTCCGCGCCCGCGGCGCCGAGGTCATCGCCGTCGCGTCCGAAGGTGACGAGGAGATCTCTGCCTACGCCCAGTACGTCCTGTTCGTGCCCCGTACCCCCGAACTGCTCGCGCCGGTCACGGTCACCGTGCCGCTGCAACTGCTCGCGTACCACATCGCAAAGGAGCGCGGCTGCGACGTCGATCGGCCGCGGAACTTGGCTAAGTCGGTCACTGTCGAGTAACCAGGCTCGGGGTGGGTGGCGGGCGGGGCCGCCCTCCGCATGCCACTCCATACCCAACCCCCCTCCCCGAGGCCCCGCCCGCCGTCAGCTGCGCCAACCCCAACCCGCTCCGCTGAGGGCCGGCCGCATGCGGGGGCGTTCGGGGTGTGCGGGGTGAGGCTAACCTATGCATCGTGGAGATCTTGGGGCTCGGGGTGGACATCTGCGAGATCGAGCGGATGGAGCGGGCGCTCGGTCGGCATCCGACGATGCGTGAGCGCGTGTTCACGGTTGAGGAGCGCGCGTACTGTGACTCGAAGGCGCGGCCTGCAGAGTCTTACGCGGGACGGTTCGCGGCGCGAGAGGCCGTGATCAAGGCCCTCGGCGGTTATCGGGGGAAGGGCTGGCAGGACATCAGCGTCACGCGGGCGCCGACGGGTGCGCCTGCGATCCTGCTGGCCGGCAACGCCAAGCTCCGCGCGGGCATGCTCGGCATCGACCGCGTCCTGATCACGTTCACCCACGAGAGGACCAACGCGGTCGCCTTCGCCGTGGCGGTGAAGGTGTGAAACCGGTCCTCACTCCCGCGGAGGCCTCTGTCCTCGACCGGGAGTCGCAAGCTCGTGGCATCTCGGCCGAGACGTTGATGGAGAACGCCGGCCGCGAGGTCGCGCGCGCGGCCGCCGCGGTTGCCGGCGGGCTGTACGGCAAGCGCGCCGTCATCGTCTGCGGGAAGGGGAACAACGGCGGGGACGGGCTCGTCGCCGCGCGGTATCTCGACGCGTGGGCCGTTCGCGTGACCGTGGTGATGCTCGAGGTCGCGGCCGACCTGCGCGAGCCGGCCGCGACGAACTTCCGCCGTCTCGCGGCGCAACCGGCCGTACGCGTGCGTCCGTTCTCCCAGCATGCGCTCGACCGTGAGCTCGCACGCGCGGACGTCGCGATCGACGCGATCTTCGGAACCGGGTTCCGCGGGATGCCGGACGATGAGTTCGCGCGCGCGATCGATTCGCTGAACCAGGGCGGCGCGCCGATCGTCGCCGTGGACATCCCCTCCGGCGTGAACGGCGAGAGCGGCGCCGTCGAGGGCGAAGCGGTGTGGGCCGACGTCACCGTGACGTTCGGCGCGGCGAAGTCGGGCGTGGTGCTGCTGCCCGGCGCCGAGCGGGCCGGGCTCGTGGAGGTCGTCGACATCGGGTTCCCGCCGGACCTGGTTCGAAGCGACCTGGCGCTGGTGGAACAGGAGGACGTCGCGGCGCTTCTCCCGGCGCGGCCGTTCGACACGCACAAGCGCGCGACCGGCGTCGTCGTCGTGATCGGCGGCTCGAGGGACATGACCGGTGCGGTGTGCCTCGCGGCCGAGGCCGCGTACCGCGCCGGCGCCGGTCTGGTGACGGTCGCGGCACCCGCCAGCGTGCTGCCGGTCGTGCAGTCGGTGGTTCGCGAGGCGACGTTCATCTCGTTGCCGGAGACGGCCGACGGCACGGTCGCGGCAGCGGCCGCCGGGCTGCTCGCTGAGCGGATCGCCGGCGCGGATGCGGTTGCGATCGGCCCGGGGATGACGACGCAAGAGGAGACGGCCGGGTTCATCCGGGAGATCTTCCGGTCCTCCCCGGCGCCGCTCGTCCTAGACGCCGACGGGCTGAACGCGTTCGCCGGTCGGGCCGGGGAGCTCGCCGACCGCAAGGCGGACGCGGTGCTGACCCCGCATGCGGGCGAGTTCGGACGCCTGGCCGGGATCGAGGCTCGCGACGTCGCCGCCGACCGCGTGGGTCACGTCCGCAAGCTCGCGGCCGAGGCTCATGCAACCGTGCTGTTGAAGGGAAGCCGGACGCTGATCGCCTCGCCCGACGGGCGCGTTCGCGTGAACCCGACCGGTGGGCCGGTGCTCGCGACGGCCGGCTCGGGAGACGTGTTGACCGGGATGATCGCCGGGCTGCTGGCGCGGGGCCTGTCGCCATCGGACGCGGCCACCGCGGGCGCGTACCTTCACGGGGTGGCCGGGCGGCTCGCCGGCCTCGTCACCGGGGAGGGAACGACAGCCGGCGACGTCCTCGCGAACGTCCCGCACGCCGTGGCGGAGGTTCTCGGCCGGTGAGGCGCTACCGGCCCACGGTCGTCGAGGTCGATCTCGACGCCATCCGTCACAACGTTCGAGCGTTGAAGCCCGTAACCGCGGAGTTGATGGCGGTCGTGAAGGGAGACGGCTACGGACACGGCGACGTTCGCGTTGCGCGCGCCGCCCTGGAGGCCGGCGCTACGTGGCTCGGCGTCGCGCTCGTGGAGGAGGGCGTGGGCCTCCGAGACGCCGGCATCGATGCGCGCGTCCTGGTTCTCTCGGAGTTCCCACCGGGTTCGGAGAAGGAAGCGCTCGAAGCCGGCCTCACGCCGACGGTCTACACCGACGAGGGGCTGGCGTCGGTCACGGAGGCGGCCGTTGGGATCGGCGCGTCCATCGGGGTGCACGTGAAGGTCGACACCGGCATGCACCGCGTCGGCGTATACCCGCCGGAGGCCGCGGTCGCCTTCTGCCGCAAGGCGATCGACGCGGGGCTCACGCTGGGCGGGCTGTGGACCCACTTCGCGCGTTCCGAGGAAGACGAGGAGACGACGCGCGCGCAACTCGCGCAGCTGCTCGCCGTCGTCGGGGCGGCGCGGGCGGCCGGCCTCTCGCCGCGTTTGGTCCACGCCGCGAACAGCGCGGCGTTGATCCTCTACCCCGAGTCGCATCTCGACCTCGTTCGTCCCGGTGTCGCGATCTACGGGCTGGATCCCGGCGGCGAGCTCTCCGCGCGAGCGGGTTTGCGCCCCGCCCTCACATGGCGCTCGGCCGTGACGATGCTGAAGCGCTTGCCGGCCGGCGAGCCCGTCTCCTACGGCCATCTGTACCGCCTCGAGGCCGACGCGAACATCGCGACGGTGCCCGTCGGCTACGAGGACGGCTTCGGGCGGCTGTTGTCGTCGAGGGGAGAGGTGTTGATCCGCGGGAAGCGCCATCGCGTCGCCGGTACCGTGACGATGGACCAGATCCTCGTTGACTGCGGCGACGATGAGATCGCGCCGGGTGACGAGGTCGTGTTGATCGGAGAGCAGGGCGGTGAGCGCATCACCGCGGAGGAGCTCGCCCGTCACGTGGGCACTATCGGCTACGAGATCGTCACCGCCATCTCCGAACGCGTGCCGCGGGAGTACGTCGGATGAGCGGCAGGCGAACCGCGATCCTCACCGCCGGTCTGGCCGCCGGCGCCGTCGCGACCGGCATCGTCGGCCGCACGATCCTCGTTCGTCGCCGGAGGTCCGACCCCGAAGCGGGGGAAGCGCTCGCAACGCTCCCGCCGGAGGATCTCGGGCCGGTGGCCTCCTTCGACGGGACCCAGCTCGCCGTCCGCGCGTCCGGCGATCCGACGCGGCCCGCGCTCGTGTTCGTCCATGGGTTCAGCCTCGACATGACGACGTGGCACTACCAATGGACGGCGTTGTCCGAGCGGTTCCGCTGCGTGCTGTTCGACCTGCGCGCGCACGGACGGAGCGAGAAGGCCGCCACCGGCGACCTCTCGTTGCAGGCGATGGCGCACGACCTCGCGGCGGTGATCCGATCCGCCACTCCCGACGGACCCGTGGTGCTCGTCGGCCACAGCATGGGCGGCATGACCATCCTCGCGCTCGCCGAGAGTCGCCCCGAGCTCTTCGGGAAGGAGGTCGCCGGCGTCGCGTTCGTCGGGACCGCTTCCTCGGACCTCTTCCGCGGGGCGATGGGGTCGATGACCGAATTGCTCCGGCCGCGTGTCGGCTCGCTCACGCAGGCGGTGCATCGCGTGAACCGCCTTCGCAAGGCGGTCCTCGCGAGCCCGGCGGACGTGGGCGGCGTCATCGCTCGCGTCACCCAGTTCGGACCGGAGGCATCGCCGCACCTCGTGGACTACGTCGTAGGGCTCGCGGCCCGGGCTCCTTCGGAGGTGTGGACCGACGGCCTCGCCGGTCTGATGGATATGGATCTCCGCCATGCCGTGCAACACGTTCGCGCGCCCGCTCTCGTCGTGGTCGGCGATCGCGACCGGGTGACGCCGCCGGCCGCTGCGATGGCGCTCGCCGGCGAGTTGCCGAACGCCAGGCTCGAGGTCATCTCGGGCGCGGGCCACATGGCGATGCTCGAAGCTCATGAAGCGTTCAACGATCTCCTTGCGAGATTCGCCGGCGACGTGCTCGAGCTCAAGCATCGGTCGAACGGGAAGAGGAAGCGGGCGTGACCCCGTCGATCACGGCGGTTCCTGGGATCCGCGTCGGGCAATTCTCC
This sequence comes from Actinomycetota bacterium, assembly GCA_041486205.1. GTDB lineage: Bacteria > Actinomycetota > UBA4738 > UBA4738 > HRBIN12 > JBGPKY01. The sequence continues at coordinate 7,988 of JBGPKY010000026.1, forward strand.
GACCGAACCGGCCTCACCGGCTGCACCGTCCTGCTCTGCCCCGAGGCAACGGTCGGCTCCGGCGAGGTTCGCGGGGGCGCGCCGGCAACCCGCGAGACGGATCTGCTCCGGCCGGGCATGCTCATCGAGCACGTGCACGCTGTGCTGCTCACCGGCGGCAGCGCGTTCGGGCTCGCCGCGGCGGACGGCGTCGTGCGCTACCTCGAAGAACGGAGGATCGGCTTCGACGCCGGAGTGGCGTTGGTGCCGATCGTGCCGACGGCCGCCCTCTTCGATCTTGCGGTCGGCGACCCGAAAGCCCGCCCCGGCCCGAGCGAAGGCTACGCGGCCTGCGACGCGGCCGGCGAAGCGGTCGAAGAGGGAAGCGTCGGCGCCGGAACGGGTGCGACCGTTGCGAAGATCAACGGCCCGCACCGCGCGGCCAAGGGCGGGATCGGCAGCGTCTCCCTGGAGCGGGACGGCGTGATCGTGGGCGCGTTGTTCGCGGTGAACGCCCTCGGCGAGATCGTGGACGACGAGGGTGCGTTGATCGCCGGCTCCCTACCGGGCGAAGACGACGGGCCGGGCGCGCCGCCGTTCGGCAACACGACGATCGGCGTCGTCGCCACGAACGCGAAGCTGTCGAAGGAGCGCGCTCATCTGCTCGCGCAAGCCTCGCACGAAGGCCTTTCGCGGGCCATCAGGCCTTCGCATACCATCTACGACGGCGACACGGTGTTCGCGCTCGCGACCGGCGAGATCGAGGCGTCGCAAGCCCTCCTCGAGGAGCTCGCGGTGCGCGCGGTTGCCGAGGCTATCCGCCGTGGCGTTCGTTCGGACGAAGCGGGCCGTGGGTCGGGGGAGACGAGATGAGGAGCCTTCAGGAAGCCGCGATCGAGGCCTCCACTTGCACGAGATGCCGTCTGGCCCAGGGCCGCACGCAGGTCGTGTACGGCGTCGGCGACCCGGACGCCGACCTGATGTTCATCGGTGAAGGCCCCGGCTACAACGAGGACAAGCAGGGCGAGCCGTTCGTCGGCGCCGCCGGCCAACTGCTGAACCGCATGCTCGCCGAGATCGACATCCGCCGCGAGGACGTCTATATCGCGAACGTCGTGCTGTGCCGCCCTCCCGGCAACCGCGACCCGCTTCCCGACGAGATCGAAGCGTGCACGCCGTGGCTCACGGAGAAGATCACGCTGATCCAGCCGCGGCTGATCGTCACGCTCGGGAACTTCGCGACGCGATTCGTGTTGGAGAAACAGGTCTCGATCAGCCGTGTTCGCGGGGAGCGGTTCACGTGGCATGGGCGGATGGTCATCCCTACCTTCCACCCCGCCGCCGTCCTGCACGGCGGGGGCGAGTCGTCCTCGCAGATGACGGCGCTCCGGATCGACTTCCAGGCGATAAAGGCCGCGCTCGATGAGGCGCCGGTGGTTGTTCCGGAGCCCGAGGAGCAGCTCGGTCTCTTCTGATGCGAACCGCCCTCCGCGCCGAGACGCCCGACGACACGCGCGCCGTGGGGGAAGCGATCGCCTCGCTGCTGGTTCCCGGCGATGCCGTCGCGCTGACCGGCGAACTCGGCGCGGGGAAGACCACCTTGGTCCAAGGGGCCACGCGCGCGTTGGGCGTGACCTCAGCCGTTGCCTCGCCGACGTTCACACTCGTCCGCGAGTATCGCGGCCGCATCCCGGTCGCCCACGTTGACGTCTATCGGCTCGAGCGTCTGCAGGATGTCGTCGACCTCGGTCTCGAGGAGATGATCGAGGAGGGCGACGTGCTGTTCGTCGAGTGGGGCGATGCCGTGGAGGGGCTACTGCCCGAGAGCCACCTCCGGGTCGAGCTCACGACGGCCGGTCCGGGAACGGAGGCCCGCCGCATCGTCGTCGAGGGCTTCGGCCCGGCGTGGGCGACACGGTGGGAGCGTCTGGAACACGTGATCGAACGTTGGGGAGAGCCATGATCGTCCTCGGCATCGAAACGTCGACCCCGCACTCCTCCGTCGCCCTGGGAACCGAGCGGGAGGTCCTAGGCGCCACCGAGATCGCCGGCAAGGCCCGCCAGGAGGTCGTGGTCCCGGCCCTCGAACACCTCCTCCGACTCACCGGCGTCGACCTCGACCACGTCGGTGGGATCGCGGTCGGGCTCGGGCCGGGGCTGTTCACGGGTCTGCGTGTGGGAGTGGAGACGGGGAAAGCGCTCGCGCAGGTCCTGCGCATCCCGATCGTCGGCATCCACTCTCTCGACACCCTGGCTTTCGGGGCCCGGACCTCGCCCAGGCTGATCGCCGCCGTCATCGACGCCCGTCGTGGCGAGGTCTTCTCGGCTTTCTACCGCAGCGTTCCCGGCGGGGTCCTGAGGGAGACCGACTTCCAGGTGGGGTCCCCGGACCATCTCGTCGCCGAGCTGGTTGCCCGCCGTGAAGAGGTCCTCATGGTCGGTGACGGCGCCACCCTTTACCGGCGAACGTTCGAGGAGGTGGGCGGCAAGGTAGAGTTCGCGGGTCCGGCGCGGGCCTACCCGCAGGCGTCGGCGCTGGTCGAGCTCGCGGTTCCTCGCTTCATCCGGGAGGAGTTCGACCGATTGTTCGAGATAAGGCCGTTGTACTTGAGGAAGTCGGATGCGGAGATCGCTTGGGACAAGCGAGCTGGGAGCGCCTCGGCTTGAGGTGACCCGGATGAAACGCCGTCACCTGCGCGGGGTGATGGCGATCGAACGCCAGGTCTACCCGCGTCCGTGGAGCCCGAACCTGTTCCTTACCGAGATGGCCGAGACGAAGAACCGCTGCTACCTGGTCGCACGCGAGGACCGCGAAGTGGTCGGATACGGCGGGTTGATCTGCTACGGGGAGGAGGCGCACGTCACGAACATCGCGGTCGACCCTGCCCACCACCGCCGCAAGGTCGCCACGCGGTTGCTGCACGATCTGGTTCTCGCCGCGATAGATCTGGGTGCCGAGGCAGTCTCGCTGGAGGTTCGCGTGACGAATTGGGGCGCCCAGCGCTTATACGGACAGTACGGGTTCCGGCCGGTCGGGGTTCGCAAGAACTACTACCAGGAGATCAGCGAGGACGCGCTGATCATGTGGGTAGACGATATCCGCTCGCCGGAGTTCGGGCGGCGGCTCGCGGAGATCATGGAGACCGTGCCGGAGAGCGTTCGTCCGTGAGTAGGCTCGCGTGAAGGTCCTCGGCATCGAGACGTCATGCGACGAGACCGCGGTCGCCGTGGTCGAGGACGGCCGCACGGTTCTTTCGAACCTCATCGCAAGCCAGGTCGACCTGCACGCGCGATTCGGCGGAGTCGTGCCCGAGGTGGCAGCGCGCGCGCACGTCGAGGCCCTGAACCCCCTGATGGAAGAGGCGCTCGAGCGCGCCGGGTGCCGGTTCGCCGACCTCGACGGGGTGGCCGTGACCGTCGGGCCGGGCCTCGTGGGGGCGCTGCTCGTGGGCATCGCCGGTGCGAAGGCGGTCGCGCTCGCGACCGGCGCCACGCTGCTCGGCGTGAACCACCTCGAGGGCCACATCTACGCGAACTGGCTGGAGCACGAGCAGCCGCTCACGCCTTGCGTCTGCCTCGTCGTATCGGGCGGACACACGATGCTCGTGCACATGCCGGAGGGGCACCGCTACGAGGTGCTCGGACAGACGGTCGATGACGCGGCCGGGGAGGCCTTCGACAAGATCGCGCGGTTCATGGGTCTCGGGTTCCCGGGCGGACCCGCGCTCGACAAGCTCGCGCAGTCGGGGAACCCCGACGCGATCCACTTCCCGCGCGCGATGGCGGATTCCGGCGACTTCGACTTCTCCCTGTCCGGCCTGAAGACGGCCGTCTTGCGACACGTGAAGGCCGAGCAGGCCGCCGGGCGCGCGATCCTCCCCGAGGACCTCGCGGCCTCTTTCCAGGAGGCGATCGTCGACGTCCAGGTGGCCAAGACGGTCGATGCCGCGCGCGAGAAGGGCGTGGGAACGGTTCTGCTCGGCGGCGGCGTGGTGGCGAACACCCGTCTGCGCGATCGGATGGAGGCGGCCGGGCGCGAAGCCGGGCTGCGAGTTCTGTTCCCCGCGCTCGATCTCTGCACCGACAACGCGGCGATGATCGCCTGCGCAGGTTCATCGCGGCTGGCTCGGGGCGAGCGTACGCCCTTCGACGTCGGAGCAGACCCCGGACTGGAGCTGGCGTCGTGACCACGTTCCTCGTCACGGGCGGGGCCGGGTTCATCGGCTCGCACCTGTCCGACCGGCTGCTGGCCGAGGGCCACCGCGTGATCGCGGTCGACGATCTGACGACGGGCCGGATCGCGAACCTGGGCGAAGCGCGCGGCTACGGCAAGGGATTCACCTTCTTCAACATGGATGTGCGGGCGGACGGTCTGATGCCGCTGTTCGAACGCCACCGGCCGGAGGTCGTCATGCACCTGGCTGCGCAGGCTGGCGTGCGGCCTTCGATCGAGGACCCGGTCCAGGACGCGAGCGTGAACATCATGGGAACGCTGAACGTGCTCGAGTGTTGCGTGAAGACCGGTGTGCGCAAGGTCGTATACGCGGCGAGCGGCGGGACGATCTACGGTGAGCCGAAGAAGATCCCCGTGAAGGAGTCCGCGGCCGGCGGCGCGCATCCACTTTCGCCCTACGGGGTGAGCAAGAAGACCGCGATCGACTACCTCGCGTTCTACGAGCGTTACCGCGGGATCGAGTACTCGGCGCTGGCGCTTGCGAACGTCTACGGTCCCCGGCAGGACCCCTCCGGCGAGGCCGGCGTGGTCGCGATCTTCTCCTCGAAGATGATCGCCGGCGAGACGCCGACCATCTTCGGCGACGGGAACCAGACGCGCGACTATGTGTTCATCGACGACGTCGTGCACGCGTTCTCGCTTGCCGCGGAGAAGGGGAACGGTCGTCTCGTCAACATCGGGACGGGTCTCGAGACCTCGGTCAACGCCCTCTGCCGGCTGCTGGCCGACATCACCGGGTTCTCTGGCCAGCCGGCGAACGCCCCCCCGCCGGTGGGGGAGCTTCGCCGCTGCGCGCTCGACAACAAGCTGGCGGCCGAGACCCTCGGCTGGAAGCCCTGGACCCACCTCGAGGACGGCCTCGGCGAGACCGTCGCCTACCTGAAGGGCGTCTAGGCTCCGAGGATCCATGGGCTCCGCTCGCGCGGACGCCGACGCGCACAGACCGACCGAGGACCTATGGACTCCCGGAGGCCGTCGGCGTAGCCTCCCAGGATCGCCCGCCAGGACCAGGGAAGAGGCTGATGCGCCGACGACTCCGCACGTATCTCGTTGCCTTCGCGGTTCTCTCGGTGATCGCGGGGATCCTTGCCTCCGGAACCGGGGCCGCCGCGAGAGGGGGCCAGAGCGCCGGCGAAGGCGACGTGCCCTTCGGAAGTGAGCACCTGCGAGCCATCCAGCACCAGATCGACCTCTACCGGGGCTATCCGTTCAACCTCCCTTACAACGCGAGAGCCTTGGCGATCACGCAGATGCAGCAGCAGCTGGCGGCTCAGCGCTCGGCTGCGGCCCGACTCCCGGCCGCGAGCGAGTTCAGCTCCAAGAAATGGTCACCGGTCGGGCCGGCGCCCATCCCGAACGGTCAGACCTTCGGAACTCCTGCCGCGGTGAGCGGGCGGGTCACGGCGATCGATGTCGATCCCACCAACCCCGACATCGTCTTCGTCGGGACGGCTGCCGGAGGCGTGTACCGGTCGACGAACGGTGGGGCGACCTGGAAAGCCATCTTCGACTCGGCGCAGTCGCTCGCCATCGGGGCCATCGCGATAGCGCCGTCGCAGCCGTCCACCGTCTACGTCGGCACGGGCGAACCCGTAGCCGGTTGCCCACCGGGCTTCGCGGGCGTGGGGCTGTACCGCATCGACAACGCCGACACCACGGCCACCCTCGTCGGTCCCATCGACCCGCCCATGGTCTTCCACTACACGACCGGGGACTTCACCACAGGCCCGTTCGGAGGTCGCACCGTGACGAAGATCCTGGTGGATCCCGTAGACCCGGCGACGATCTTCGTCGGCACGTCGGGCGGTGTCATAGGGAAGGGATGCGATGCGGCGAAGGGCGGGACGATCCCGCCGCTTCCCGAACGGGGTCTCTACCGGTCGACGAACGCTACGTCGGCGCTCGGCTCGATCGCGTTCCAGAAGCTGGTAATGACCACCGCGGACAGCCGCGACAACCCGCCGACCGGCAACCGCGACGCCATGGACATGGTGTTCGAGCCGGGGAACCCGAGCAACCTGATCGTGGGCGTTACGGGCTCGACGGCCGCCGGGGACGGGGGCATCTACCGGTCCACGAACGCCCTCGCCGCCACTCCGACGTTCGCCCAGACATTCACGACTACCTACGGCTTCGCGAGGTTCTTCCTGGCGATCGACAAAGTGGGCTCGACCGTGACGGTCCTTGCCGCAACCGCCGAGTACCCGGGCTCGGGGTCTTACTTCGGGGTGCTTCGGGAGTCCACGGACGGCGGGCAGACCTGGCCGACGATCCTGCCGGCCGCCAACGGGTTCTGCCAGGATCAGTGCTTCTTCGACATCGCGGTGGCGATCGACCCCGCGAACCCCGGCGTGATCCTGCTCGGTGGGCAGGGATACGGTCCCATCGGGACCGTGCAGAAGTCGACGAACGGCGGGACGACGTTCGCGGAGGCCGACGCCACTCTCCATGCCGACACGCACGTGATCACTATGGCGCCCTCCAACCCCATGGTCGTCTACACGGGGAACGACGGCGGCATCTGGCGATCGGCCGACGAGGGCTCCACCTGGACCGACCGGAACACCGCCGGCTTCTCGGCGACCCAGTTCATCAGCATCGCCGTCCATCCAACGGACACGAGGTTCTCGATCGGCGGGACCCAGGACAACGGGACCAACTTCTACCAGCCGGCGGGCACGTGGAACCGGGTCGATTTCGGCGACGGCGGATACGCGCTGATCGACCAGACGGCCACCGATACCTCGACGGTGACGATGTACCACACGTACTTCAACGCGCGCTCCGAGATGGGGTTCGCCCGTGTCGACTCGGTCGCCGACGCCCACGACGGCTGGCCGAACTTCTACGGTTGCGGGTTCAGCGGGGTAACTGCTAACGGCATGACGTGCCCCGCCACAGCCGTCCTCTTCTTCGCGCCGATGACGCTCGGGCCGGGCGGCACGGGCAACCCCAACACGCTGTACTTCGGCTCCGACGTGCTGTACCGATCCACCGACAAGGGCGTCACGATGGTCAAGGTGAGCCAGGAGCCCATCGTCTCGGGAGTGGCGATCAGCTCGATCGGGATCTCGCCCCAGAACGACAACGTCCGGCTGGTCGGTCTGAGGAACGGGAAGGTGTACGGGACGAGCACCGGGTCCTCGACGCTTACCGACCTGACCGGCCCTTGGCCTTTGAAGTACGTCGCCCGGACCGTGATCGACCCGAACGCCGCGACCACCGCCTACGTGAGCCTCAACGGCTACATGGGCGGAACCTCTTCCAGCCTGAGCCACATATGGAAGACCACGAACCTTTCCACGTCGCCGCCCACGTGGACCGCGATCAACACCGGTCTGCCCGACGTGCCGGTGAACGGGTTCGTCGTGGACCCGAAGAACTCGACCCACTTGTTCGCGGGGACCGACATCGGTGTGTACCGGTCCTTCGACGGAGGGGCCACCTGGGCCCCGTTCGGCACGGGTCTTCCGTTCGTGCCCGTGTTCGACATGGCGATCGCCCGTCCCGGTACCGTGAACGAGGTGCTTCGGATCGCCACCCACGGGCGGGGCCTGTGGCAGATCGACCTCGGCAAGCCCACCCTCAAGCCGACGCCCACCTCCGGCTCGGCCGGAAGCTTGGTCGCCGTCAAGGGTCAGGGGTTCGGGCCCTCGGAGACGGTGAACCTCACCTTCACCGACTTCAACGGGGTGATCACCGTGCTCGGTACGGCGACGACCGACGGCAAGGGCGTGTTCAACACTTCCGTCTCGGTCCCGCTCTCGGCCGCTCTCGGCGCCGGGACGATCACAGGGAAGGGGGTCTCCAGCGCGCTTCAGGCGTCGAAGTCGTTCGCAGTGACCTGAGGCGCGATCCTCGCGATCTACCCGCGCGCCACGACCGCGAGGGATAACTCGTGGGACGAGCTGCTCGCGTCGAGCTTGAACGTGTGGTCGCACCGCCCGCTATTGCCGAGCCTGCGAAGCACGAAACGGAACTTCCCGCCCCCATCAGACCAGGTCTTGTCGAAGTGGTCCCCGTTCCTGCAGTCCACGACGATCGCCACATTCACCCTGGTTCCGGTGTGCTGCGCCACGAAGGCGACCTGGTTGTAGTTCCGAGTCCATGCGTGGAGCGCCACATGACCGTGGCCGGTCTTGTGCGCGATGAGATCCCATGCTTGGGCCGTCCCCGTGGCCGTGACGAACAGCCCAAGCGCCATCACGATGACCAGCAAGCTCTTGCGTGGCATCGCTCCCCCCTATCTTTCGCGGTCCGGCTAACCGTAGGCCCGCAGACACGGTGCCGCAAGGACGTCGGGGGGCGTAGCCGACCTTCGGCCCAGCCGGTGGGTCCGCCTGCGCTCGCACCTAGAGGGACGCGACTTCCGCTCTATTGACAGGTACTGAAGCACTCGCAAGACTGAGCGGCTCGCTGCCGACGATCCTGAGGAGGGCAAGATGGAAGGCAGAGCGCGGTCGCCCCGGATGCGCGCTTTCGCACTGCTCACGATCGCGCTAGTGGCTACGTCATGGCTCGCGCTCGCGGTCGGAGCCGCGCGCGCCGCGATCAACTGCGGAGCCGGAGACAAGACGTGGATCGCCAGCTCACCCGACGCGAACTGGTTCAACGCGGCGAATTGGAGCGGCTCGGCGGTGCCGGGACCGACCGACACCGCCTGCATCACCATCGCACCTCCGGGCGGGACCGTCCAGATCGCGACTGGTGCGACGGCCGAGATCGCCAGACTCAAGAGCTCGATCCCCATCGCTGTCTCCGCCGGCGCGCTCCAGATCGACAGCACGACCTTGACCTCGACGACCGGCTCCTCAGCGACGCTGTCGCTCTCGGGCGGAAGTCTCCAGGGCGCCGGCTCGATCAGCGTCGGCGGAACACTGAACTGGACGGGCGGCTCGATGAGCGACGCGGGCGTGACCGCGATCTCCTCCAGCGGGAGCCTCGCGATCTCCGGTTCGAGCAACAAGTTCTTGGGCCGCACGATCTCGATCGCCTCCGGCGCCACCGCGACGATGAGCGGCACGGGCTCGATCGGCACCTTGACCGGTGCCGATGTCGAGATCGCAGGAACCTTCGACATCTCCTCCGACGACGGCTTCTTCGTGCAGAACGCCTTCGGTCAGCTGAACGTTCTCGCCGGCGGCACCTTCTCCAAGAGCGCAGGCGCGGGCACCTCGAGTGCCACCGCCAACGCGGTCACGAACAGCGGCACGATCCAGGTCAGCTCGGGCACGCTCGCGCTGCCCGGGTTCACCAATGCCGGCGTCGTGCGGATCGATCCCGCCGGGATCCTGCACACCTCCGCGGCGTTCGTGCAGGCGAAGAACGCCAGCCTGCGGATCGGGATCGCCGGCACCAGCCCAGGTGTGGACCAGGGTCAGCTCCAGTCGAGCGCCGGGTTCACGGAGGCGGGGAACCTCACGTTCCTGAACGACCCCTCGTTCAACCCGGCGCTGAACACGGTGCTGACGCTCGCGACCTACACCTCGCATAGCGGAGCCTTCAAGACCTTCACGAACCAGGTGCTCTCGAGCGGGCTCGCCTACAAGCCCTCCTCCGGCCACACCGCGTTCACGCTCAAGGTGCGCCACGCAGTCGACCTCGGCGTGACCGGCCTGGCGCCGGCCGGCGTCTCCGCCGGGCAGAACATCACCTACACGCTGACGGTTCACAACTTCGGACCCGCGGCGGCGGCGAATTCCAAGCTGACCGACACGCTGCCCGGCGGCGTCGTCTTCGTCTCGGCCAACTCGACGCAGGGGACGTGCACGTTCTCCTCGCCGAAGGTGAAGTGCTCGCTCGGGACGGTGCCCTCCGGCACGGACGTGACGATCACGATCGTGGTCACCGCGCCGAGCGTCGGCACGCTCACGAACAAGGAGGCTGTCACGACCTCGGACGCCGACCTCCTCGCGACGAACAACTCCGCGACGCAGGTGACGACGGTCACGTAGCCCTTCACCTGCAGCGGTCGGCAGCCGTTACGGCGCCGGTGTGCCGCTAGGCTCTCGCCGGTGATGGCGACGGCGGTCGGGATCGGGGCTGCCAAACCCAGCCTAAGGAGATGTTGGCTTCTTGGTTCGGCTGCGCGCCCCGAGCACAACGAGAGCCGCCGCCAGGGCGACTCCTGCGATCAGGATAGGCAACACGAACGATGTGACCCCGACGGCAAGAGCGATGAGCGCCCCCACGTAATAGAGCCATTGCCTCACGCTGGTCCTCCCGTCGATCGGCTCCTCCATGGTGACATCAAGGCACGCCTCCGTCCGCCCCGTCCGGGTCGGGCGGTCGTTCAACTAGTCGCGTTTCGAGCAACCGGTGGGCGCGTCCCACTGCCCTCGGGACACAGGGCGCTGCGACCCGTCTGCCCCAAACCCCTTCAGGTTCTCAGCAGGTGTGGTCGACCTGGATCGTCGCGTCTCCTCCGAAGAACGTGTCGGCCGTGGACCCAAGGTCTGACCCGTTCAGGGTGCCGGAGGCGCTGGCCGCGCGCGTCTTGCCCTTGTCGGTCGCCTGGAAGTGGATGCACTTCTCGTGGAAGCTGAACTTGGAGTGGCTCTTGATGATGGGGCCGCTCCCGGTCCACGTAGCCACCACCCGATCGGTCTCCGGCAACCCGACAGGGTTCCCGTTCTGGTCGTAGGACTGGAGCTTGTAGGTGCCGTCCAGGCTTGCCGTGGACAGATTCGTGAAGTCCATGGTGAACGAGTCGGACCGCCGAGAAAGATTGGAGTCCCCGTTCTTGTACGTGACCTCCGTGCTGTTGACTTTGCCGTTCTGGTCCATGGTGCAGCTCTCTAGGTCCTGTTAAAGTTCGGAGTAGTGGGAGGTGGGCGG
>JBGPKY010000027.1:0-18412 GCA_041486205.1 Actinomycetota bacterium
AGAGGTTCAGATCTCGTCGAGGTGATGAGGGACCTAGCGCGCCGGGAGGGAGTCGAACCCCCAACCTTCTGATCCGTAGTCAGATGCTCTATCCATTGAGCTACCGGCGCCGCGGATAAGCATACCGAGGCCGCAGTCGGACCTCGTTCGCGGTCCTAGACCGGACGCGAAGGCCGGTCTCGAGCGGGCGCCCGTATGAACAGGCATGGGAGTCAGACCCCTGCGCCGAAGCCGGCTCCGGGGCTTCGTCGCGATCGTGACCTGCCTGGTGCCGCTCGCGCAGAACCCTGCGCCGGCGGAGGCGGCGGCAACGATCGAGATCGGCACGGTGAGCTACAACCCTCCGGGCCCCGACGCGGCCTCCAACACCAGCCTCAACTCCGAGTTCGTCACGCTCAGGAACACTGGCGACCAGGCGGTGGACCTGGCGGACTGGACCATCGAGGATTCGGCGGGTAACACCTTCAGGTTCGGCAGCTTCTCCCTGGAGCCCGCACGGACGATCGCGGTGCATACGGGTAGCGGCAAGGACACCGCGGAAGACCTGTTCTGGGACCGGAGCGCTCCGGTGTGGGGCGATGGCGGAGACACGGCCACCCTGCGAGATGCGAACGGAGCAACGATCCAAACCTGCCCCTTCGGGAAGGGCGGCCGCTCCATCGCCTGTTCGCAGATCCTGGACGGCAGAACGGTCTCGGCGAACGTCTTCACCCCCGATGGGCCCGGTCCCTTCCCCGGCGTCGTGGTCGTCCCCGGCGGCGGCTGGAAGGCGCTCGCCGATTGGAACGACATCGGGGCGCACCTGGCCAGCGAGGGTTTCGTCGCGTTCGTGATCAGGTATCGACTCGCTCCTCCGGGAGGCACGTGGCATTTCCCCGCCCCCGGGCGGGACGTCAGCTTCGCCGTGGCCTGGGTCCGAGCGTTCGCGGGGCGCTACGGCGTCGAACCGAGTCACGTCGGCGCCCTCGGCGGTTCGGCCGGAGGGAACCTCGCGATGCTCGCGGGGGTGACCGGCACGGTGGGCGCCGACCGGCCCGACGTGGTGGTTTCCTGGTCCGGACCTACGAGACTGCGAGCGCTCGATCTCGCCGCCGTCTCGAACTACTTGGGCTGTCACGTCAAGCGATGCACCATCCGCTGGAAGCGAGCCTCGCCATACTCGATGGCCGACCAGACCGCTTCCCCGATGTACCTGGCTAACAGCGAAGACGAGCTAACCCCTCTCCGCCAAGCCACCACGATGGCCGCCCATCTCGCGGACCTCCGGGTCCCCTACGAGCTACGGGTCCTCAGCGGAGCTCGACACTCGCGCGGTTACGCGGGAGACGTGTGGGACGAGACCGTAGCCTTCCTGCACGCTCACCTGTCCTGACGGAGCGGAGACGGCGCGATTCGAACGCGCGAGGCAGTCTCATCCCCCTAACCGCTTAGCACCGCCGAGCAAGCCCACTACCTGCGCCGATACAGGAAACCCCAGGTCAGGCCACTAACACACGTCACACGGGGGAACGGACGGGACCCCTCGGGGGTATGGGGTGCTGCCTTTCTGATGCACGATTCAGCCGGATCGAAGCACCCTCCATACTTGGCGGATGAGCCACAAGCAGTCCCGGCGCTCACCCGGCGACCCCGGCGGGGCTCAATCCCGAGAAGACCATACCGATGCATTGGGAGAGGAGATTGGGGTCGTTCCGCACGCCATGAGGTAGGTCACAGAGGAATGCTCCAAGCGGAAATGGACAGACACCTGGAGGCAGCTCTCGCCCGCGCCGAGCAGGCTGAGGCGAAGTACCGCTCGCTCATGGAGCTCGTCCCCAGCGCCATCACCTACACCGAGGACTTGGATAGTGGTTGGGTATTCGCCGTTAGCCCTCAGGTCGAGACGATTCTGGGATACACGCCGGAGGAATGGATGGGCGATGCGACCCTGTGTTACGACCGCATCCACCCCGAGGATCGGGACCGGGTCGTCACCGCCTGCGAACTCGCCAACCTAACCATGGAGTCCTACAGCGCGGAGCACCGGATGATCGCTCGCGACGGCCGCATCGTGTGGATACGCGACGAGGCCGAGCTGGTTCGGGGATCGAGGGGACAGCCGCTCTGCTGGCAGGGGGTCATGCTCGACATCTCCCCGTACAAGGCGGATGGAACGAATCCAGCCTGACTCCCCGCTCGGTTGGCACCAGACGCGGAAACTGCGCTCAGCCGCCGGACGCCGCAGCACCCCGACGAGCAGCGCACCTAGCATTCGAGGGGCGGCTCTTCTAGCATCCCAAGGGCGGTTCTTCCCGGAATAGGAGGCTGCCCCATATCTTCTACCGAGCCCAATCGCCCCGTACTCGCGAGCGCGGAACAGATCCGCCGTCGGGAGTTCGCGACCATACGTCATGGGTATGACCCCGATCAGGTGCGCGACTACCTAGAGCAGGTCGCGGTCCAGGTCGAGCGGATGGAAGCGGAGGCCGCGCACCACGCGAGCCTCCCCCCCCGCGCCGACGTCTATGAGGAGTTCGCGTCGAGGATGAGCGATCTCCTGCGCGCCGCCGACGAGCAGGCGGACCTAGTCCGACGCAAGGCGAAGGAAGAAGCCGACCGCATCCTCACCGAGGTGCGCGCGGACGCCGACCGAGTCCGGCTCGACGCCGAGGAATCACGCGCCGAGAGCGAGCGAGCCATGCAGGAGGCACGCGAGCGCGCAGACCGAACGGAGGCCAGCCTCGCCTCGAAACGAGAGAGCCTGCTCGAACAGCTCCAGTCGATGCAGGAGCGGCTCCTCTCCGTCGCGCGCGATCTCGAGCCTACGGTCGTGCCGAAAGGAGAGACGACGAAGAACCCGGATGCGGACGTGAGCGCTGAGGCGAACCACAGGCTCGACCCTGCGGCAGCGCCAGAGGCTAGGGGCCCGCAGGAGCAGGGACCACCCTCAGCGGCTTGACTCCTCCAGCACCCCGACGACCAGCGAAGAGCCGGGGTCGTGGTCGCGAGCCGTTGCAGAAGTTCAGCTCATCGAAGGAATCCAAGAGCTCTGTTCACCAACAGGCGAGGCGATCCGGTCCTGCAGTCGAGCTTCCGAAAGGCTGTGTTCCAAGGAGCAGCGCGACGGCTCGGCATCTCGCCGGTCCCCCGCGTTCATGACTTGCGCCATAGCGCGGGCAGCTTCCTTGAGGACCAGGGATCCACCCGCGCGGAGACCGCAGCGCAACCCGGCCACTCGAACGTGTCCATGACGGCGAGGTACGTCGAGTCTTTCGGGGACATCCGCAGGGCGAAGGCCGAGCGGCTGTCGGTCCTGCCCAACTAGGGAGAGCGGTTCCCTATGGGGGCTCGGGGCTTCGGCTCCGGGGCCCCTTTCTCATGGCCGAAAGCACGTTTGATGCTTTCGACCGATCTGGTGGTTGTGGCGCGGGAGATGCATCCGAGCTTATGGCCTCTGACCAGCGGAGACGACAGGATTTGAACCTGTGAGGGACGTTAAGCCCCTAACCGCTTAGCAGGCGGCTGCTTTCGGCCACTCAGCCACGTCTCCGGGGCGATTCTACGGGAACTCCGGAGGGGGTTAGCGCTGGAGTCGTCCGTGCCGGGCGAGGATCTCCAGCGTTCGGTCGACCGGGAGCGCGTGCAGAACGTTCCCGTCGCGGCCCACCGTCGTCTCGGCCTTGAAGAGCGCGTTCACCACGGCCTCCTCAACGGCCTCGACCGTCGCCGCGAACAGCTCCGAGAAGACCCACGGCGAACCTTCGGCCGCGCCGTCGAGCAACGCGCGAACCTCCACCGTCCCGTCGGTCGCGTCGAGTGGCAACCGGTTGGCGGTCGAGAACGCGATCATCAGCTCGCCGCTGCCGTTGTTCGCCGTCGAGCCGCAGCGGGCCAACCCGAGGCCCGCGCGAACCGCGAGCCTGCGCACCTGGTGCGGCAGCATCGGCGCGTTGGTCGCGACCACGCAGATGCAGGACCCCTCGGGCACGCGCGAGGTCGGCATCAGATCCGTGATCTCGCGCCCGATCGGGACGCCGTCGATCCGAGCCTCCTCGCGATCGCCGAAGTTCGTCATCACCAGCGCCCCGACCGTGTATCCGCCGAAGCGCTTCGGCAGCACGCGCGACGAGGTCCCGATACCGCCCTTGAAGTCGAGGCACGCCATCCCGGTTCCGGCGCCCACACACCCTTCGGCCACATCGCCCGCCACCGCGCGGTCGAGCGCCTCGTAAACGTCGGCATCCGAAAGGGGGAAAGACGTCACGTCGTTCAGGAACGAATCGTCGCACTCCGTGACGACCGGCATATCTCCACCGTCGGACCTCGTCACCCCGTGCCGTTCCGCGCGCCACCTGACCGTTGCGTCGTAGGCCTTGCCGATCGCGAGTGACGAAGTCATCACGATGGGTGAGTGCAGCAGACCCCATTCGTTCACCTGGTTGATCCCGATCAGCTCGCCGTAGCCGTTCAGCACGTGCGTTCCGGCGTAGACGCGCTCGAACCACGGCAACCCTTCGTGCGGGAACACCGCCGTCACGCCGGTCCGAACGGCGCCGAGGCCGTCCGGCGAGGGGTCGCGAACGAGCGTCGCGTGACCGACCCTCACGCCGGCCACGTCGGTGATCGCGTTACACTCACCCGTCGGTCGCGTCCCGATGACGACGCCGCAGTCTCTCGCCCTCTTCCGTTCCATCGAACTCCCGCGATCACGTTCGAAACCAACCGATCGTACCCTGCCATACGGTGTGCTCGGGCCCGGGAGGTTGAGGTTCCCGGTCGCGCGTAGAATCACTGCTGGTCATGGCCATTCTCGCCCTCGGCATCTCTCATCGCGGAGCAACCGTCGAGTTGCTCGAGCGGCTCGCCTTCGAGGACGACGACTACGCGAAGGCCTACCGGCGCGCGATCGACGACGGCGCCCTCGAGCAGGCGGTGATCCTCTCCACCTGCAACCGGGTCGAGGTCTACGCGAGCGTCCAGGCTTACCACGCCGGGTTCCAGTCGCTGAAGCGCCTGCTCTCCGAGACGCGAAACGTCGCGCCCGAAGAGCTCGCCGAGCCCCTCTACTCCCACTTCGAGGACGACGCCGTCGAGCACCTCTTCTCGGTCGCCTCGGGTCTTGACTCGATGGTCCTCGGCGAGCCTCAGATCCTCTCCCAGGTCCGGGAGGCGCATCGCCGGGCCGAAGCCGAGGGTGCAACGGGCCCAGCGCTGACCGGTCTGTTCCACGCCGCGGCGCGAACCGGACGGCGGGTTCGGACGGAAACCGCCGTCGGCGCGGCGCCCGACGCATTCGTCGATGCCGGAGCCGATCTCGCGGCACAAGCGCTCGGCGGACTGCACGGGAAACACGCCGTTGTCGTCGGCGCGGGTCAGATGTCGGCGCTCGCCGTCAAGCACCTTCGAACGCGCGGCGTGGGGCTGGTGCGGATCTTGAACCGTTCGCTCGAACGGGCGCGCACCCTAGCCGAGCGAACATCGAGTGAGTTCGGCGATCTCAACGTGCTAGCTCACGCGCTCGTCACCGCCGATCTCGTCGTGTCGGCTACCGGCGCGGCGGGAGTGATGATCCGACGTGACGCGGTGGCAGCGGCGATGGCGGATCGCGACGGGCGGCCGTTGTTCCTGCTCGACCTAGCGATGCCGCGCGACGTCGAGCCCTCTGCCGCAAGCGTTCCCGGGGTCAAGCTCGTGGACATCGACGGTTTGCACGCGTCGCTCGCCGCGCGAGAGGTCGAGGCGCACGACGACATCGAGCGCGCGGCCGCGATCGTGGAAGAGGAGGTCCGACGCTTCACGGTTCGCCGCCGCTCGGACCGGCTGGCCCCATTGATCCGAGAGCTCCGCGAACGGGGCGACGCGGTGCTGCAGGTGGAGATGGATCGTCACCGGAGCGCGCTCGCGAGCCTCACGCCCGACGAGCGAGCAGCCGTCGAGGCGCTCGCCCGCGGCATCGTCGCGAAGCTTCTGCACGACCCGGTCGTCCGTATCAAGGAGCTTTCGGCCCCCGGCTCCGGCGACCTACACGCGAAGTTGCTCGCCGAGCTCTTCCGAGTCGAGTTCCCGCAGGGGTGAAGCTCCGGATCGGCACTCGGCGATCTCGCCTCGCGATCGCGCAGGCTGAGGAAACCGTCCGCTCGCTCGCCGCGAACGGCATCGAGACCGAGCTGATCGAGATGATCACGCAGGGCGACCGTGGCGCGCCCGTCGAGACCTCGCAGGCGGGACTCAAGGGCCTGTGGGTCTCCGAGATCGTCCGCGCGCTCCAAGAGGGCGAGATCGACCTCGCCGTCCACTCGGCGAAGGACCTCCCGGCCGAAGACGACGAAGGCGTGATAATCGCCGCGGTTCCCGTTCGCGCCAGCCCGCTCGACGTGCTGATCACGCGCGACGGCGAGCTGCGAGCGGGCCAGGTCGTCGGCACGTCCAGCCTCCGCCGGCAGGCGCAGGTCTTCCGCTGGCGGCCGGACGTCATGCTGAAAGACCTGCACGGCAACGTGGACACGCGGTTGCGCAAGCTGGAGGAAGGCGAGGTCGACGCATTGGTCCTGGCTGCAGCGGGGTTGCTTCGCCTCGGCATCGTCCCACAGCACTCCGCGCCGATGTCGATCGCCGAGATGGTTCCCGCGCCGGGCCAGGGATGCCTCGCATTGCAGTCCCGCGCCGACGACGAAGGCGCGCGAGAGGTTCTCGGCGCGCTCGACCACCGCGAGAGCCGACTCGCCCTCGAAGCCGAGCGCGCGCTGATGGCAAGGCTGGGCGGCGGCTGCGCGCTTCCGCTCGGCGCCTACGCCGAGGCCGACGGCGAGACGATCCGGATGAACGCCATCGTCCTTTCCGCCGACGGCGCGCGGGTCGCGCGCGCTTCGGTGGACGCCGAGACGCCGACGGAAGCGGCAGAGCTCGCCGCCCTCGACCTGTTCGCCGGCGGGGCCGGCGACATCCTCTCCGCACTCCGGTGACGACGACTCGAACCCTGGCCGGCAAGACGATCGTCGTCACTCGGCCGGCAGACCAATCGGCCCCGCTCGTCCGCGAGTTGAAGCGCCGTGGCGCGACCGCGATCGTCGCGCCGGCGATCGAACTGGTTCCCGCCCGTTCGGCTGCGCTCACTCGCGCGCTTGCCGACCTCGCGGCGGGTGAGTTCGCGTGGATCACCCTCACCAGCCGCACCACCGTCGAGATGTTGGCCTCCCGGACGAGCCCTCGCGACGTCCGGGCGAACGTCGCTGCCATCGGCGATGGGACCGCCGACGCGTTCCGCCGCTGGTCACACCGCGCCCCAGAGCTCGTCCCGAGGTCGTTCACCACGGAGGCGCTCGCACGCGCGTTCCCGCGCGGTGCCGGCCGCGTCCTCTGCGCTCGCGCCGACGTCGCGCCGGAGGGTCTCGAGGACGCGCTGGCCGCGAAGGGCTGGACCCCCACGCGGGTCGACGCATACAGAACGCGCGCGCCTCGCGCACTCCCACCCGAAGCGCGCGAAGCACTGAAGCGGGGCAGTGTCGACGCCATAACGTTCACGAGCGCCTCGACCGTCCGGGGTTTCGTCGGAGCGCTCGGCGCCGTCCGTGGCAACCCGAAGGTCGTCTGCATCGGCCCCGTCACGTCCAAGCAGGCGCGCGCCCACGGCCTGACCGTCGCCGCGGTGGCGAAGCCGCACACGGTCGAAGGTCTCGTCGCTGCTCTCGAGCGCGTCTTCGCGCGTCGCTGATCTTCTCTATCGCCGGCCTGGGCGGAGGACAGGGCCCTCGCGCGTCGCCACGCGTCAACACGTCGACGCCTCACGGCGCGCGCAGGGGAGACCAGCGCCTCCGCGCGAGATCCCTGCCATACGGCCTGTCGCCTCACGGGCGAACGGCCGAGCACCCGCCGCGGGTTCCGGCGCATACAATCGCCCCCATGAGCTTCCCGCAGAACCGCCCTCGCAGGCTTCGCCGCACCCCGGCCCTTCGCGCGCTGATCCGCGAGACCGATCTTTCGCCTCGCCATCTCATCGCGCCGCTGTTCGTGAAGGAAAGCCTCTCCGAGCCGGCGCCGATCGCCTCGATGCCCGGCCAGTTCCAGCACACACTCGACTCGCTCCGCAAGGAGGCGCACGAGATAGCTGGGCGCGGCGTGAACGCGTTCATGCTGTTCGCCGTCCCGGGGCGCAAGGACGCCGAGGGATCCGAAGCATGGAACCCCGATGGGATCGGGCAGAAAGGCCTCCGCATGCTGCGCGAGGAGCTCGGTGACGAGCACGTGGTGATGTCCGACCTCTGCCTCGACGAATACACGGACCACGGCCACTGCGGCGTGATCGACGGGGAAGGGAACGTCGACAACGACCGCACGCTCGAGCTATACCGCCGGATAGCGCTCGCGCAGGCCGAGGCCGGCGCCCACATGGTTGGGCCGAGCGGCATGATGGACGGCCAGGTCGCCGCGATCCGCGACGCGCTCGACACCGGAGGCTTCGAACGGGTGGGCATCCTGGCGTACGCGGCGAAGTTCGCGTCGGCGTTCTACGGACCGTTCCGGGAAGCGGCCGAAGGGGCCCCGAAGTTCGGAGACCGCACCGGGTATCAGATGGACCCGCCGAACTCCGACGAAGCCATCCGCGAGATCCGCGCCGACATCGACGAGGGCGCGGATATCGTGATGGTCAAACCCGCGCTCCCATACCTCGACATCGTCCGCCGCGCGAAAGAGGAAACGAACTTCCCACTCGCCGCCTATAACGTGAGCGGCGAGTACGCGATGCTGAAGGCCGCCTCCATCAACGGCTGGCTCGACGAACGCCGCGCCACGCTCGAGGTCCTCACGTCGATCCGCCGTGCCGGCGCCGACCTCATCCTCACCTACCACGCGAAGGAAGCTGCCGACTGGCTTTCGTCCTGAGTGAGCGGCCGCCCTAGACGGGGACGCCGGGACCGAGCGTCCGCTCGAAGAACCTCATGACGCGATCCCACGCCACCTTCGCTTCCTCGAGACGGTAGGCGTCGCGGGTGTCGTTCATGAACGCGTGCGGCGCGCCTTCGTACTTGTGGAGCTCGCTTACAGGGGCATCGCCGACGTGCCCCTCGATAGCGTCGAACATCTCCTGAGGGAAGTCATCTTCGGTCCCGTAGTGCGACTGGAACGGCATCAGCGCCCTCCGCTCGCCGAACTCCACTCCGCCGTAGAAAGGCACGGCCGCCGAGAGCCGATCGTCGGAGAGCGCCATCTCCCATGCGAGCCCGCCGCCCATGCAGAACCCCATGACCCCGACCGCGGTCGAGCCGCGGTCAAGCAGCATCGAGACGCGGCGGCGGAGGTCCTCGATCGCGCGGGGCTCGTCGAGCGCCATAGCCAGTTTCTCAGCCTCATCGGGCTCGTCGGTCTTCGCGCCGTAGTACAGATCAGGGGCGACGGCCGCGTAACCCACCGACCCGAGCCGGTTCACGAAGGACTCGATGTTGCCGTTCAGGCCCCACCACTCCTGCACCACGACCACGGCAGGACCCGGCGGCCACCCGTCCGGCTCGGCCAGGATCGCGGGCATCGGTCCGTTCGACCCTCCGATCGATACCCCTCGAACGCGCATGGGCGCATGATACCGGCGACTTCGTGAAACGATCGTCACCGCTGGGCAGACGGTAGCGTTGACGACCCGACGAGGAGGTTCTATGGCGATGGAAACCGCGACCTTCGGCGCGGGCTGCTTCTGGGGTGTGGAGTGGGTGTTCCGTCAGGTTCCCGGTGTGTTGGATGCCGTGTCCGGTTACAGCGGCGGCCATACCGCGAACCCGACCTACAAGGAGGTCTGCAGCCACACTACCGGCCACGCCGAGGTGGTGCGCGTGACGTTCGACGACGAGCGCGTGAGCTACGAGCAGTTGCTCGAGGTCTTCTGGGCGATGCATGACCCGACGCAGCGCGACCGGCAGGGACCGGACGTGGGCGACCAGTACCGCAGCGTCGTCTTCACGCACTCCGAGAAGCAGCGGATGGCCGCGGAGGCCTCGCGCGGGCGCGCGGCGGCGCGCTACCCGAGGCCGATCGCGACGGAGATCGAGCCGTTCGACGTCTTCTACCCGGCCGAGGACTACCACCAGAGGTATTACGAGAACACCGGTCACGAGCCGTACTGTCACGTCCTTCCGGCAGGATTGCTCCAGGACCTCGGGCTCGTCTCGGCGCGCGGTCTCTAGAATCACCCACGTGACTCGCTCCGAAGAGTTGTTCGAGCGCGCGCGGCGCGCGATCCCCGGCGGGGTCGACTCGCCGGTTCGCGCGTTCGGAGGCGTCGGCGGGACACCGCGGTTCGTCGAGAGGGGTGAGGGCGCGTACCTCATCGACGCCGACGGGAACCGATACATCGACTTCGTGCAATCCTGGGGCGCGTTGCTCTTCGGGCATGCGCGCCGGGAGATAGTCGAGGCAGCGCAAGCCGCCGCCGCGCGCGGAACCACATTCGGCGCGCCCACGGAGTCAGAGGTGCAACTGGCGGAGCTCGTGATCGCGGCCATCCCGTCGGTCGAGATGGTTCGACTCGTGTCCTCCGGCACCGAGGCCGCGATGTCGGCGATCCGACTGGCGCGCGGGTTCACGGGCCGCGACCTCCTGGTGAAGTTCGAAGGGTGCTACCACGGACACTCGGACTCGCTGCTCGCGAAGGGAGCCGGCTCGGGACTCGCGACGCTCGGCATCCCCGGCTCACCCGGCGTGACCGAGGGCGCGGCTCGCGACACGCTGACCTCGCCGTACAACGATCTCGACGCCGTACGAGGGATCTTCGGCGAGCGTGGCTCCGACGTCGCGTGCGTCATCGTAGAGCCGGTCGCTGCGAACATGGGCGTCGTGCCGCCACAGCCGGGGTTCCTCGCGGGCCTCCGAGACCTCTGCACCGCGAACGGTTCGCTGCTCGTCCTCGACGAGGTCATCACCGGGTTCCGCGTGGCGTTCGGGGGCGCACAGTCGCATTTCGGCGTCACGCCCGACCTCACGATCCTGGGAAAGATCATGGGAGGCGGCTTCCCGTGTGCGGCGTTCGGCGGGCGCCGGGACGTCATGGAGCACCTAGCACCCATCGGACCCGTCTACCAGGCGGGAACGCTCAGCGGGAATCCGGTCGCCGTCGCCGCCGGCATCGTGGCTCTGGAGCTGGCGCGTGACACCGACCCCTACCCACAGCTCGCGAAGACGGCTGAGGAGCTGACCGCCGGCCTCGCGAGGACGTTCGCCGGCGCCGGCATCGCCAACACCATCAATCGGGTCGAGACTCTGTCCAGCGTCTTCTTCTCGGAAGGTCCAGTCCGCAACTACGTTGACGCGAAGGTCTCTGATCACGAACGTTACGCCAAGTTCTTCCACCACATGCTCGATCGCGGCGTATACCTGCCGCCTTCCGGTTACGAGATGTGGACGCTCTCGACGGAGCACGGAGCCGCGGAGATCGCGGAGACGCTCGAAGCCGCCGCGTCGTTCGCCGGCTGATCGCAGGACGATCGGAAAAGTGCGGCACCGGATCCGCTCGGCCCGAGAGAGTGGGGGACCTGCGTCGCTTTCCCTGATCGCCGCCGGTGATCCACGTTGGAGGGTGCGAATCGGCGGGCGGCGCCGTATGGGTGCGAGTTCCACTCGGGCCTTACGGATCCGGTGCCGTAGCTCAGATCCGTGATGACCGTTGCGTTCTGTCTAGCGCTTCACCTTCCTCTCGCTCGGCTCATCACGGCAACGAACCCGCGGTGTGGCAGTTGATGCACAGCGCGTCCGGGTAGTCCTTCAGCAACTTGCTGAAGGTGGACGTGTGCGGGAAGTCGAACGACGTCATGTCGTTCGGGTTCCCGTGGCATGCGGTGCATCCCGTGGGGTGGTTGTGGTAGGTGGACGTGGCGTCGATCGCGCTGTCGACCGCCTGGTTGTGGCAGCGGCCGCACCAACGAGCGACGTCGTGGCTGTGGTTGCTCATGCCCCAGCTCTCCGGCCCCTGTGCCCACGAGTGGTTCGGGTAGGCCGACAGGAGCTTGTACCCGTACAGGTACACGGTCTGGCCTTCCGAGTCCGTCGCGGTGAGGTAGGAGCAGGACCCCGAGTTGCCGGTGTTGACCACCGTGTCGACGGCGCCCCCGACCGCGGTGAGCGCGTAACCGGCGCTCTGCGGGTCGAGCGGGCACGATTCCCAGACCACCGGGCTGGCGTCGAGGTGCAGGTATGCCTGAACCCCGCCAGCAGCCCCGGCTCCCACGAACGCGGGCGCCCCCTCCTGGAAGGAGTGAACGTTCTCGTGGGTGCCGTTGAACGCGTCGCCCTGCTTGGTGGTTGCGACCACCACGGTTCCGGTCGGAGAGGCCACCGCGCCCTTCTGGATCGCGCCGGTCAGCGGGTTGACGTTCTGCGCACCGAGCGTGGCCTGGAACGTGACCGTAAAGGTTCCGGGCACAGGGCCACCACTGACGCTCACGTTGCCCGCACCGAGGAAGGCCGCCAGCGCGGTCTGAACATCAGATGCGGTCGCCGACGATGTTAGGTAACCAGCGGCGGGATACAACGGAGTGGTGCTCGTCGTGTTGTCCGGCCACTTGTAGGTCAGGGTCCAAGCGTTGCCCGCGGTCATCCCGCCGACGGTCACCGTCTGAACCTCGTTGAACGAGTACGACGCGACGTCGGACCTGTACCAACGGGTGTTAACCGCCTGGCCGAACTCACCGTGCGGCGTGTGGCAGCTACCGCAGTAGAGTCCTCCGCCGCTCGCGCTCGCCGTGCCGGCTCCCGACGCCGTGCTGCTGCTCCACGCGGTGTTCTTGCCGTTGAGATCGGTGGAGAACCCGCCGTAGACATAGCCCGACTCGGTCAGCGTTGTCACCGTCGAGTCCGGGATGGACGTCGAGCCGATCTGGTGCTGTGCGGCCGGAGTGCCCACATCGTAGGCCGACCGGAGCGAGGTCGTTCCCGGCGTCGTTCCCGGGAAGCCGACTCCTCCATTCGGGAGGATCCTCCCGGTAGCCGCCAACCCGAACAACGAGTGGCAGGTCGCGCACACGTTCGTCACGCTCGTCGCCGCAAGCAGCGAGTACGCGTTCGGAGCGTTGTGCACCTGGTGACACTGCAGGCAGTAGTCGGTCGTAGACGAGTACCCACCGTGCGGGTCGATCTGGCCCGCAACGGAGGCCGCCCCGTTCTGAACAGGTGTGACGGTGACGGTCCCCGAGGGGACCAGTGCGGTTCCGTCGCCCGTCAGAGTTGGGATGTCGCCTCCCGAGGACCTCCACATGACGTTCCACGGTCCGCCCTTGTCCGGCGGTGAGACCGTCCTCCCCGAAACGCTGGCGACGTTCGGGCACGGCACCAGTAGCAACGCGCTCCTCACGCTCGACGCCGTCGCGTTGAACGCGATCGGTGCGGTCGTTCCTGCGCTGCACGTGAGGGTGAACGTGCCACCCGTCGCCGCCGAGATGCCGACGATCTGTACCTCAGCGAGGGACGTCACGTCGTCGCCCACCACCGGGATCGTTGGTCCGTTGCGTCCAGTCGTCGCGAGTGCCGCGGGCGCCCCGAGAGCGAACAGGACGGCGGCCGCGAGAGCCACGACCATCGCCAGCTTCAAGATCGTTTTGGTATGCACTCCTGACTCACCTCCTCCCCAGCAGTGCTTCTGTGTGTTCGGACTTTGTGAAACGGTTCACGATTACCCCCTATCACTGTCCGAAATTGCTATTTCTTCTATGTAAACATCAACAGGATAGGCTCAGTTCTGAGCAGCGTCAAATGACCTTTGGACCCTGGTCCTTTGGGCCTTAGGACCCCGGTTTTCGGACGGAACCGGTCTGATATATCCGAGAAAAGCCCGATCCCCCGGCCCGAACGCCCTCCCAGGGGCGGGCCGAGCGGCCGTGCTGCGCGTTCACCCCACCCCCTACCTTTCAGTCAAGATGTCCGCGAAGCGCGGAGGGTCGTTGCTCGTCATCTGTGCCCTAGGCACCCTGGTCGTGCTCGGCGTTTCCGCGCTGGGCGGCGATGGCTCGGCCCGGCGGGAGCCGCTGCCCCCGAGCGACGTCGAGGTCGTGGCCGGGGCCCAGAACACCATCACGTGGCAGCCAGATCCGGCCGGGTCGGGCACGTTTCGCGTCTACCGAGCCTCGCGAGTCTCGGGGCCGTACGAGCCCCTGGGCAGCACCTCTTCCGTTAGCTACCTCGACGAGCCGGTCGCCAGAGGCATCTACTGGTATCGGATCACCGCTGTGGGGGACACCGGCAGGGAGGGACCGCCGTCTGCGCCCGTTTCGAGCGACCGCGTGCGGCTATCGCAGATCATCGGTCCCGCCGGCGGCACGCTTGCGCCCACGACAGGAACCGTGCGGCTGGACATCCCGCGGGGCGCCGTGGATGTGCCCACCACGTTCACGATCGAACAGCTCTCTTCCGCTCCGGCGGCGACCCCCGGCCACGCGCTGGTGACCCGCGCGTTCGAGATCGGACCCTCGGGCACCACCTTCCGACCGCCGGCGACACTCACGCTCCACTACGCCTTGCCGGCCGGCTACGGGCCATCCGATGTCTACGACGGAACCCTCCACGCCCAGTTCTGGAAGCCGGAAGCCCGACGCTGGTCCGGGCTTGGCGACGAGACGGTTGACACCGCGACGTCCACGGTCACCGCGCACATACCTCACCTGTCCCTGTGGGCCGCGGCGTCGTTCATGCTGCCCCACGGCGGCTACTCGAGCCAGACGCAACTCTGCCAGGTGTGCCATGAGTGGCACGGCGGCCAGAGCGACTCGGGTCTGCTGAACACAGCGAACGAACGCGAGCTGTGCTACTCGTGTCACGACGGCACCGGGGCGAGCACCGACATCCGCTCGGAGTTCGGCGAAAGCACCATCGGGAGCTCCACCAAGGTCTCGTTCCATCCCGTGCCAAAGGCGGTCGACGGCTACCAACTCATATGCAGTGACTGCCACACCGGTCACAAGCCGATGGCCGAGGACACTGCGCTGCTTCGGGTCCAGAACGGCGTCGATGCCGACGGCAACCCCGTTTGGCTGTACTCCCCTCCGGACACACCGATCGGCAACGCCTTCTGCTACGGCTGCCACGGAGCTGAGTCGAAGTATCCCGCACCGTTCGGCGACCACTCCGGCTTCGACACGTCTCCGCACAACGCGATCACGCCTCCTGACCCCGCCGGGATCGTATGTCTGGCCTGCCACCAACCTCACGGGTCGGACTTTCCGTCGCTGCTTCAGACGGCCGACAAGGAGGCACTCTGCAAGACGTGCCACGCTGATGCGCAGATCTGGGGAAGTTCGCACGTCGCGAACGACGGCCAGGTCTGTAGCGACTGTCACGACGTTCATGGTTCCTCGAACGCGTTCATGCTGTCCAACTCCAGGACGATCGGATTCGACGGGACCACGGCCACGTGGCAACGGCTCCGAACCTTCTGCACCTCCTGCCACCCGGAGCCAAGCGCCGCGCCCCACCCCGACGTGGATGCCACCCAGCAACTCTGCACCGACTGCCACTACCACGGGAGTAGCCACTTCTAGGGTGTCCGTGAGCCGCTCCCGGTCGAACGCCCCTCCCACGAACGGCCACACGACCTTCGCTTCGACGCGGGCTCGGACGTACCGTCTCCCTAGGATGGAAGCGCCACGAAAGCCCGGAAACACCCCACTCCCAGCGACTTCTCAACGGGGCAACCACTTCGTGGCAGGAAACCCTAGGGTGATTGCCCTAGAGACTCAGGGCGACAGCCCGGTCCCGACTAGGGCATCGGCCCGAGGGACCCCTAGGGCCTCGAGCGGGCGAAGAATCGGGTCTTCATCCACTTCGCCGGGGTACAGCGCCCGATGCCAGCTCCCAGGCACGACTCCTACCGTGGAGGTGACAAAGAAACGCGACCGAAGAGCGGAAGGAGGTCGCGAAGATGTCACAGAACACGGTAGCCGCACCGAACAGACGCGTTGGTCCCTCGCTCTGGTTCTTGTCGTTCATGACCATCCTGCTCGCGAGCGGCGCGCTCCTCATCATCATGTGGAGCCCAAAGGCATTGATGCTCGCGCTGATCGTAGGCGCAGGCGCGCTCGTGAGCCGAGGCCTGTTCCAGCGGGTCAAGGAGTCGGCACACGCGCGGGCCGAAGCGAGTTCGACGGTAGCCAACGCCGGCCTCACACTCGCGGCGGTCGCGGTGGCGCCTCTGCTTGCCTTCGCACTCCTCTGGGCAGCCCTGCTCGTGTTCCTGGGCATGACCTGGCTGCTCCACGCGATCGGCGTGATCTAGCGCGCGCACGGCCGAGGAGCCGTCACCGCCGGCCGGCAAGCGACCGGGGGTCGAGATGAAGCGGCGGCTCCTCCTGGGAACCAGCGCTCTAACCATCGCGACCCTGTGGGTCCTCTGGGTCCCGGTGTCGTTCGCTGCGAGGGCACAGTCCTCTTCGACTCCGGTCCCCGTCCCTACTTCGGCGGAGGCTTCCTCGCAATGCCTCGTCTGCCACGGGAACCCGGCGATCATCGCCTCGACCGGGGAAGCGCGTCCAGCACTCTACGTCCAGCTCGCCACGATCCAGCACAGCGTCCACTCCGATTTCACGTGCGTCACCTGCCACAGCTCGCTCACGGCTTCGATGCACGCGAAGCGCGACGCGGCGCGGGAATCCTGCGCGACGTGTCACAAGGCGGAAGCCGCCCTGCTCGTCCAGGGCCAGCACGGCGACGCAGATGCGGTACCGAAGCTCACCTGCGTCACATGTCACGGGAACCATGCGATCCTTGCTCCGTCGACGCCCGAGTTCCGCACGGTCATGACCGAAGAATGCCGATCGTGTCATGCCGAGATGAGCCAGAACTTCGTCAGCGGGAACCCATTCGGGATGGAGACGCACCTCGGGCGCACCGATGTCGCGGCGTGCTGGGACTGCCATACCGCGCACCTCGTCCTGCCCGTCGTGGACCCGCGTTCGCCGGTGAATCCGACGAATATCTTGACCACGTGTCGCAAGTGCCACGTGAACGCGCCGCCCAACTTCGCGGACATCGAGATCCACGTCGCATCGAGCCCGGTCCCGCGAGACCCGCGGCTGCGGGCCGTGACCCTCTACATGCTGTTGATGCTGATCGGCACGTTCGCGTTCTTCGGCTGGCACACGGTGCTCCAGATCCGCCATGAAGCAGAGCAACGCAGGAAACGGCAGCGGCCGGGGTCGATCGGAGGCGTGACGTGAACACGACCATCGAGCAGGCCGAGACGCGAGCGAGTGAGGAGCAACCACACGTAGTCGTCCGCCGCTTCAGCGCTTGGACGCGAGCGACCCACGCACTCCTCGCCGCGGCCGTGTTCGGGCTGGTGCTGACCGGGATGCCACTGCGCTACCCGGACGCGTTCTGGGCGAAGTTCCTGCTCCTGATCTGGCAAGGCGCCGAGGGCGCGGCCGTGTTACACCGCGTCTTCGCCTGCGGTTTCTTCCTGGCCGCCGCTATGCATGTATCCGGTGTCATCGCGGCGTGGATGACCGGACGATTCCGGTTCCGCTCGATCCTGGAGCCGGACTCGATCATGCTCCGGCCGCAGGACCTGAGGAACATCGTCGCTAACCTGAAGTACCTGAGGGGGAAGGGGCCCCGACCGGAGTTCGGCCGGTTCACCTATTGGGAGAAGTTCGACTACATCGCGGAGATCTGGGGCCTGCTCGTCATCGGGCTGTCCGGACTCGTGATGTGGTTCCCGATGAAAGCCGCGAGCTTCTTGCCGGGATGGATCGTGAACGCGGCCTTGATCTTCCACGCTTACGAGGGGCTCTTGGCGATGGGGTTCCTATTCTCGATCCATTTCTTCAACACGCACCTGAGGCCGGACGTCTTCCCGGTCGATCCGGTCATCTTCTCCGGGAACATCCCACTGGAGGAGGTTCGCGAGCGCTACCCGGGATGGTACGAACGGCTGTCGGAGAAGGGCGTCGGATTCGTCCCGGGCCGTCGCGACCCGAGCGGGTTCGCGATGTTCGTCAGCGTCGCGTACCTGTCGGTCGGACTCCTCACGCTGACGTTCGTGATGATGGACGCCGTCATGGAGGCGTGGAAGTACCTGAGCTACGCGTTCTGAGTCTCAAGCCTCATCGAGGCCGATGATGCCCTTGCGGATCGCGTACTTCACGAGCTCGGTGCGGTCGTGCATACCGAGCTTGCGCATCAGGTTCGCGCGGTGAGCCTGAACGGTCTTCACCGACAGGAACAGCATCTCGGCGATGTCCTTGTTCGTCTGACCCTCGGCGATCAGCTTCAGGATCTCTCGCTCACGGTCGGACAGCGTGTCGTAGGAGGTCTCTTCGCCGCGCTCCACGCGCGAGAGGTAGTCCTTGATGAGGAGCTTCGCGACGCTGGGGTGCAGCACCGACTCCCCGCGGTTGGCCCGCTTGACGGCCTGGATGACCTCCTCGGCCGGGGCCCGCTTCACCACGTATCCGGTCGCGCCGGC
>JBGPKY010000028.1:0-17936 GCA_041486205.1 Actinomycetota bacterium
CGTGAAGAGCGTCTCCGTCCTGGCGACGAAGTCCGCGTGGGAGTCGTGACAGATGGGACCCGGGGAGCCGGCACATTCTCGCTCCGGAGAGGTGACAAGCGCGGGAGACGCGG
This sequence comes from Actinomycetota bacterium, assembly GCA_041486205.1. Lineage (GTDB taxonomy): Bacteria > Actinomycetota > UBA4738 > UBA4738 > HRBIN12 > JBGPKY01. Next base: position 114 of record JBGPKY010000028.1, read on the forward strand.
TTCGGCTCGCTGATCTGGTAGCCGCGCTCTCGCTCGCGACGGATCTGGGGCTTGGTCAACCGCAGCAGCACATCATCCGCCAGACGCTCATCGCGTTGCGGGTCGCGGAGCTCGAGGGCTTGTCGGACGACGAGCGGACCGCGATCTTCTACGTGTCGCTCCTCGCGTGGGTTGGATGCGTAGCCGACGCCCACGAGATGGGTAAGTGGTTCGGCGACGACCTGACGATCCATGCAGACAGCTACCTGGTCGACATGACCGGTCTGCCGATGATGCGCTTCATGCTGGGCCATCTCGGCGGCGGAGGCTCGCCAATCGGGCGTCTCACGACGATCGGCCGGTTCCTAGCGGGCGGGTCTAGGGAGGTCCAGGCGTCGATGGCCTCGCACTGTGAAACCTCCGGCGATCTGTCGCTGCGGCTCGGACTGGGTCACGAAGTCCGTGATCCGCTCCAGCAGGCGTTCGAGCGCTGGGACGGCAAAGGATACCCGGCCAAGCTGGCAGGGTATGAGATCGCCCTCATCATGCGGGTCTTGCGGATCGCCCACGAAGCAGAGGCATTGCATCGGATCGGGGGCGTGGACGCGGCGGTCGAGATGCTGCGCTCCCGGCGCGGAACGGAGTTCGATCCTGACCTCGTCGACCGCTTCTGCGCCAATGCCGACGAACTGCTCGCCTCAATCGAGGAGCTCGACGGCTGGGACACGCTTATCGGTGAGAAGGGTGCACTGGGACGTGAACTCAGCGAAGAGGAGCTCGATCGAGCCTTGGAGGCTTTCGCGGACTACGCGGATGTCAAGTCGCCGTTCTTCCTGGGACGTTCGCGAGGCGTCGCGGACCTCGCGGCGGCTGCGGCCGCCATCGTCGGTATGCCGAACGACGACATCGTGCTCGTGCGTCGAGCAGCGCTCGTGCACGACGTCGGCTCCATCGGGGTACCAGCCGGGATCTTGGACAAGGCCGGCCCGCTGACGGAGACCGAGCGAGAGCGGGTCCGCACCCACCCGTATCTCACGGCGCGAACGTTCTCGAAGCCACCGGCGCTGGCGGCGATCGGGCAGCTCGCGGCGAAGCACCACGAGCGGATGGATGGATCCGGCTACCCGTCGGGCCTCACGGCCGACAGCCTCCCGATGACCGCCCGTCTCATCGCGGCCGCCGATGTCTACCACGCCCTGCTCGAACCGAGGCCCCATCGGGCCGCGTGGGCGCGGGACGAAGCCCGGAAGGTACTCGCAACCGAGGTGACCGACGGCCGCCTGGATGGTGACGCGGTTCGGGCTGTGTTGGAGGCAGCCGGGCATCGGGTGCGCCGTAAGACGAGCCACGCGGGCGGTCTCACCACTCGCGAGGTAGAGGTACTGGTGCTGCTATCTCGCGGGATGACCCAGAAGCAGATAGCGCGGGAGTTGACCATCTCGGCCAAGACGGTCAGCAACCACGAGGAGCACATCTACGCCAAGCTCGGCGTGAGGAGCCGGGGCGCGGCCGCGCTGTTCGCGATGCGGCATGGGCTGGTCGGCCTGGACGCCGTCGCCGACTGAGATCCCGCATCCAAAGATGGGGTAGACGCCTCATGTGGCACGGGCGCGCCCTGCCTATCGTCGCCGCATGACCATCGAAGCCACGTACGAAGACCTGTTGCCGAGCGTGGGGGAGGCGTTCGTGAACGCCCTCGCGGATCGCGACTTCGTGAGATTGCGTACGTCGATAGCTGACGACGTTCGGTTCCGACTGCTCTTGCCCAAAGGACCGCAAGCCCACTCGGGCGTCGGCGAAACGGTCGAGTCCTTCGTCCGATGGTACGGAGACGTCGACGTGCTGCATCTCGAGTCATCGCGCGTCGAAGCCGTGGCCGGCCGGCTGATGCTCATGTACCGGTTTCGCCTCCACGATGAGGACGGCTGGCAGGTGATCGAGCAACACGTGGTGGCTGACGCCGCGCCGGACGGGCGCCTCGAGAAGATCGATCTCCTGTGCTCGGGCTTCCTTCCGGTCATCGGGCCTGGAGATGAGTCGAGCAGCACCCATCCGTTCGACGCGGGCGACCTCGGGTGCGCCGACGGCCTGGCCACGGAGTTCCGACGGCGGATCGGTGCGATCCCGATGGGTGATGTGCTCGTGGTGACCGCGCGTGACCCCGCTGCGAAAGAGGATCTGCCTCCGCTGGCCCGGATGATGGGCCACGAGGTTCTTTCAATCGAGACGCCCGACGACGGGCGCCTCCTGATGACGGTGGAAAGGAGACGGTGAGGATGAGCGAGAAGCTGATCTTCAACTGCGCACACGGGAAGGAAGACCCAGAACGGGCCACGCTTCCGTTCGTTGCGGCGAACGTGGCGGCCACGGCCGGGCAGGACGCGGTCGTCCTATGCACGATCGACGCAGTCTGGCTCGGCACCACGGGCGGTGCCGATGGGATCGCGCAGCCTGGACTGCCTGTCCTTGACGATCTCTACCAAGAGTTCGTGGACAACGGCGGCCAGGTCTGGCTCTGCGGAGCCTGCACTAAGCCCCGCGACATCGGCGAAGAGCAAGTGCGCAAGGGGTCTATGATCGTCGGAGCCGCCAAGGTAGTCGAAGAGGTCGTGGCCGGCGCCAAGACCGTTGCGTTCGCATAGGGAGAGAGAGACGGTGACGGGGGTCGCGGTCGATGTCGCAAGGCTCCGCGAGGAGATCCGGACGAAGTACGTAGAGGTCGTCGAGCACCCTGACACGACGTTTCATTTCCATACCGGTCTTCGCGCCGCGGCGAATGCGGGCTACCTCGACGGATGGCTGGAAGGGCTCCCGAAGTCCTCGATCGCGTCGTTCGCCGGCGTAGCCAACCCGTTCCATTGGGGCTTGCCCCGGTCCGGGGAGCGTGTCGTCGACGTTGGCTCAGGGACCGGCATGGATGCCATGGTCGCGGCCAACGCTGTCGGCGTCGATGGACGAGTCATCGGCGTTGACATGACACCCGAGATGCTCGAGCGCGCCCGAGAGGGTGCCGAAGAGGCTGACATCCTCAACGTAGAGTTCCGCGAGGGTTTCGCCGAGCAGCTCCCCGTGGAGGACGGGTGGGCCGACGTCGTGATCTCGAACGGAGTGATCAACCTCGTCCCGGACAAGCTCGGCGCCTACCGGGAGATCGCCCGTGTCCTGAAGCCGGGCGGTCGCGTCCAGATCGCCGACATTTGCGTCGAGAGGCCTGTTCCCGAATCTGCCCTCAGAGATATCGATCTTTGGACCGGGTGAATAGCCGGTGCCCTGCCGTGCGCGGGGTGGGTGACGGTGATCGAGGGCGCTGGCCTCGCTGAGGTGGAGTTCGGCCCGATCGTTGACACGTTCGGCGGAGCCGGCGGCGAGGACTCGGCGCGGCAGTTCGGAACATACGGGTACCCGATCCGCGCTATGAAGCCTTGAGGAGTCGATTCGGTACTTGTTCCGCTCGGATGGTTCAACCTAGCGCGAAGAGCTGCCGGGACTTACCCCAAACCACATGGAGATGGATGATGAGTAGAGGTTCCAACCGGAGGAGGTCCATATGTCAGTGCTCGTGCAGATGCGAGTGACAGCACCGGACGTTGATCAGTTCGTGGCAGCGCACAAGAAGTTCTCCCCGCTCTTCGCAGAGATGGGAGCGAAGGATCGCCGACTCTTCCGGAGCGAGTCCGATCCGAACGAGGTCACCTTGATGGCGGATTGGGAGTCGCACGATGCAATGCACGCCGCCAGCGAGAAGTACGGAGACGACTTCAACAAGGAGGCAGGAACAGAAGGGCTTGAGTGGGAGACCCGGATTTGGCACCAGCTTGACTGAGGTTATACCTCGACCTCAGTAAGAGCGACCCCAGGACCCTCCCTCTCGCGAGAAGTTCTTGATCGGTCAGCACATCGGCCTCTCCTTCACTATCGGCGCGAAGCGCTAGGCTGCCGATCAACGGAAGGACGGGACGTCGATACGTTCCCGATGAGTCTTCCCGCGACGTCTTCCAGGGGCATCAGCGTCGACCGACCAGGAGCCACGTTCTCATCTCGCCATTCCCATTCACCTGGACGGTACCGGGGCGCGCCGACACGGTTCGCTCGTGGACGTCAGGCTCTTCAGCAGCCGGTCGGACTACTTCGGCGGCCTAGTTCACCACTCGGTACAGGTGCCAGCGATCGGGGACGCCCTTCAGTTCGTGCTCGCCGGCGTCCTCGAAGGTGAGGCCGGAGCCGGCGACGAGGTCCTTCACGGTCTGCGATACGAACACCTCTGATGGTCCGGCGAGCGCAGCTACCCGAGCGCCGATGTGCACCGCGATCCCTCGCACAGCGTCGCCATCGAGCTCCACCTCACCGGTATGCACGCCGGCGCGGATCCGCATACCGAGGTCAGCGACCGCGTGTCCGATCGCCTGAGCACACATGACCGCCCGTGCCGGGCCATCGAACGTCGCGAGGAGTCCGTCCCCGGTCGAATCGACGTAGCGACCACCGAAACTCGCGATCTCGGAGCGAGCACGCTCGTCGTGGCTGGCAAGGGTCGAACGCCAGGCCGCGTCTCCTATCTCCGTGAGCCGTTGAGTGGATCCGACGATGTCGGTGATCAACACGGCCGCCAAGACGCGATCGAGCGCAACGGCGGGACGCTTCGCTCCGATGAAGGCGCGCACCTCCTCGGCCCAGGTCGGCATCTCGTCGACGTCCCATGCGTCGCCAGGCATCTTGCGAACCTCCGCCTGCGGCATGAGGCCCGCAACGTGTTCGGCTTCGGCAACCGCCTTCTCCCGCTCACCGTGGACGAGCAGTAGCGTGGGGATCTGAACCGCGGGAAGCACGCCCCTGACGTCGGTCTCGTACCAGATTCTCGCGAGTTCTTTCGCCACGTCAGGCGTGCATGCATGGCGGGTCGACCTCTCCACCCTGGCCGCATGGGCATCGGAGAATACGTTGCCTCGGGTCAGCTGCTGCGCCTGGAACGCCTTGCCGTACTCGGGCGTTCCCCAGAGTTCGACGAGCTGACGCTCGACCTCGATCTCTTCCGGCCGGTAGCCCCAGGGATAGTCCGGCGTCCAGATGCAGCGCGCCATCGGCTCCAGCCAGACGATCGAATGCACGCGCTCCGGATGGGAGGCTGCGAACAGGACATTGGGGGCGCCGGACTCAAAGAACGCCCCCAGGGCCACGCGCCCCGAGCCCGCGGCGTCAAGCACGACCTCGAGGTCAGCGACGCGAGTCTCGAGGTTCGGCGGGGGGGACGCTCCGGCTGGAAAGGCCGACACCGCGTCGGTCGTGCAGGATCAAGCGAGAGAACGCAGCCAGCGACCGATTCAGCGCAGCGTTGTGCGGCTCCTCCCACTCATCCTCAAGGTTACTGAGGAAATCGTGCTGGAAGGCTAGATCTGGTGGACCTTCGCCCGCAACCAGATACGCGAGATAGACGCCGTCGTCGGTCTTCGCGTACTTGGTCTGTGGGGCGTTCACGCGGCCATCCTCCGCCGCAGCGTGTTCGACGTGCAACCTGTGGGCGGTATCTCCCTGTCCCGGTTTCCCGGCCGTCCCGGCCCCTTCCCCTTCTCCCTTCGCCTCAGCCTGGTTCGATACAGGTTACGTTCACCGTTGGGGAGACCACCGCCGAGTCGTACCCGATACCTGCGTTTCCGGCTGGCGGTGCCCCGGCCCCGCAGCTTCTTGCGTAAGGGTGGTTGGTCCCATTCCGGTCCACCCAACATGTGCGTCACGCCGTGTTGTCGTAATGGGGTGTTAGCGTGCACACACTGGGGTCTCCGCGGAGGGCGCCGTGAGGCTCAAGAGGGCGGCTGTGCTGCTTTCGCACGGCAGAGGCCAGGGGTTCGAATCCCCTCACCTCCACATCGTCAATCCCGGACCCGGCCGCGAACCGTTGTGGACTCGCCCGGCTCGCACATGACTTGGCTGCCGTTAGCCCGCGTGATCACCTTGCCGTCGAACCTCACGAAGTACGTTGCCGTCGCCCTCGGGAAGTACCGAAGAGGAAATGCCGGTGCTTGTTCTCGGTCGTGACCGTGTCTACAGCGCGGCCGTTCCTGAGGAAGTGGCTCTTCGAGCTCCGGAGCCAGGTCTCGCCGGGATCCCTTCGAACCACGGCTCAGATCCCGACCTCACCATGTCGGAAGCAAGTCACCACGTGGTCGTTCACCATCCCGGTCGCCTGCATGAACGCGTAGCAGACCGTCGGCCCGATGAACCGGAAGCCTCGCTTCTTCAGGTCCTTGCTCATCTTGCGGGACTCGGCGGTCTCGGCGGGGATGTCGGCCAAGCGCTTCCAGCCGTTCACTTTCGGGTCCCCGCCGATGAGACTCCACACGTAGTTCCCGAACGAACCGGACTCCTTGCGCACTTCCAGGATGCGTTTCGCGTTGCTCACCGCCGACTCGATCTTCAGGCGGTTCCGCACGATGCCGGGATCGATGAGGAGCCCTTCGACCTTGCGCGCGTCGAAGCGTGCGACCGTCGCGGCGTCGAAAGCGTCGAACGCGCGGCGGTAGCCCTCGCGCTTGTTGAGGATGGTCTGCCACGAGAGACCCGCCTGAGCGCCTTCTAGCGTGAGCATCTCGAACAGATGCCGGTCATCGCGGGAGGGCACGCCCCATTCGTCATCGTGGTAGGCGAGCATCAACGGGTCGGCGCCCTCGGTCCACTCGCAGCGCTCGGGCATCCCGGGAGCCTACCCCGGGCAGCTGTGCTGGCGGAGCTGTTGGGTCGTCGGCGGGTCCTGCGCGAGCAATCCCGGAACCGTGACCGTCTGGAAACCACGCTGCTGGATCAGCTTGATGATCCGGGGAAGGGCGTTCTGCGTCGTTCCGCGGTTCTCGTGCAGCAAGATGATGTCGCCGGCCGACAACCCGTTCCGGACGTTGCGGAATATCTTGTCCGCCGAGGCGCCCATCGAGTCCTGGCTGTCGATGCTCCAGAGGATCTCGATCATGCCGTGCGAACGGACGTAGGAATCGACGTGGCCGTCGTGCAATCCGAGCGGCGGCCGGAACATGAAGACCCGCCCGCCGGTCAGCCTCGTGAGCGCTCGACGCGTGCGGCCGATCTCGGCGTCCAGCTGGCTCGGCGAGAGTCCGTCCATCGAGACGTGCGACCAGGTGTGGTCGCCGACGGCCCCGAAGCGGGCGGCCGCGCGTGGGATCCCCTGGAACGCGTTCTCGCCGAGCAGCTTTCCGACCTCGAAGAAGGTGGCGGTCATCCCGGCCGCGCGGAGCGCGTCGATCGTCTCCGGCGTGTAGGGCCCGGGCCCGTCGTCGAACGTGAGCGCGACCAGCGGCTTCGTTCCCGCGCCGCAGTAGATCGGCTCGCCGGCGGAGATCAGCCGCTGAAGCGTCGTTCGCGGGCTTCCGCCGATCGAAGGGCCGCTACCCGCCAGATCCCCGGTCGACGCGCCGGGCACCACGCCGGCCGGCTTCGCCTTGCCGGGGTGGCGAGGAGCGCCGCGCCCGCCGGGCGCGGCGCCGCTAGCGTGGAACGGAGACAGGGCGAGCGTCGAGATGACGACCGCCATCAAGAGGCAGAACGCCACGAAGCCCCGTCGCCGTGAGCGAACGGGCGCGTTCGCGGCGCGAGGAAGGGTCCCAAGTGTTTCGGCCATGGGGGATGAAGTTGTGCCGCGCAGTATACGCCGGTCACTCCTCGCGTCGCTCGGCCGCGAGGCGGAGTGTAGACTGTCGACAATGGGCGGTGCGAGGGCTCCTTCGAGCACGGATGCAAGCATGGATACCGGGACGGATCCCCGCACCTGGTGGTCCCGTCCCGGTCTGGATGTGCGAGATGGTCGCCTCGCGATCGCGGGGCGGGACGCCGAATCGCTCGCCGCAGAACACGGCACTCCGCTCTACGCATTCGATCTGAAGCGGGTCGAGGAGCAGGTTCGTGCCTTGCAGGGGGCGCTTTCGCGGGCCGGGCTTCCGCACCGCGTCCGGCTCGCGATGAAGGCGCAACGGGAGCCGGAGGTGCTGGCGTTCGTCCGCTCGCTCGGCGTCCCGGGCACACCTGAGAGCGTCGGGATCGACGCTTGCTCGCCGGGTGAGGTACTGCACGCCCTGGCGAACGGCTGGGGGCCCGAAGAGATCAGCCACACCGGTACCAACATGTCGGACCGCGACCTCGAGGTATTGCTCGGGCATACCATCCACATCAATGTCGACCTGCTCTCGCAGCTCGACCGACTAGGACTGAAGTCACCCGGCCGTCGTGTGGGACTCCGGCTCAACCCGCGAGCCGGTGCCGCGTGGCGGGGCGAGTCCAACATCACGCTGTACAGCGGGACGGAACCCGGGAAGTTCGGCATCTACGCCGAGAACTTGGACGACGCGGTCGCGATCGCGTACAAGCATCGCTTGACGATCGTGACCGCGCACTTCCACGTCGGAGACGGCTTCCTGAGCGACGGGCTTCCGGCGTTCGAGGAAGCCGTCCGGCGCGTGGCCGAGATGGTCGGGAGACTGAAACATCTCGGCTGCCCGATCGAAGAGGTGAACACCGGCGGAGGGCTCGGCGTTCCGCAGCTCCCCGGTGAAGAACGGCTCGATCTCGACGCGTGGGCGGTGATCCTAGCTCGGCATCTGGGGCCGCTCGACGTGGTGGTGGGGGTCGAGCCGGGCGACTTCCTGGTGAAGGAGGCCGGGCACCTGCTCGCCGAGGTCGTCACGGTCGAGGACCGGATGGGAGCGACGTTCGTCGGGCTGGACGCCGGGTGGAACCTCGTGAACGACCATTTCATCTACAGGGTGCCGTTCGAGCTGGTGATGTGCCGTTCCGCCGACGCAGAGCGCCCCCACGCGGTGACGATCAGCGGTCACATCAACGAGGGCGACGACTTGTTCGCGGAGGGCTACCCGTTCCCGCCGGTGTCCGAAGGCGACGTCGTGGCGATCTTGAACATCGGCGGCTACAACCAGGCGATGGCCATGACCCATTGCCTCCGGCCGGTCGCGAAGGCGGTGTACTTCGATGACCGCATCTGAATCTCGGGGCTACGACGCGATCGTCGTGGGAGGCGGGCACAACGGACTCGTTTCCGCGTTCTACCTCGCGCGAGCGGGCCTGCGGACCGTCGTGCTGGAACGGCGACCGTTCGTGGGCGGCGCGTGCGTGACCGAAGGGTTCGCGCCGGGCTATCGGGCGTCGACCGGGGCGTATGTGGTTTCGATGCTGCGCGAGGCGATCTGGCGCGACATGAAGCTCGTGCGGCGTGGGATCGTCGTCGACGCCGCGGGACCATCGCTCAACCTCTACCCGGACGGGGCGCACCTCTACCTCCACGACGAGACCGAGCCGAACCTCGAGGAGATCGGGCGCTTCTCCAAGAAGGACGTCCGCGCGTTCCCGCTGTTCGAGCAGCACCTCGCGGAGCTCGCGAGCGGCGTGACCCCGGTGTTCGACTGGACGGCGCCCGACCCGCGGATGCGGTCCTGGCGGGACTTCCTCTACCTCTCGAAGTACGGACGCCTGATGCTTCGGAACCGGCGGCTGCTCCAGGATGCGGCGTTCCTCTTCACGACCTCGGTGACGCAGTTCCTCGGGGAGCGGTTCGAGTCCGAGCACGTGAAGGCCGCGATCGGCTGGCACGCGATCAACGACAGCGTGGCGGGGCCGTCCACGCAGGGGACGGCGTATGTGTTGCTGCACGACCACGCGGCTGAGGAGCGCTCGGGCGGCGGCGTGCGTCGGTGGGGGTTCGTCCGCGGCGGGATCGGCGTGCTGACCGAGACGATGGCCGATGCCGCGCGTGAGGCCGGAGCGGAGGTGCGTACGGACGCCGAGGTCTCGAAGGTGATCGTGGAAGGTGGCCGCGCGACCGGCGTGCTGCTCGCGAGCGGAGATGAGCTTCGGGCGCCGCGCGTCTTGTCGAACGCCGACCCCAAACGCACGTTCCTTTCGCTCGTGGATGAGAGCGATCTGCCGGAGTCCTTCGTCGGTTCGATCCGGGCATACCGCTGCGAGGGAACGAGCATCAAGATCAACCTCGCGGTGTCGGAGCTTCCGCGAGTCAAGGGCTTCGCCCGCGAAGGGATCGAGCCGTACCACCGCGGCATCATGGAGATCAACTCGCGGCTCCATCAGATGGACTGGGACCAAGCTCAGGCGCTGCAGGGCGTTCCCGCGAAGGACTCTCACGTCGAGGTCTGCTTCCCGACGGTGCACGATCCTTCGCTGGCGCCGGAGGGCAAGCACATCGTCACTATCGACGTGAACTCCCAGCCGTACACGCTCAAAGATGCGAACTGGGACGAGATCAAGGAACGTCGAGCCGACGAGGTCGTACACCAGCTGGCAGAGCACTTCCCCAACCTGCCGGGAGCGATCGAGCATCGGCAGGTGCTCTCGCCTCTGGACCTCGAGCGACTTCTCGGTCTGTCGGGCGGCCATGCGCTTCACGGCGAGATGTCGCCCGACCAGCTCCTGTTCATGCGCCCTGTGCGCGGTTACGGCGACTACCGCACGCCGGTGCGGGGACTGTATCTCTGCGGCGCCGGAACGCATCCCGGCGGCGGCGTCACCGGAGCGAACGGACGCAACGCGGCTCGAGAGGTCCTGAAGGACGCTCGGAAGAAGCTTCGGTGAGCGGTGACGGCTTCGCCCTAGACTGGGCTCGAGACGAGCTCGTTCACTTGATCGAGATCCCATCGGTATCCAAGGACGAGCACGAGGTGGCCGTGCATGTCGAGAAGCTCGCGGCCGATCTAGGGATCCCTGCTCGTCGTCAGCCGGTCGAGGGCGCCGGAGCGAACCTGTTGCTCGGTTGGAGCTCGGCGCCTGCGCTGTTGCTGAACGCTCACCTCGATACCGTCGAACCGAACTGGGGATGGAGTGGCCGCGCGGAGGTCGCCGGTGACACCGTCGGTGGGCTCGGCGCTGTGGACGACGGTGGCTCCGTGGTCGCGTGCTTGTTGGCGTTGTCGATGGCGCGCGACGCCGGCGTTCCCATCGACTCGCTCCCGGTCGGCGTCGGCTTCACCGTCGACGAGGAGAAGGACGGCACCGGTTCCGTCTCGATGGCCGAGAACTTGCGCCCCCGTTTCGTCGTGACGGGTGAGGGCTCGGGCTTGCGACTCGGACTCGCCGAGGTCGGTTCGGTCGAGGTTTGGATCCGGGTGCGCGGCCTCGCTGTCCACGGCGCGCTTCGCGAAGAGGGCGACAACGCGATCGAGAAGGCCGCGAGGCTGATCATCGAGATCGGCGAGCTGCCGTTCACGACGCACGTTCATCCGCTTACCGGCCGCGACATACCGTCTGTCGGTGAGATACGCGGTGGGCAGCCGCTGAACCTGATCCCGGATCTCACGGAGTTCCGTGTCGACGCTCGGGTCGGGCCCGGCTCGAGCGCCCTCGCTGTGTTCGAGCAACTGGAAGCCGCGTGCATGCGCTTCGACGCGTCGATCGAGGTCGTCGAGATCGTCGAACCGTTCGAAACGGCGGCCGACGCGCCGCTGGCCGCAGCGGTCTCGCGGGCGGCCTCGGCGATCCTGGGTTCCGCGCCCGAACCGATCGGCGTGCTGGGGTGGACCGACGCGCACAACTTCGTTGACCTGGCCGGCTCGCAGGCGGTCGTGTTCGGACCGGGCGACATCCGGACCGCGCACCAGCACGGCGAGCGGATCGACGTGCAAGAGGTCGTCGCCTGCGCGAAGGTGTACGCGGAGCTGCTCGCGAGCACCGAGGCTCTGCTGCGAGAGGGGTGAGCCCGATGGACGTTCCTAACATCTTGGTGCCACCGCCGGGGCCGAAGAGCAGGGCGCTGCTCGAGCGGATGGAACGGGTGCTGTATCCCGGCATGTCGCACGATCTCGCGCCCTTCGTGATCGCCTCCAAGTCCGGGTACACGGTGGAGGACGTGGACGGGAACACCTATCTCGACCTCATCTCGGCGATGGCCTCGGTCCCGCTGGGGGCTGGCCGCGAGGATATCCAGGCGTCCGCGATCGCTGCGCTGCAACGGTACGGGACCGAAGACGCCCACTACCTTCCGAGCGCTCTGATCGCACCGCTCGCGGAGAAGCTGTTGGAGATCGCGCCATCGAACCTCTCGCGCGTCGACATCGCGTTGAACGGGACCGAGGCAGTCGAGACCGCGGTCCGGTTCATGCGACGCGCGACCGGAAGGTCGATCGTGATCGGGTTCATGGGTGGCTATCACGGCGAGGCCGGGACGGCCGGGGCCGTCGGCGCGGAGGCCTCCGAGATCTCGCGAGGCTATCGCGCGCTGATGCCCGGGTTCGTTCACGTTCCCTACCCCAACGCGTACCGAACGCCATTCACCGCGCGGCCGGGCGGTACCGGTGACGGGACCGTCGACTTCCTGCGTGACCACGTGCTCTTCCACGCGGTGGACCCGGGCGAGGTCGCCGGAGCAGTGATCGAGCCGGTGATGGGATCCGGCGGATGCGTCGCTCCACCCGACGGGTTCTGGCCAGCGCTAGTGGATCTGTGTCGCGAGTTCGACTGGCTCCTCTGCGCCGATGAGGTGAAGACGGGCTTCGGTCGCGCCGGCGCGATGTTCGCCGTGGAACGCTTCGGCGTCGAGCCAGACCTGCTGTGTCTCGGCAAAGCTATGGGAGGCGGCGTGATGCCGATCGGAGCGGTGCTCGGGACCGAGCGTGCGATGGGGTTCGACGACGTCTCGACCGGTTCGACGTGGTCGTGGCTCCCGGCGGCGTGCGCCGCCGCGCTCGCGACGATCGAGGCCTTCGAGCGCGAGCCCGTCCTCGAGAACGTCCTCGCGCTCGAGGTGGCGGCGAAGCGTTGCCTCGCAGACCTGTACGCGAAACACGAGTGCATCGGCGACGTCCGCGCGATCGGTGGCTTCATCGCTGTCGAATTCGTGAAGGATCGGACGACCAAGGAGCGTGCGCCGAAGCTGATGGCGAGCGTGAACTCCGCCTGTATCGCGCGCGGCCTGCTCGGCGATCCAAGCACGACGTCGTTCAACCTCCAGCCGTCGCTCACGATGCCGGTCGACATGTTGGAGCGCGCGTTCGCGATCCTCGACGAGGCGATCGCCGTTGCGCTCGCCGGAGGCTCATCGTGACTGCGAAGGGCCTAGCCGAGCGACACCCCATGGAGCCGGTGCTGTGACCGGCCGGCCAGCGTTCGAAGACCTGGTCGAAGGGTTGAACCATCCGGAGGGGGTCGCGTGGAACCCGTTCGATGGACTTGTATACGCCGGTGGCGAAGGCGGCGAGATCTACGCGGTCGCGCTTGACGGCGACGTCGAGGGATCGTGCATCACGGGCGGCTCGATGCTCGGCCTAGCGATCGACGGGCGTGGACGGGTGTACGCGTGCGACGCGGGAAACGGCGAGGTCGTGCGGTGGGATCCGGCGACGAGGCTGGTCGAGACCTTCGCGGAAAGAGGGCTCGACACGCCGAACGCGATGGCGTTCGGTCCAGACGGCGTGCTTTACGTGACGTGCTCGGGCGAGGACGGCGATCCTGCGATCGTCCGCGTGCCACCGGGCGGGAAGGCCGAGCGGTGGAGCGAAGCGGTTCCTGCATATCCGAACGGCTGTTGCGTGGCGCCCGACGGATCCTTCCTCGTCGTGGTCGAATCGCAACGTCCTGGGGTGTCGCGCGTCCCGATCCTCGCCGACGGGCGCGCCGGCGAGCCGGTGGAGATCGCCCCTCTCTACGACACCGACCCAGACGGCGTCGCGCTCGCCGAGGACGGTTCGCTCTTCGTCACGCTCTACCGCCCGGACGGCATCGTGAAGATCGCGCCGGACGGGTCGGTGACGACCGTGATCGACGACCACCTCGCGCGGACGTTCGACGCGCCGACGAACCTCGCGTTCGTCGGGCCACGGTTGGACCGTGTCGTCGTGGCTAACGTTGGCGACCGGTTCCTATCGATCGGGGATCTCGGCGTCCGTGGACAGCCGCTCTTCTACCCGGAGGTGCCTTGAAAGTGGCTCGGTTCGAGGGGAAAGGAGTGGTGGTGACGGGCGGCGCGCGGGGGATAGGCCGCGCGATAGTCGAGGCGTTCGTTCGAGAGGGAGCACGCGTGTTCGTCGCCGACGTGGACGCCGCGCGCCTGAAGCAGATGGCGGAGGTGCACACGACGCTCGCGAACCTCGCGAACGTGAGCGATGCACGCCGCGTGATCCACGAGGCGATCGAGCGTCTCGGCCGCGTCGACGTGCTAGTGAACTGCGCTGGAGTGATGCCCGACGGCTCCGCATTAGACGTAACGGAGGAGACGTTCGACGAGACCTTCGCGGTCAACACGCGAGCGCCGTTCTTCACGATGCAGGAGGTAGCGCCGCATATGATCGCGAACGGCGGTGGCGCCATCGTGAACGTCGCCTCCGCCAACGCGTTCCGGGTTGAATCGCCCGAGGCACCCTACAACGCGTCGAAGGCCGCGCTCGTCTCGCTGACGAAGTCGTTCGCTCACGAGCTGGGGCACCTCGGGATCCGCGCCAACTGCGTCGCGCCGGGGGAGACGATCACGCCGGAGGCCGAAGAGGAGATGGACGAGGATGACCGCCGCCTCGTCCGAGACTACTTGCGACGCATCCCGATGCGGCGGCCCGGACGTCCCGAGGAGCAGGCGGCGGCGGTTCTCTTCCTCGCGAGCGACGAAGCTTCCTTCGTGAGCGGAGAAACGATCATCGTGGACGGTGGGGAGCTGACCGGCGACTGGTACGACGGACGGGATTCGCCGGAGGTGCCGAAGTCGTGATGCCGGATCTTCCGCTCGCCGAGCGCTGGTTCGACGTTACTCCGATGGGTGATGCCATCACGCTGCTCACCGAGCCTCACGCCGCCCCGTACATCTGGTCGAACATCTGGCACGTTCGCGGGCGCGATCGTGACTTGCTCATCGACACGGGCAACGGCATCGGCGCCCTGCGGCCCGTCGTGGAGGAGCTGTCGGGAGGGCGGCCGGTGATCGCCGTGGCGACGCACTCGCACTTCGATCACATCGGAGGGCTGCACGAGTTCGACGTTCGGTGGTGCCATTCGGCCGACGCGCCCGATGTTGAAGCGGTCGGTGACCCGCTACGCCTGCTCGAGCGGGACCTGTCAGAGGCGTTCGTCCAGGACATGGCGTACTACGGGTACGAGCCGGCCGAGGTGCTGATCGATTCGCTCCCTTTCGACGGATTCGACATCGAGGGGTTCTCGACACGGCCGGCAACCGTTGATCGCGCTCTAGCGGACGGCGACGAGATCCGACTCGGAGACCGCACCTTCGAGGTCTTGCATGTTCCGGGCCACACTCCGGGAAGCATCGCGCTATGGGACGAGCGGAGCGGCGCGCTCTTCACCGGCGACACCGTCTACGTGGATGACGCGGTCCACGCGGAAGACCCCGGTCGTTTCGCGGAGAGCCTCGCGCGGCTGCGCGGCCTGCCCGTCGAAGTGGTCCACGGCGGCCACAACCGCAGCTTCGGCCGGGAAGAGCTCGTGGCCAAGATCGACGCGACGCTCGCTGGGAGAACCGGATGAGCGACCCCCTAGAGATCGCGAGCTTCGTCGCCCGGGAGGTCGGTGTCGGTTCGGCTACCGGCTGGCACGGCGGCCGGTTGACGATCGGCTCTGCGACGCTTGCGCAGGCCGCGGGAGGCCCCGGGATAAGGAGCGTCGAAGTTCGCGTCGTTCAGCCCGGCGAGCCGGTTCGCTTGACCGGAGTGCTGGATGCCGTCGAGCCCGCCGTGAAGGCCGCCGATCCGGATTCGACATTCCCTGGCGCTCTGGGGCCCGCTGGTCGAGCGGGCGCCGGCCGCTCGCATCGGGTCGATGGCGTGGCCGTGTTGGCGAGCGCCGATCTCAGCGATCTCGGGGACCTCCCGGCGTCGGTAGTGGACATGGACGGGCCGGCGGCGGCGTTGTCGCCTTGGTCCAAGACGAAGAACATCGTGTTGCGGTTCGAGTTGGATCCGGCGGCCTCCTGGGAGGAGGTCGACCTATCCATCCGTCGGGGGACGCTTCGGATCGCGAGGGATCTGGCTGCCACGACCTTCGGTTCCGAACCCGACCGAGTCGAAGCCGTCACGCTGCCGGAGACGAACCCGGCGTTGCCGGCGGTCTGCGCGATCGTGCAAGTCGCATCCGAGGTTCCCGGCGAGGACACCTTCGTCTATGGAGAGCCGGCGCGCGACGTTGCGCCCATGCTCCTCGACCCTCGCGAGGTTCTGGACGGCGCGATCACGAACGGCTGGTACGACACGGCGGCGTCCGCCAATCCAACCTATCTCTACCAGCGAAGCGCTCTCGTTCGTTCGCTGATCGCCTTGCACGGCAGGCGTCTGCGGTGTTCCGGCGTGGTGGTGACGTTGGGCTTCTTGAACTCGCTGGAGGAGAAGCAGGCGGCTGCGGCACGCGCAGCGGCGCTCGCGCGCGAGGCCGGCGCCGACGGCGCGATCCTCACCGCCCACGGCCTCGGCAACTCGCACACGGACACGATGCTGACGTGCCGCGCATGCGAGTCGCTCGGCATACGTACGGTGCTGATCCTGGCGGAGGAGGGTGGGCTCACCGACCACGTGCCCGAGGCGGATGCCATCGTGAGCACGGGCAACGTCGAGGAGTTCGCGCCGGGATGGCGGCCGGAAGACGTGGTCGGCCCCGACGTCGCGTCCCCTCGAGTCGCCGCGTACCTTGCCGCCGCAACCGAATTGGGCCATTCGACGCTCCGGGCGGTGTCCGCATGAAGGTCGTCCACTACCTCAACCAGTTCTTCGCTGGGTTCGGAGCCGAGGAAGCCGCCCGGACCGAACCGGTGCGGATCGAGGGGGCTGTCGGACCCGGCCGTGGACTCGGTCTCGACGTCGCGGTCACGCTGGCGTGCGGCGACGACTTCTTCGCCGCGCATGAGGACGCTGCGCTGGCACGCCTGCTCGGGTGGATCGACGACGAACGGCCCGACGTGCTCATCTGCGGGCCGGCTTTCGGCGCGGGGCGCTACGGGTACGCCTGCGGCGTGCTCGCGCGAGAGGCCTCTCGCCGTGGCGTCCCCGTGGTTGCCGGGATGCACGGGGAGAACCCCGGCGTGATCGCCGCGGAGGGCGGCGCCTACATCATCCCCACCCCCACGAGCGTCACCGGCATGCGGGAGGTGCTCCCTCGGATGGCTGATCTAGCTCGAAGGCTCGCGGCCGGCGGGAGCCTAGGCTCGCCGCAAGAGGAGGGTTATCTTCCGCGAGGTCTGCGCCGCAACGTGTTCGTCGAGCGTTCGGCCGCGGCGCGCGCCATCGATATGGTGATCGCGAAACTCGCCGGCGAACCGTTCGTGAGCGAGGTCGAGGTTGCCTTCGACCGCGTGCAGCCGCCGCCCCCCGTCGCCGATCTGTCTAACGCGCTGCTGGCTCTCGTCAGCGAGGCCGGCTGCGTTCCGCGGGGCAACCCCGATCGACTACCGACGCGCCGCTCGCACATGTGGTTGCGCTACCCGCTCGAGGGAGTGCGCTCGTTCTCTCCCGACAGCTACGAGACCGTGCACGGCGGTTTCGACCGTACGAACGGCCTCGCCGACCCCAACCGTCTCGTGCCACTCGATGTCGTCCGCGTGCTAGAGGAGGAGGGGCGCATCGGCCGGGTTCACGAGTGGTTCTACACGACCACAGGTGTCGATACGCCGGTTGCGGTGGCCGCGAGGTTCGGACAGGAGATCGGCGCCGAGCTTCGCACCTCTGGTGTAGAAGCGGTTCTGCTGACGGGCACCTGAGGAACCGGAACGCGTTGCGGGGCAACGCTTGCAAAGGAGATCGAACGGATGGGGATCGCGACGGTGTTCGTGACGGCCCTGCCGTCCATCGCGTCCATGGTCGGAGCGAACCGCGTCGTACGCGGCGTAGCGATCACCAATCC
>JBGPKY010000029.1:0-17853 GCA_041486205.1 Actinomycetota bacterium
CTCCGGCGAGAGAGAAGAAGCAGGTCTGAAGGACCGTGTTGACGCGTCCGCCGAGACCGGCCTCCTGGGCGACCTTCAACGCGTCGACGACGTAGAACCTGAGGCCCTTCTCGATGATCTGGCGTTGGGTCTCGACCGGCAGTTGTTCCCAAACCTCGTCGGCCCCGAAGGGACTGCTGAGCAGGAAGGTCGCGCCCGGCGCCGCGAGCTCCAGCACGTCCATCCGCTCCAGGAAATGGAACTGGTGACACGCGACGAAGTTCGCCTGTCCGGGGGCGATCTGATACGTCGAGCGGATCGGCCGCGGCCCGAACCGCAGGTGGGACACGGTGACCGCACCGGATTTCTTCGAGTCGTAGACGAAGTACCCCTGCGCGTACAGCTCCGTCCCGTCACCGATGATCTTCACCGAGCTCTTGTTCGCAGAGACCGTCCCGTCGGCGCCCAGCCCGTAGAAGACAGCGCGCACCACGTCCGGTGGCTCGGCGGTGAAGGCGCGATCTACCTCCAGCGACGTGTGGGTGACGTCGTCGAAGATGCCGACCGTGAAGTGGTTCTTGGGCTCCGCCTTCGCGAGCTCCTCGAAAACCGCGGCCACCATCGCCGGGTTGAACTCCTTGGACGACAGGCCGTACCTGCCGCCGATCACACGTGGCATCTCGGCCAAGTGGCCGGCCGCGGTCTGCTCGAAGAGCGCGGTCACGACGTCCTGGTACAGAGGCTCGCCGAGCGCGCCCGGCTCCTTCGTACGGTCGAGGACGGCGATCGAGCGAACCGTCCGCGGAAGCGCGGCGACGAAGGCCTCCGCCGAGAAAGGCCGGAACAGCCTGACGTCCATCACCCCGACCTTCTCGCCCGTCGCGACGAGGGCCTCGACCGTCTCGGTGGCCGCACCGTTGCCGGAACCCATCAGAACGACGACCCGCTCGGCCTCGGCGGAGCCCGAGTAGTCGAAAAGGTGGTACTGGCGTCCGATGAGCGCCGCAAGTCTGTCCATCGAGGCCTGCACGATGTCGGGAACCGCCAGGTAGAAGGGGTTGCACGCCTCGCGGGCTTGGAAGAAGACGTCGGGGTTCTGTGCCGAGCCACGGAGCACGGGATGATCCGGCGAGAGCGCCCGTTCACGGTGTGCGTGGACCAGCGAGTCGTCGATCATCGCCCGCAGGACCTCGTCGCCCACAGGCTCGATCACGTCGACCTCGTGGGAGGTTCGGAATCCGTCGAAGAAATGCATGAACGGCACCCTCGCTTGGAGCGTTGCCGAGTGCGCCACGACCGCCAGGTCCTGGGCCTCTTGCACCGATGAGGAGCCGAGCATCGCCCATCCGGTGGTCCGCGCCGTCATAACGTCGCTCTGGTCGCCGAAGATCGAGAGCGCGTGCGTCGCGATGGTGCGCGCCGCCACGTGGATGACCGTCGAGGTCAGCTCGCCGGCGATCTTGAACATGTTCGGGATCATCAGCAGGAGCCCTTGCGAAGCCGTGAACGTCGTGCACAGGGCCCCGGCTTGCAGAGCGCCGTGCAGCGCGCCCGCGGCGCCACCCTCGCTCTGCATCTCGATCACCTGCGGAACCGCTCCCCACAGGTTCGGCCGCCCGGCCGCCGACCACGCGTCGGCGAACTCGCCCATCGGCGAAGAGGGTGTGATCGGGTAGATCGCGATGACCTCCGAAAGGCGATGAGCGATCCGGGCGGCGGCTTCGTTGCCGTCGACCGTGATGGACGCGCGGCCAGCCTTCGACTCCGTCGTGATCCCTTCCGTTTGGCTCTTCATCGCGACCGCCCTTTCGTATGCAAGAGCGGGGGCCGGAGCCCCCGCTCTTGCCGAACCGCTTGTGGCTTCACGCGTACTGACGCGCCAGTTCCTTCTCTTCTTTCTGCTCGAACACCCTTCCTGGGTTCCACGGGGTCCCGACGAGCCGGAGCGCGTACCGGTCCAGACCGATCCGGCCGGCCACTCTCCACGCCAGGATGAACAGAACCTCGAACAGGAAGAACACGGGGTTCACCCCAGCCACCCCGGCCAGGCCGAAGGACATGGTGAGCGTTCCTGCGAAGAACGCCGCGATCCCGGTGAATAGGCCGAGGATCAGCGCAACGCCGATCGCCAGCTCGCCCAGGGCGATGACCTTCGACATGACCCCCGCGCCGCTCCCGCCGACCCAGCGCAGGAATGCCGCGTACCAGCCGTAGTTGACCGCGGAGTGCGGGCCTTGACCGGCTCCCGACAGCGCGTATCCGGCGAACCCCTTCAGCGGGGCTGTGCTGCTGAGCCAAGAGGGCTGGCCTACGCCGAAGACCTTCTCGTAGCCGGCGTGCGCCCACTCGTACCCGAAGTACAACCGCGGGATCAGCCAGATCCACGCGGCCTTCGGGTTGTTGAACAGGAACCTTGCGAAACGTGGTTCCTCCGATCCGACAACCTCTTTCGCTGCCATCGCACCCTCCTTGGTGGACTTGCTTCAAGCATCTGAGAGGGGCGAGACAAGGGCCCAGGGCGAGTGACCCCTTCCCAACGGGACTTCTCGGGATGTCGAGGGGACCTTCGGCCCCGTCGGGCTCGTGAGGGCGCCTACTCCTGGGTGCCGGGGGTGGTGGTGTGCCTGGCGAGGTACGCCGCCGCCTCCGCCCGTCGGGCGACCTCGAGCTTGGAAAGGATGCTCGAGACGTAGTTCTTCACCGTCTTCTCTGCGAGGTGCAGTTCCTCGCCTATCTCTTTGTTCGTCTTGCCGTCGGCGACCAGCGCGAGTATCCGCTCCTCCTGAGGAGAGAGGCGCGCGAGCTTCTCGTCTCTCATGAGGTGCTTGCCCCTGCGGAGACGGTCGAGGACAGCATTGGTCACGGCCGGGTCGAGAAGGCTCCCGCCCTTGCCCACGGTTCGGATCGCGCGGAGCAGCTCGCCGGATTTCACCTGCTTGAGCACGTAGCCGGAGGCGCCGGCCATGATCGAGGCGAACAGCGCCTCGTCGTCCGCGAACGACGTGAGCATCACGACCGCGGTCTTCGGGTGGCGGGCCCGGATCTCACGCGTGGCTTCGATGCCGCTACCGTCGATGAGTCGGACGTCCATGACGACCACATCGGGCCGGGTTCGGTCGGCTTCGTCGATGGCCTCCTGGACCGAGCCGGCCTCCGCCGTGACGACGATGTCGTCCGTCGCCTGTAACAACGCCTTGATGCCTCCGCGGACGACCTCGTGGTCGTCCACCAACATAACCCGGAGGGGCGGCTCCGCCATGCTTGCCATCCTACCGGCTCGGCGACGCCGGGTTGTGGTTGGGCGATCCGGGAGGGCGGATCCCCTCTCATCCATGCGCGGGGGCGTTCGCGATCAGCGTTTCGCCGACCCGATCTAGGAAGTCCTTGATTGTCGCCTCCGCTACGCGATGCAGGAGCGCGCGGTCGAGGGCTCGGCCGACCGCGCCCATAGGAGGCCGGTAGCGAGCGCTCATGGAGAGCTGGGTCCGGTGAGGGCCGAGGGCTGCAACCTCGATGTCCGCTTCGAGCGAGGGGAATAGTCCTTCGGCCCCGGTCGCGTGCCAGGCGATAGGCAGCAGCGTCTTCGACGGGATCCGGTAGGTCTCCCCGAGCTCGATCGCGACGGCCTTCTCCACGCGCCGGGCAGGTGTTCCGAAGCCCACCTCCGCGAGGAGGGATTCGCCACGGTTCTCCGCGTCGAGGGCAAGGCCGGGAACCCACTCCTTCGGTGCACGCACGAGCGCCGCCTCGACATCATCGAAGGGCAGTGGTAGCTCCAGGAAGTAGCGGATGAACATGCGAAAGAGGATGGATAGACTAGCGCACTCCCCGCAGGGTCGAAGGTCCCCTCCGCGGAAGGACTCCCGGCACCGCACCGCCTGGGCAGGCCCGGCCGACACTTTCCCCGATGGAGAGCGGGAAAGACGCCGTGCTCGTGGTCGAGGCCGACGTTTCCCTGCGCGAGCAGTACGGAACCTGGCTGGAGGAAGCCGGGTACGACGTACTCGTCTGCCCGGGCCCCACCGAGCCCGACTACACGTGCGTGGGGGTCCGAGGCCCCACCTGTCCGCTGGTCGCCGAGGTCGATCTCGTGATCCTGGACATGAGCCTGGATAGCGAGGCCGTCCTAACCGGCACCGCCGCCGAGGAGATCCTGGGGCTCTACCTGATCACCGGCAAGCGGGTCCTGGTCCTCGGCTCGCATCCCGGCGAGGAGGTCGAGGGCCAGCTCGCGCGGATGCACCGCCATCCGGAGCGTGAAGATCTTGTGGACGCCGTCAGAACCCTAGGACACGGGACTCCACCACAGCCGGAAGGGGATTTCCGCCCTTAGGTGGAGGGGATGGACGGGATGGTGAGGCGCCGATCGGGGCGCGCTATAAGGGGATCGTGATCCGGATCGTGGTGCCCTGCTCGGGCGAGCTGTCGATGACGGCTCGGCCTCCGAGCGCCTCTGCGCGCTTCTCTAGGTTCGACAGGCCGTCTCCGCGTTTGGCCGTATCGGGGTCGAAACCTTGGCCGTCGTCGTCGATCTCCAGCTCGGCGTCGGCGCCGCGACGGCGAAGCGTGACGCGGCAGGTCGCGGCCTGGGCGTGGCGACCGACGTTCGAAAGCGTTTCTCGGATCACCTGGATCAGCTCGTGCGCGTGCGGGGTCAGCTCTGAGGCGACCGATTCGTCGATCTCGGCGACGGTCGTGACCCCCGATTTCTCAGCGAACTCCTCGGCGAGATGCCTGATGGCCTGGTCGAGTTGCCGGTCGGCGAGGATGCCCGGCCGCAGCCCGAAGATGTAGTTCCGCAGATCTCTGATCACGCGGTCGATCTCGGCGACGGAGCTTTCGATCCGAAGGGCCTGCTCCTCGTCGCCGCTGATGAGCGACGTTCCCTGCAGGCCCATCCCCACCGCGAAGAGCGATTGGATCACGCCGTCGTGGAGCTCCTTCGCGATGCGCTCTCGATCTTCCATGACGATGAGTCGCTGGACCTCGCGCTGCGCACGGGCGTACTCGAGGGCCAGCGCGGCCTGGTCGGCGAACGTCTCGAGGAGGCGCAGCTCGATGTCGCCGAACCGCCGACCGTGGCGGAGGTTCGCGGCCGCGAGGGTGCCGAAGGCCAGCCCCTGCGCCGAGAGCGGGACGAACATGGCTGGCCCATGGTCGCCGGCCTTCACGAGCGGCTGATAGGCGTTGGGGTCGGCCGACGCGTCGGCGAGGATCACCGCGCGCCCGGTCTCGACGACTTCTCCTGAAACCGAGCCCGCGATCGGGAAGGTCGTGCCGAGCAGCGCCTCGGCGCCCCGACCGTCGGTCACGGCAAGGACCAGCTGGTCAGTGCCCGGAACCGGCACGGCGATCGACGCGAAATCGGCGCCCACGAGCTCCCGCGCTCTCCTCGCGACGAGGCGCAGGGCTTCGTCGGAGCCGGCGCCAGAAAGGATCGCGGTCGCGATCTCGCGAACGGCGTCGAGCCAGCGCTCGCGTCGCTTCGTCTCTTCGTACAGCTGCGCGTTCCAGACGGCGACGCCCGCCTGCGAGGCGAGCACGCAGACGGCCTGCTCGTCCTCGTCGTCGAACCCGGCCGCGCCTACCTTGTCCGTGAGGTAGATGTTGCCGAAGACCGTCCCTTGTGACTCGATCGGTGCGCCGAGGAACGAGGTCATCGGAGGGTGGTTCGGAGGGAAGCCGCTGGAGGCGGGATGGGCCGAGATGTCGTCGATTCGCAGCGGTTGCGGATCGCGGATCAGCTCGCCCAGGAGCCCGCGCCCCTTGGGTGGATCGCCGATCCGCGCCCGCTCTTCGGGGGTTAGGCCGGAGGTCACGAACTCGCTCACGCCACCGTCCGGAGCGATCACCGCCAGCGCTCCGTAGCGCGCCTCCGTTATCTCGATGGCGAGGTCGATGATCCGCTGGAGCACGCCCGAGAGCGAGAGCTCGGAGGAGAGTGCGAGCCCGGCTTCGATGAGTTTGTCGCGGCGATCCATCCCTCTCCGAGCCTACCGTTCCCGGCGCAGGGCGAACGGCTCTTCCGTGCGGGGTATGTCCGTTCGGCCTGCCTGAGACCGGGACTCGGGAGCGGGCGTGGGGGGGCCGTCCGGCCCTAGGGGCACCAGGGGTGCGGCCGTACCTTGGCGGTGGCGGATGTTCTCGCGGAAAGGAGAACGCCCATGAAGCGAACCGTGCAGGACGTGATGACGAGGACGGTCGTGGTCGTGAGCGAGTCCGCGCCTTTCAAGGACGTGGTCCGACTGATGCAGGAGTACCGTGTGAGCGCTCTGCCCGTCGTGAACGCGAGCGAGCGGCTGGCGGGGATCGTCTCCGAAGGGGACCTGATCCTGAAAGAGGACCCATACCTCGAGGGCGAGGGGCATCTGCTCGAGGGTCGGCGTCGGAAGAGCCAGAGGGGTAAGGCTCAAGGACTGGTAGCTGCTCAGATCATGACCACGCCGGCAGTAACCGCGCAGGCCACCACCACGCTTGGAGAGGCCGCCCGCATCATGCACCGGCGGATGGTGAAACGGCTGCCGGTAGTCGACTCCGACGGTAAGGTTATCGGCATCGTGTCTAGGGCCGACCTGCTGAAGGTGTTCATGCGGAGCGATGCGGAGATCTCCGAGGACGTGAGCGACGGCATCATCCGCCGCACTCTGTGGATCGATCCCGCTACGATCCGCGTCGTGGTCAGCGACGGAGTCGTATCGCTCGAAGGCCAGCTCGAGCGCCGGAGCCTGATCCCCGTGCTGATAGGCCTCGTCCACGCGGTGGAGGGCGTCGTCGGCGTGCACGACCGGCTGTCGTTCGCGGTTGACGACGTGTCGCCGACCGGCGACTTGCCGCTGCCCTGGGCGGCACTGACGTCGGGGAACGTTGGTCGTTGACGCAGCCGGCCGTCGCCCCCGTCTTCTCCCGCGTGTTCGCGGGGACGGACGGCTCCCCTCGGGCTGAGGAGGCCGTTCGTCAGGGTGCACGCCTCGCGGCTGCGCATGGGGCATCGTTCCGGGTCGCATTCGTCGTCGACACCGGACACCCGCACGACTCCGACGTCGAGCGCGTCGCCGAGGAAGCACTTGGCCGTGCGGTCGCGGCGGCGAAAGAGGCCGGCGTTGAGGTAGAGACCCGGATCCTCGCCGGCGATCCCGTCGAGTCACTCGTCGTGGAAGCGGAGGAGCACGCCACCGACCTGCTCTGTGTAGGACCCGATGCGGGTCTGTCGGTCCGCGGCATCAGGCTCGGCCGCGTCGCTGCCCACGTCCTCCGTCACGCTCCCTGCTCCGTCTTGATCGGACGAGAGACTCCCGGAACGTTCCCCAGCCGCGTGCTCTGCGCGGTGGACGGGTCGGACAGCTCGACGGCTACAGCGCGTCTGGCCGCGGCCATCGTCTCGAAGACCGGCGCCGAGATGCGCCTGCTCCATGTGATACCCGTGTTCCGCGGGGACGGCACCGAGTGGATCGTCGGGTCGGACGAAGAGGCGCCCCCCGAGCTCGTTCCGGCGACGGAGGCGGTGCGGGCGCTCGGGATCGAGCCCCATCGCGAGATGGCGATGGGCCGCGCTGAGGAGGCGCTCGTTACCGTCGCCAAGCGCGACGAGGTCGACTTGGTGGTCGTCGGCTCCAGGGGCTTGTCGGGTCTCTCGCGCGTGTTGCTTGGCAGCGTCAGCGAGTTCGTCGCGCAGCACGCCCACTGCTCTGTGCTGGTATCTCGCCGCCCGACCCCTGCCTAGAGCGCCGGCCTAAGACCCCGGAGGCCGGGCCGCAAGCATCTTCGGATGCGGAGCTGCCTCTACCCGAACCCGAGCGTCCACGATCACGGTCCCGCGCGGCAGAACCATGACGGGATTGCAGTCCATCTCGGCTACCTCGGGGTGGGCCTCCACGAGCGCGCTCACACGGAGCAGCACGTCCTCCAGCGCGGCGACGTCGGCCTTCGGCGCGCCTCTGTAGCCGTCGAGCAGCGGGAAGGTCGCGAGCGAGCGGACCATCTCCGCCGCGTCGTTGTCGGAAAGCGGCGAGATACGAACGCGGACGTCTTTCACCAGCTCCACGGCGGTGCCCCCGGTGCCGCAAGCGACGACTGGACCGAACTGTCGATCGTGCACGACGCCGACGATCATCTCGACGCCACCCGAAACCATCGCCTGGACGAGGAAGCCCTCGACGTCGAACCCCTCACCGGCGATCGCCGCGGCCATCTCCGCCGCGGCCGCCTCGACCTCGGCGGCCCCCCGGAGGTCGAGTCGCACCGCGCCGAGCTCGGTCTTGTGCAGGATCTTGGCGCCGACGGCTTTCAGCGCGACGGGCACCGCGAACTCGGAGGCGGCAGCGGCCGCCTCTTGCGGCGTCGCCACACGGCGCACATGGGCCATCGGAAGGCCGTAGGAGGCCAGCAGCAGTTCGACCTCCTCCGGGGGAAGCCATCCTTCGCCTCGCTCGAGCGCTCCCGCGATGACGACGGCGGCCACGTTCGGCTTCGCGTCGGGGAAGTCGGGAACTCGGCCCTCGGGCCGGTCGCGCCAGGTGCCGTGGTGCGCCGCGTGCGCGAGAGCGATAGCTGCCTGCTCCGGGAACGCGTACGAGGGGATGCGCAGGTCGGGTGCGGACAGCTCCTCTGGGAGACCCCTCGCCGACATGAACGTCGTGAGGACTGGGATCCGTCCTTCGATCCCGCGGATCGCTCCCACGATCCCGCGGGCGACCTCTCCGGCCCTGGTCGCCTGCGGAGGGATGTAGATCACGATGATGGCATCGATCACGGCGTCATCGGCGACGGTTCGGATCGCGCGCTCGTAGTCCTCACCGCTCGCGGAGGCGATCATGTCGACCGGGTTCGCTACGGAGGCGGCCGGGGGGAGGAACCCGCGGAGCTTCGCGACCGTGTCCTCCGACAGGGCCGACACGGAAAGGCCGTTCGCCTCGCACGTGTCGGCGCATAGGATCCCGAGCCCTCCGGCGTTGGTCACGATCCCGACGCGGTTGCCCTTCGGCGGCGGCTGGTTCGCCAGGAGCGTGGCCACGTCGAACATCTCCTCGAGCGTGTCGGTGCGGATCACGCCGCTCTGCCGGAACAACGCGTCGACGGTGACGTCTGATGCGGCGAGCAAAGCGCCCGTGTGAGATGCGGCGGCGCGGGCTCCCGCCGCGCTGCGACCCGATTTCACGACGATGATGGGTTTGCGCTTGCCGATCCGTCTCGCGAGGCGCGAGAAGCGTCTCGGGTTCCCGAAGGACTCCAGGTACAACAGGATCACATCGGTGCCCGGGTCGGCGTCCCAGTACGACACGAGGTCGTTGCCCGAGATGTCTGCCTTGTTCCCTACAGAGACGAACGATGATAGTCCGAGGCCGAGCTTCGAGGCGTAGTCCATCACGGCCAGGCCGAGAGCCCCGGACTGCGACAGGAATCCCACGCGCCCCAGCGGCGGATAGGCAGTCACGAACGTGCCGTTCAGGTTCACCTCGGGATCGGTGTTCACGATGCCCATGCAGTTCGGGCCGATCAGTCGCATCCCGGAATCTCGGCATATCGTGACGAGCTCCTCCTGCATCGCCGGGCCGTCGCCGCCGGCCTCGCCGAAGCCCGAGGAGATGACGACGAGGCCTCGCACGTCCTTGTCGCCGCATTCGCGAGCGACCTGCGCGACGAACTTCGCCGGCACGACGACGAACGCCACGTCGACGGGCCCAGGGATCTCGGTGACCGAGTGGTAGGCGGGAACCCCGTGGATCACGTCCGCGCTCGGGTTCACCGGGTAGACGGGTCCGTGGAACTCCGCCTCGATCAGATTGTGGAACAAGATACCGCCGATGCTCGACGCGTCGCGCGAGGCGCCGACCACCGCGACCGACCGAGGCAAGAGGAAGGTGCGCATCGCGTTGATCGCTGCTTCCTCTTCCCTGGCCTCGAAATGCTCGACGCCTTCGGACGAGAGCGAGGTCGGGAATTCGACCTCGATCGTTCCCGGGAGAGCGCGGATCGAAAGCGAGAACCCGAGCTGGCGGAAGACGTTGATCATCCGATGGTTCTCGGGCAGAACCTCGGCGACGAAGATGCTGACGCCGTTCTCGTTGGCTGCCTGCGCGAGCTGTCCGATCAGGATCGACCCGAGGCCTTTGCCCTGCATACTGTCCGCGACGCTCACCGAAAGCTCCGCTCTTCCGCCTCCGATCCGGATGTACTGGGCGCCGGCGACAACGCTGCCGTCATCTCCACCGGTGAACCCGAGGAGCGTGTTGTGGTCGTGGTAGTCGACGTCCACGGCCTTGCGGGCGACCTCGCTCACGTCGACCGCGGTTCCCCAGAAGCGGAGCTGGCGGGTCTCGGGGGACATCGAGATGAGGTAGTCCTCGACCCGAGCGCGGTCCTCCGCACGCGCGGGCCTCACGCGCACGGTCGAGCCGTCGCGCAGAACCACGTCGGAGGCTAGGTACGCCGGGTACGCCGGGCTCACACCGGCATCCTATCGGGGGTGAGCCCTCCCGCCGGTCACGCCCCAACCTTCGCCATCTCGCGGCGTTCCATCGGTTGGAGGTTCATCACGATCCGGCCATCCGTCATGACGAGGACGGCCGACAGACGTTGGAGTGCTGGCAAGCCCTCCAACAGCGCCTCCTCGGATCGGATCTCCGCCTCGGAGCAGGTCTCGGCCCACACGGTGGCTTGAAGGACACCGGTATCGGCCGGTCGCCCTGTTCGGGGGTCGATCAGATGGTGAACGCCGGGACCCCACGATCGAGCCATCACGGACGACGTCGCGAGGGCGCCCGAGGTGATCCTCACGCGGGTAGTCTCCTTCTCTCGATCCTCCGGGTCCTCGACGTCGACCTCGATCCCCGCGGCCGGCGAACGACCCGCGATCCGAAGGTCGCCTCCGGCGCTCACCACAGCCCAGGGAAGTTCCGCCGCGGAGATCGCCGTCTGCGCCGCAAGATCCACCGTCCAGCCCTTCGCTACGCCGCCGAAGTCGAGGCAAACGCCGCGGGGGAGTCGTACGAGGTCGCCGTCCATCTCGATCTCGGGCCACCGGCCGCACGCCTCGGTCGGGGCCAAAGCCCCACGTTCCTCCGCGCTCATCTCGTCCGGATCCCCGTCGTGGTCCGCCGCCGAGGGCACCGGCAGCACGGTCGGGTCGAAGATGCCTCCGGTTCGCGACGCCGCCTCGAGCGCGAACCCGACCAGTGTCGCGAAGCCCGCGGAGACGCGCGTCCACCTACCCGCTCTGGCGTTGACCCTCGAGAGCTCGGAGTCCGGCCGGAACCGGCTGAACCGCTGCTCCTCGCGAGCGAACACGAGCTCCACCGAACGAGCAGCCCGGCGGAGCACCCGGGGGTCGATGCCTCCGTCGGCTACGAGCGACACGTCTGAGCCCATGGCTCGGAAGGCGTGCTTGGCGGCGGGCGCTCTCACGGCTCAGTCGTCTCCCCCGGCACCGTCGCCGAAGCCGACGACGGACCCTGTCTCCTGACTCCCGTTGGAGCCGGTCGAGCCCGTGGGGGTGCTGGTCCCCGATCCCGAGACGGAGCCTGAAGGGATCGCCATCTCGGGCCGCGTCCTACCGGTGTTCTTCTGCTGCTGGGACGCCGCGACCGTCGGTTGTGCGGTCTGCGTGACCGGAGTCGATCTCGTCGCCTGGGTGGCCGCCGCGGCCGCTCCGTTGGAGCCGAGTCCGTTCGAAAGCGCCGCGACCCACAAGAGGATGGTCACGAGGAGCGCGGCGATGATCGCCGATGCACGCTGCTTGGTCATGAGGTACCTCCTGTGATCGCCGGCCTCGTGCCGGATGTCTGCACCCAACGTAGGGATGTGACCCTCAGCAGCCGTCCAATCGAACGTTAACTGGCGCCCAATTCGGGGAAGGCATGATCCGTTGACCCTGCCGATCGGTGCTCTGGGTGCGTGCCAGCCTCCCCAGAAGACTTAGCAGTCCGATAACCCTGCGTTTGGCAGGTCCTGTGATGCCCCCACCTACCTTGATGTCCACAGCACAAGGAGGTGCGGGATGAACAAGAAGTCGGCGATCGCAACGGCCGGTGGCCTCGTGGCGTCTTTCGTGGCCGGCATCGCGGCCGTTTCGTTCAACTGGGGGATCGGCACGCCATCGGCTGCTTCGACGGCCGCAGCGCCGACGGGGGCGACCACAGCGCCCGTGAAGCCGATCATCAAGCACAGGACGATCACCGTCCACAAGAAGGCGCCGGCGTCCACATCAGCGCCATCTGCAGCGGCTCCCCGCACCGTGATCCTGCCCGCCGCGCCTGTCGCCGTGGCACCTCCGCCGGTCACGACCACGAGCGGCAGCACCGCCGGTGGCAGCGAAGGCGACGATGGCGAACGCGAAGGCGGCGGCGACTGATCCGAGGCGGAAGTTCCGCTAGCCGTTGCAGCGCAGACAGAAACGAGGAACGATGAACGAAGGAACAGGCACGTCGCGTCCGCACGCCGGGCAGGAGATCCCGCACCGGCACGTGGCCGGACATGCGAAGGCGCCGGCCAAGCCCAAGCGGGCCAGCCGGGGTCTGGTTCGCTTCTGGGCTTGGACCCTCGGGGCGATGAGCTTCCTCTCGCCGTTCGCGCTCCTCGGCCTCTCGCCAAGACCGGCCCAGGGCGCCGTCGCGGGCCCGTCGCAAGGCGCGGTCTCGACTCGGCGGCGGCCGGTCGTCGTGGTCGTGACGAAGAAGATCATCTACACGAAGTCGGCCACGTCCTCCGTCTCCTCCAGCGGCGCGGGACCCGTCCAGTACGTGCAGGCCCCGGCCGCTGCGCCCGTGGCCGTCTCGTGCGGGACCCACGCGTGCTGAGCGAGGTGGAGGAGGTGGATCCGTTTCGTCGCTCGTTCAAAGCTATGGGTACCCGCGTGGAGCTGATCGCGGCCCCCGCCTCCAAACCCCGAGACGTCGCGCGAGCAGCAGCCGTCGTCATGCGCGTGTTCGAACGTGAGGAGGCGCGCTTCTCCAGGTTCCGGCCCGAAAGCGAACTTTCCCGGGTCAACTCGCAGGCGGGCCGCTGGACGCGGATCTCCCGGCCGTTCGCGATACTCACCGGCTTGGCCCTGCAGTCCGCTGAGGAAACGGGAGGTCTGTTCGATCCCACGGTGCTCCCCGCGCTGAAAGCCGCCGGCTACGACCGCGACTACGAGCAGGTTCGCGCCCGGTCCGCCGCTGGAGAAGAAGACGAAGAGCTGAAGGCCATCAGACGCGACTTCAGGGCCTTGATGATCAAGAACTCGACCGCGTGCGGTGCATGGCGCGACATGGAGGTCCAGGACGATCGTCTTCTGCTTCCCGAAGGCGCGGAGCTCGACTTCGGCGGTATCGCGAAGGGTTGGACCGTGGATCTGGCGGCCGAAGCGATCATGAGCCTTCCGTGGGCCATCGTCGATGCCGGAGGCGATCTGCGGATCGTCGGCGACACTCCCGTCGAGGGTCTGGATGTCGGCGTCGAAGACCCGGAGGAGTCCGGTTCGGAGGCCATGCGCCTTCGACTCACCTCCGGTGCGCTCGCGACGAGCTCGGTCACGGTCCGCTCTTGGGGACCGGGCGCGCACCACATCATCGACCCAAGGACTTCCCTCCCCGCCCTGACCGGCGTCGTGCAGGCGACGGTCTGGGGCGAGAACTGCGCTCAGGCGGAGGTTTGGTCGAAGGCCGCCGTCCTCGCCGGACCCGGGATCCTCGACCGCGTGTCCGCGTCGCTCGTCCTGGATTCGGGCGAGATCGTCACCAACTTCGGCGGCGTCGACCAGGAGGAAGAGGACCTCGTGGGGGTGGGAAGGTGATCACCTGGAACGTCCTTAGGGCTGCCGGCATCGGCGCCTACGTGATGCTGTGGGCGTCCGTGGCGTGGGGTCTCATCTCGACCACGGCGGTCTTCGGCAGGAAGATCTCGAAGGCGACGACCGTTGCGCTGCACCAGGCTTTCTCGACTTCGGGTTTGCTCTTGTTGGCGACGCATCTGTTCTTCGTGCTGAAGGACAAGTTCATGCCGTTCACGCCGCTCGACTTCCTGATCCCGATGCGAGCGACCTACCGGCCGGTCGGTGTGGCCCTCGGCATCGGAGCGATGTTCGTGATGCTCCTGGGCGTGCTCAGCACGTCGTGGGGTCGCAAGCTCATCGGTACCAAGTGGTGGCGGCGGACCCACTCGCTGTCCGTGCCGGCCTTCGCGCTCGCACTCGTCCACGGTTTGATGACCGGCACCGACACTCAACGCCCGGCGATGTACTGGATGTACGTCGCGACGGCCGCGATCCTGCTGTTCCTCTTGCTCGTCCGCGGGTTCACGGCGGGAGAGCGCCCACAGCGCGCCAAACTCCCCGAAGGGGTCGTGCGCAGGACTCCCGCAACTACCGTCGAGCGCGTCACGGCGCCTCGTCCGGTGGGCGTGCATCCCGTTCATCGGGTGAGAGAGGAAACGCCGAGTCCCGCTGAGTCCCTTCCCGATCCCGGCGAGGGAGACGAACCGGGGGCCGGCGAGCCTGCGGATCCGGTACACAGGCGCAAGACCCCCTTCGCGGTGCGGCCCATCCCGGCCGTCGTCGTGCAGGCGGCTGTCCCGCCCGCTCCGTTCCGGATCCGGAACGACTCGGCGGATCCAGCCGACGAACTTCCAGAGGTCGGGGACGGCTGGCCCGTCCTCGAAGGGAACCCGAACGGTGCGGCCGCATCGTTCGGGGCGACCACCGGCGCCGGTGGTCGCCAACACGCCGGTGGCAACGGCCATGCCCCGGCGAACGCGGATGCCGATCCGACCATGCGCGAGGAGCGCCGCGGGCACGCCCCGAGGCCGCACCCGTCGACGCGCAGTCCGGACCATCCCGGGGGCTAGCGGGAGGCGGCCGAGCGATCCCCGCGTCGAACGACCGCCTTCCGCACCTCCTCCGCTGCGAAGAGGAACCACGGCGTTGCGAGTACGAGTAGCCACTCGAGACCATCGAGCGGGTGCTGGCCGAGCGCGTGCGAGACGACCGGCACGTAGACGAACCCGAGCAGCGTCACCGCTTCGACGGCCACGGCGCCGACCAGCAGTCGGTTCGTGAACGGACCGATCGACAGGAGCGAGCCCGGGTTGCTGCGGCACTCGAAGGCGTTCGCCATCTGCATGAGCACGATGGCCGCGAAGACGAGCGTTGAGAGCGTGTGGAGCGGCACCCCGGCGTTGGGCAGTTGTTCCCACGGTCGCCAGCCGAAGAACAGCGCCGCGCCGATCGGCAGGAGCGAGAGCGATACGATCGCCTCGACCGGCCCGAGGAAGCCGAACGCGCGGCCGAGCACGCGACCGTCGAGCAGGTGGGCCGAGCGCGCCCGTGGCGCGCGGTTCATGGTTCCCGGCTCGGGTCGCTCGGCGCCGAGCGCGAGCGCCGGCAGCAGGTCCGTCCCGATGTCGAGCGCGAGAACCTGGAGCACGGTGATGACCAACGGGATCCGCCCTCCGGAGAGCGCCCACACGACGAACGGCATCAGTTCGGCCACGTTGTCGGTCAGGTGGTAAGTCAGGAACCGCTTGATGTTGTCGAACGCGGCGCGGCCCTCTTCGACGGCCTCGGCGATGTGCGCGAAGTTGTCGTCGAGCAGGACGAGGTCGGCCGCCTCGCGCGCGACGTCGGTCCCGGCGACGCCCATGGCGACACCGATGTCGGCCTGTCGGAGCGCGGGCGCGTCGTTCACGCCGTCGCCGGTCATCGCGACGACGTGGCCGCCCGCCTGCAACGCACGCGCGATGCGCAGCTTCTGCTCCGGCGCGATCCGGGCAAGGACCGTGACCGACGGGTCGGCGATCAACTCCGCGAGCGCTTCGTCGTCCTCCGGCAGCTCCGCGCCGAGGACGACGCGGCCATCCGCGAGACCGACCTTCTTCGCGACCGACCGCGCGGTCGCCGGGTGGTCGCCGGTCACCATCACCACGCGGATCCCGGCCCTCTGGCAGTCGGCGATGGACTCAGGCACCTCGGGTCGCACCGGGTCCTCCATGCCCACGAGCCCGAGCAGCTCGAGGTCGGATTCGGCCTCTTCCGCCGTCCGCGGTTCGCGACCGCCGGGCAGGCGCTTGCGCGCGAACGCGAGCACCCGAAGGCCGTCCTCCGCCAGCTTCTCGACGTCGGCGAGGACCTGGGACTCCTCGTCGGGCCGAAGCTTCGTGGTGGTCGTTCCGTGCCGGACCGCGGCGCACGCCCCGATGATCGACTCCGGCGAACCTTTCACGAGCACCTCGAGCTCGCCGGAGGCAAGCGCGTGAACCGTGCTCATCCGCCTGCGCTCGGATTCGAATGGGAACTCGTGCACGCGCGGAGTTCGTCGCTCGGCCTCGTCGCGGTCGACGCCTCCCTTGCGCGCGAGGACGATCAACGCGCCCTCCGTCGGATCACCGACGCAGCGCAGGCGCCCGTCGGTCCGCTCCAGGCGTGCGTCGCCGCAGAGCGCTGCGGCTCGGAACAGCGGCTCGAGCGCCGCGAGCTCGCGGGGAGACACCGGTCGCTCGTCGGCGAAGATGCTTCCGGTCGCTTCCCAGCCCGAACCCGTTGCGCGGTAATGGCTCCCGTAGATCGCGAGCGCGCGAGCCGTCATCTGGTTCGTCGTCATCGTCCCGGTCTTATCCGAGCAGATGACGGTGGTGCAGCCGAGCGTCTCGACGGCCTCGAGGTGCCGAACCAACGCACCTCGGTGCGCCATCCGGGTAGCGCTCATCGCGAGCGACAGCGTGAGCGTCGGAAGCAGTCCCTCCGGTACCAACGCCACGATCACGCCGATCGAGAACAAGAACCCGTCGCGTGCCCGCGTTCCCATCGCGAGTGATGCGCCGAAGAACACGACCCCGGCAGCGATCGCGAACGCCGCGATCACGCGGACGGCGCGGTTGAGGTCGAGTCGGAGCGGCGTTGGGCGGCGTACCACCTCGCCCGTCAGCCGCGAGATGCCTCCGAGTCGCGTCGACGCACCGGTGGCGATGACGACGACGAACGCCGACCCCGACGTCACGTACGTCCCTGCGAAGACGAGGTTCGGCGCGTCTGCGACGTCGGCCGGCGCCGCGGCAACCGGCTCTTCGTCTCGGGCGAGGGGCAGGGACTCGCCGGTTAGCGTCGAGTTGTCCACCTTCAACCCCGTCGAGCGGATCACTCGAGCGTCTGCCGAGATCCGGTCGCCCTCGCGTAACAGCATGACGTCGCCCGGAACCAGCTCCTGGGCCGAGACCTTCGACCGCCTTCCGTCGCGGACCACGGTGGCGGTCTCGGGCAGCAGAGCCGAGAGCGCGCGCGTGGCGCGGACCGCGCGCTCCTCCTGGATGAGGCTGAACACGCCGTTGATCACCACGACGATCGCGATGGCGACGCCGAGCTGCGGCATGCCGCCCACGAACGCCAGCACCGAAGCCGCCCATAGCAGCAGCGCGAAGAAATGGACGAGCTGGTCGACCGCGCGTCGGAGCATGCCCGGGCCCTCGGTCTGGGGCAGGCGGTTCGGACCGAACCGCCGCAGTCGCGCCGCGGCCTCGTCGGCCGGCAACCCGTCGCGGCCGGACCCGAGGCGCCCGAGCAGTTCCTCGGTCGTGTCGAGCGCGGCGCGGATGAGCTCGGACGAGGTTCCGCCCGGCTCTTTCGAAGCCGTTCCGCCTTCGATCGGGTGGGCGTCGGTCGCTCTCCCGGGTGCGCGCGATCGCATCCTCACGGCTCCACGCTAGTCCGACTCTCAGATGCCGCACGCGCCCGTTGCCCCCGGAGCGGGGGGTCCTTCGGACCGTGCGTCGCGGACCGGCCGGCCCTCTCACGGGCGTCCCCGGGGGGCGAAGCTTGAGCCGGGAAAGGGGGGCGGGATGTTCGAGAAGATCCTCCTAGCGATGGACGGCTCGGAGCACAGCCGCAAGGCCATCCCGGTCGCCGGCGACATC
>JBGPKY010000030.1:0-17818 GCA_041486205.1 Actinomycetota bacterium
CACGCGGTCCGAGCCGGACTGAAGTGGGAAGTGGATGTGCTCGCACACCTTCGCGCTCCCGGCCATCGCTTCGATCACGTCGGGCGTGAAGTCGTGTGGGTGCGGCGAGGTGAACCGGACACGGCGAAGCCCGTCCACCTCATCCATCGCGCGCAGGAGGTCGGCGAAGAGCGCGCGCGGGCTGGGATCGGGAACCGTCAGATCGCGGCCGTACGTGTTCACGTTCTGGCCCAGGAGCGTCACCTCCACGACGCCAGCGCGCGCGACGCCCTGCACCTCGGCAAGGACGTCGCCCACCGATCGGGACAGCTGCGGCCCGCGGACCAGTGGCACGATGCAGAACGTGCACGCGTTGTCGCACCCCACTGTGATCGAGACCCACGCGTGGTGGGCGACCTCCCGCCTAGCCGGAAGCGCGGACGGGAACACCTCCGTGAACTCGCTCACGTCCATCTGCGGGCCCTCGGTCTCCGAGCGCTTCAGGAGTTCGAGCAGTTCCGGAAGCGCGTGCGTGCCGACCACGACGTCGACCCAGGGCGCGCGTTCCTGGATCCGGGCTCCGTCCTTCTGGGCCAGGCAGCCCGCCACGACCACCCGGAGGCGCGGGTTCGCTCGCTTCAGCGGTGCGAGGTGGCCGAGATTCCCGTATAGCCGGTTGTCGGCGTTCTCCCGGATCGCGCACGTGTTGAAGACGACGACCTGCGCTTCGGCAGCAGCCGATGCGGCCACGAAGCCGTCCGACTCGAGCAGCCCGGCGATCCGTTCCGAGTCGTGCTCGTTCATCTGGCACCCGAAGGTGCGGATCAGATACTTCCCGCCCACTACCGCGCGAACTCCTCCGCCCTGGTCTCACGTATCACGGTGATCTTGATCTGGCCGGGATACTGGAGCTCCTCCTCGACCTGCTTCGCGATGTCGCGGGCCATCACCTGCGCGTTGAGGTCGTCGACTTCGGTAGGTTTCACCATCACGCGAACCTCCCGGCCAGCCTGCATCGCGTAGGTCTTGGCGACGCCCGGATACGACTCGCAGATCTCCTCGAGACGCTCGAGGCGCTTGACGTAGGTTTCGAGGCTCTCTCGGCGGGCGCCGGGCCGGCCACCGGAGATGCCGTCGGCGATCTGAGCCAGCACGGCCTCGATGGATCGCTGCTCGACTTCGCCGTGGTGCGACTCGATGCAGTGGACGACCTCTGGCTTCTCCTTCAAGCGACGAGCTATCTCAGCACCGATGATGGCGTGCGAGCCTTCAACCTCATGAGTAACGGCCTTGCCTATGTCGTGTAGGAGGGCTCCCCGTTTCGGGATCCTCGGGTCGAGCCCGAGCTCGGATGCGATCGCCGACGCGATGTGAGCCGATTCGACGAGGTGCTTGAGCACGTTCTGGCCGTAGGAGGTGCGGTACTGGAGCCGACCGAGCAACTTCACCAGCTCCGGATGTATGTCGGTGATGCCGGCGTCGAGCACAGCTTCCTCACCGGCTCGCTTGATCTGCTCCTCGATCTCCTTCTTCGACCGCTCGTGCATCTCCTCGATCCGGGCCGGGTGGATCCGGCCGTCGCCGACGAGTTTCTCGAGCGTCATCCGCGCCGTCTCTCGCCGGACCGGATCGAAGCACGAGAGCACCACCGCCTCCGGAGTGTCGTCGATTATGAGGTTAACGCCGGTCGTCGCCTCGAAGGCCCTGATGTTGCGGCCCTCACGCCCGATGATCCGGCCCTTCATGTCCTCCGAGGGCAGCGAGAAGACGCTGACGGTCGACTCCGCCGTCTGCTCGGAAGCGACGCGCTGGATGGCGATCGTGACGATCTTGCGCGCGCGTTCTTCGCCGTCCTCGCGGGCGCGCTGTTCCAACTCACGGACCTGGCCCATCGCGGCGCGTTTAGCGTCGTCCACGATCTGGGCCATGAGAACCTCCCGCGCTTCCTGAGCCGTCATGCGGGCCACGGTCTCCAGCTGACGCCGATGCTGCTCGGCCGATTGCTCGAGCTGCTGGCGGACGAGTTGGAGTTTCCCGTCCCGGTCCCCCAGCTCCTCGGCCCGTCGGTCCGCTTCCGCCATCTTCCGCTCGAGCGTCTCTTCCTTCTGGGCTAGGCGTTGCTCTTGGCGCTTGACCTCCTCTCGCCGGCCGCGAACGTCCTCCTCCGCATCCCTGCGCATCGCGCCGACCTCGTCCTTCACCTCAACGAGAGCTTCGCGAACGACCTTTTCGGCTTCTCGCTCAGCCTCGAGAACCACCTTCTGGGCTCGCGACTCGGCGCTCGCTGCCTGCGACTGCGCGATCGTCTTTCGGACGAAGAAACCGATCGCCGTGCCGGCCGCCAGAGCTGCGATCCCCACCAGAGCCGGGATCATCTGCCTTCCTCCTGGACGTAGAAAAAGCCGAGCGGAGGCTCGACAGGACCCTCTGCTCGGCTTCGTGCGCGCGGAAAGGCGATCTAGGGCGCCGCGGACCCCTGGGGTCCCTCGTGCCCTCCGTGTCCCTCTGCTCCCTGGATCCGGCTGATCGTCTCTCTCACAGTCACATGTCGAACGGTTGGGATACCTGGCGAAACCTCTCTCAAATGCACAATCTACGGCCTGGCGGCAGCTCGCGCAAGAGGGCGGCTACTCCGGGTCCGGCTCGACGCGCAGCGCGCGGGTGGCGACCCGTCGGGCTAGCCCTTGCTCGTAACCCCGGCGAACGAGGAAGGCGGATAGCCGGCGGAACGCCGTTTCCGCGGGCAGGCCCCCAAGCCTCTTCGCCCGATCGGCGGCAAGGGCGTTTGCCCGGGCCTCCTCTCCGTCGCCGAGACCCTCGACGGCTCGAGCGATCGTGCTCGGCGAGATCCCCTTCGAGGCGAGCGCACTGGCGATGGCCCTTCGTCCCTGCTTCCGGGATGAGACGGCGTGCTCCGTGAGCTCCTGGGCGAAGCGCTGGTCGTCAACGAGCCCGACCGCCTCCAGCCGCGACAGCTCGTCCTCGACCTCGGTTCGCTCGAAGCCGGCTCGGAGCAGCCGGAGCTGGAGCTCACGTCGACTGCGGGCCCGCACCGCGAGCAAGCCCAGCGCCCGCTCGTGCAGCGGCAATGGGTTCTTCGGTTCGCGGGCGCGCCTGAAGCCGGTCACGTTGGGCTCTAGCCGGCGGAAGCGCCAGAGGGCTCCCGCTCTTTCGTCTTCTTCGCTTGAGCCGGCGCCGCGACGCCATCACCGTCGACCTCGCCGTCGAGGATCAGATCG
The DNA here is from genome assembly GCA_041486205.1 of Actinomycetota bacterium. GTDB lineage: Bacteria > Actinomycetota > UBA4738 > UBA4738 > HRBIN12 > JBGPKY01. The sequence continues at coordinate 3,219 of JBGPKY010000030.1, forward strand.
GGAACGACCTCGACCGGCTGGTCGCCGCCCTCGCTGAAGGCCGTGAGACCGACCGCTTCGCGAACCTTGCGCTCGAGGTCGAGCGCGATGTCCTGGTGCTCGGCGAGGAACTGCCGCGCGTTCTCGCGGCCCTGGCCGAGTTGGTCGCCCTCGTAGGTGAACCAGGCGCCGCTCTTCTTCACGAGCTCCATGTCGACGCCGACATCGAGGAGGCTTCCCTCCTTGGAGATCCCCTTGCCGTACATGATGTCGAACTCGCACTGACGGAACGGGGGTGCGACCTTGTTCTTCACGACCTTGACGCGCGTGCGCGAGCCGACGACGTCGGTGCCGTCCTTCAGGTTCTCGATCTTACGGACGTCTAGGCGCACGGACGAGTAGAACTTCAGCGCACGGCCGCCGGTCGTGGTCTCGGGATTGCCGAACATCACGCCGATCTTCTCGCGGAGCTGGTTGATGAAGACGGCCGTGGTATCGAAACGTGACAAGGTGCCGGCGAGCTTCCGCATCGCCTGCGACATCAAGCGAGCCTGCAGACCGACGTGCGTGTCGCCCATCTCGCCCTCGATCTCCGCGCGCGGCACGAGCGCCGCGACCGAGTCGATCACGACGATGTCCAGCGCTCCCGAGCGAACGAGCATGTCGGCGATCTCGAGCGCCTGCTCGCCGGAGTCCGGTTGCGAGACGAGCAGCTCGTCGATGTTCACGCCGAGGTTGCGCGCATATGTGGGGTCGAGGGCGTGCTCGGCGTCGATGAACGCTGCGATCCCGCCGTGACGCTGAGCCTCCGCGATGAAGTGGAGGCAGACGGTGGTCTTGCCCGAGCCCTCGGGTCCGAAGACCTCCACGATCCGCCCCCGCGGGATGCCGCCGACGCCGAGCGCGATGTCGAGCGCGAGCGAGCCGGTCGGGATCACGGTGATCCCCTGACCGGCCGGGTGCTCGCCGAGACGCATCACGGCACCCCTGCCGTACTGCTTCTCGATCTGCGAGAGCGTTACGTCGAGCATCTTGTCCCGATCCACCGATGCCTCCTTCTTGCTCCTCGCCCACCCGGTCACCGCCGTGGCGAGCTCTTCCCCGATGTCGGGACGAACGGTAGCGCGTGGGTCTGACATGGATTACACCCCTGTCATTCGAGGACTGCAAGCCGCAGGCTACTCGAACGTATGTTCGAGGTCAACCACCCAGCGCGTAATCACCCAGCGGCTCGTAGACAGGTGCTGGTCGCTGCAGGTGGCTGCGGAACAGCACGAGCCGACTCACCTGGAACGACTCGCTCACCAGCGACGACCGTTCGAGGCCCTCTAGCTCCACTTGTGGCTCGAATCGGGCGAGCGTCAGGTGAGCTGTGAATGCCCGTTCCTCGCGCTCGAACTCTTTCGCAAGCGCCTCGTCCAAGAGCCCGGCGAGCGCTGCGAAACGCCCGTCGGGATCCTCCAGCCCCGCCCACAGGACTCGGGCGCGATGAGCCGAGGGGAAGGCCCCGATGCCGTCGATCCGCGAATCGAACGGCTTCGCGTGACCTGCCACCTCCCCGACCGCTTCCTTCGCCCACGCGACCAACCGGGGCCGGGTCGCGCCTAGGAACTTCATCGTCACGTGCTGGTTCTGCTGCGGAACCCACCTCGCGCGCGGGTGAGTTTCGCGCCACGGCGCGATCGCGCTCTCCACCAACCCGCGAACCTCGAGCGGGACCTCGATCGCTACGAAGAGCCGCAGCGGCTTCGCGTCCGGGCGGGAGGCGCGGTCGCGAGCCATCACACCACGCGGTCGCCGCCGGGAAGTGGCTTCCCTTCCAGGTAGCGGCGAACGAGGTCAAGCGCCGCTTGTTCTGCCCAGCGCCTCACCATGTCGCGGTCCCCTGGCGCGATCATCTTGCGTTGCTGCGACCCGCCCTGCCACGACAGCCCAACCCAGACGGTCCCGGGAGCGACTCCGGCGTGTGCCTCGGGACCGGCCACACCGGTCAGCGAGATAGCGAGGTCCGTGTGGAAGATGCGTCGTGCTCCCGCTGCCATCTCCATCGCGCACTCCCGGCTCACCGGGCCCGGACCACCGAGCGTGCCCTGTGAGACGCTCAGAACGTCGTGTTTTGCCGTCGTCGTATAGCAAACGACCGACCCGACGAAGTAGTCGGATGCGCCCGGGACGGTCGTTATCCGTGCTCCGAGCTCCCCGCCCGAGAGCGACTCCGCGCAGGAGAGGGTCTTCTTCGCAGATCGAAGGAGCCGCCCGACGACCTCCTCGAGTGACTCGTCGTTGTCGGAGAACACGAAGTCGCCGATGCGGAGCGCGACCTCAGCGACGACGGGGGCGACGAGCCGCTCGGCTTCTTCGCGCGAAGAGGCCTTCGCCGTCGCCCGGACCTTGACCTCTCCGCCCCCGGCGAGGTACGCGATCGTGGGGTTGTGAGAGCCGCGGAAGAGATCATCTAGCAGCTCCGCGACCTTCGACTCCGCGATCCCCGTGCAACGCAAGGTCTGAGAGACTAGCGCCGCAGGACCGGCGATCGCAGCCAGCTCAGGCAGGATCGTCCCCTCCATCATCTCCCGCATCTCGACCGGCACTCCGGGGACCGCGTAGACCAGTTTCCCGTCAACCTCGCAGGCCAGGCCGGGTGCGCTGCCGCGCTTCGGCACGATGTAACGAGCCCCTGCCGGCACATCGGCCTGGCGAAGGTTGGACTCGGGCATCTCGCGACCTATCTGCGCGAAGCGCTCGCGGAGCGTCTCCTCGATCTCGGGACGCCGAACCAGCTCGGCTCCGATCGCGTCTGCAAGCGCGTCGCGAGTGATGTCGTCCTGCGTGGGCCCTAGCCCGCCGGTTGCGATCACGACGTCGGCGCGCGACAGTGCTAGGCGGAAGGCCTCGACGATCCGGTCGAAGTTGTCACCGACCACCTGGTGGCGGACTACGTCCACCCCGACCTCGGCCAGGCGCTCAGACATCCACTGCGCGTTGGTGTTGGCGATCTGGCCGAGCAGGATCTCGGTGCCGACACCGACGATCTCTGCTATCACGACTTCTCCCTCCGCTCGAGCTGCGACGGACGCATCCGGACGAAATAGTCGAGCCCCGAGTACACCGTCAGCGCCACGGCGACGATCAGCACGGCGAGCCGGAGAGCGGAGACGCCGTCGATGGGCAACAGGTAGAGCGCGATCGCGAACAGCTGCATCGCCGTCTTCATCTTTGCGATGTTGGAAGCCGGCATCGAGGTCTTGCGCGAGCCGAGCCAGGCGCGGAAGACCGAGACGGCCACCTCGCGCGCGATGATCACGATGGCCGCCCATGAGGGGAAACTGCCGATCAGGGTCATCGCGACGATCGGAGCTCCCACGAAGATCTTGTCCGAGAGGGGGTCGAGCCAGATCCCCGTCGCCGTCGTCATCGAGTGACGGCGGGCCAGGTACCCGTCGAGTCCGTCGGAGAAGGCTCCCACGACGAAGACCGCCGCCGCCACGTATGAGGCCGTAGGAGTCTCGAGCACGATCAGCCATACGAGGAGGGGAACCAGCAGCACCCGCAGCGCGGAGACGATGTTCGGCCAGCCGAGCCCGAGTGGCTTCACCCGGTCGGCGATGGGGTTCCACCGTTCTGCGCGAAGCTGTAGGTCTTCTTCCACGGCCTGCCCGCTTTCCCGGGGATCCCGAGATCGTTCCCGGCGACCGTTAGGTCGACCGCGCCTCCGTCTGACACCCGTAGCGTCAGGGTCGTGGACGCCGTGAACGAGCGGCCCTCCCCCGGTTGGAGAGTGAACGTCCGCGCGGCACCGGCATCGGCCTTGATCGTGACATCGACCTGACGGCTCGCAAGGAGCGCGACCGTGATCCCGCTCCCCGGTGCGTCGACGCCGATGGCTGAGGACGGGAGCAGGGCCGGCGGCGGAGCAGAATGTCGGGTCGAGAGAACACCGAAGGCACCGGCCAACAGGATCAGCGTCGCGGCCACCATGACCGCCAAAAGGTGGTTGTCACGTCTGCGGCCGGCCGGAACGGCTTCTCCCGACACGATGGCAGGCGGCGCGGTGGAAGGAGCGGGGTCGGCGAGCCGCTTCGCGTATTCCGAAACGACCTTGTCGGCCGGGAGACCGAGATAGGTGGAGTAGGAGCGCAGGCATCCGCGAACGTAGACGTCGCCGAGTAGGAGGCCGAATTCCTCATCCTCGAGCGCCTCCAGGAAGTCGGGTCTGATCCTGGTGTCGCGGCTCGCCTCGTCGATCGTCACGCCTCGGTGCAGGCGAGCCTTGCGGAGCGCGGGGCCCACCCCGATCATCGATGCCGGCAATCCATCCTCCGGGCCATGGGGGTCCAAGGATTATAGGCGGGGGGTCTCGCCGACGAAGTTCGTTCCTGCGGCCCTCGGAAGGGGAGCGACGAGCGGAGGTCCGCTCTCTGACTCAGACGCCGGCTTTGACTCGTTCGGCTGCAGTCTCCATCGACTCGAACATCTCGCGGGCCTCTGCCTCGGTCAGCCGCGCGTCGAGGATCGGAAGGAGGATCTCCTCTTCCTCCTCCAAGTGCACGCGCACCAACTCGTAGAGGCCGTAGAGGATCCTGCGAAGAGCGCGTTCGACGTCCGGTTCGAGCTCGGCGGCCGCGAGCTCCGGCCGAAGGGCCGCCAACTGCTCGGTCAGACCGACCACCTCTGCGTGGTCGTGGCTCATGGTGGCCGTCGCTTCCAGCGCCCCCAACACCCTCCCAACCACGGGGTACAGTGCGAGATCCTCGGCTTTCGCGTGCGGGATGAGGTGCCGCGATAGGAAGTCGTGCACGCGTTCGACCCCTTCGCTGAGCGTCTCGATCGGAACATCGCCGACCGAGTCGGCCACCCGACGGATCGTCTCCACATCCGGCAGCAGCTCTCGGTGCTCGTCCCGCAACGGCTGCGTGAGCCTCTTCACCTCCGCCTCCTTCCCTCTATCGCTTCAAGGGTATCTTGGGGTCCGCCGTCGAACGGAGGGTCAATCGACCCATGGCAGAAGGGCCGGGCGCGAGCACCCACGGGATCTCGAAGAACTGAGGTTAGGAGCCCGTCCGGGCGGAGCGGGACTCCTCCCACTCCTCCCATGTCAGCAGTACGTCGCGCGCCTTCGATCCGAGACTGGGGCCTACGATGCCACGCTCCTCCATCAGGTCCATCAGACGCCCTGCCCTCGCGAAGCCCACCTTCAACTTCCGCTGAAGCATCGACGTCGAGCCGAGCTGCGAACGGACCACCAACTCGACCGCCTGCTCGAGGAGCTGGTCGTCGTCTGAGAGATCGTCGTCGCTTTCGACCGGCGCTCTTCCCATGCCCTCAACGTTGGTCGCGTAGGCGGTCTCGCGCTGTTCGCGAACCCATTCCGAGACGGCGTGGATCTCCTTCTCGGTGACCCACGCAGCCTGCAGACGGAAGGGTTTGGAAGCGGTTGAGGGCGCGAACAGCATGTCCCCATGGCCGACGAGCTTCTCGGCGCCGTTCATGTCCAAGATCACACGCGAGTCAGCCTGCGAAGCGGTCATCAGCGCGATCCGCGAGGCTATGTTCGCCTTGATGAGGCCCGTGACGACATCGACCGACGGGCGCTGAGTCGCTACGACTAAGTGGATACCGACGGCGCGCGCCATCTGGGCGATGCGGCAGATCGCGTCCTCGACGTCGCGTGGCGCCACCATCATGAGGTCGGCCAGCTCGTCGATCACCACGACCATGTAAGGGAAGTCGACGACCTTCTCCTCCTGACCAGGCGGGATCCGGAGCGTCCCCTCGGCAAGGCCTGCGCGGTAGCCGTCGATATCGCGCACCCCGACCATCGCGAGCAGCTCGTAACGCTGTTCCATCTCGCGAACCACCCACGCGAGCGCCTCTGCCGCGCGCTTGGGGTGGACGATGACGGGAACCAGCAGGTGGGGCAGGTCGGCGAAGTGGGTCAGCTCCACGCGCTTCGGGTCGACGAGGACGAGCTTCACCTCGTCCGGTGTCGTCCGCATGAGGATCGACGTGATGAAGCAGTTGATGAGGCTCGACTTGCCGGCGCCCGTCGCACCAGCGATCAGCAGGTGAGGCATCTTCGTGAGGTTCACCATCTGCGCGCGCCCGTGGACGTCCTTTCCGAGCGCCACGCTGAGCGGGTGCTTGTCCTCCTTCGCCGCCTTGGAGCGGAGCACGTCGCCGAGCATCACGAAGTCGCGGATCTTGTTGGGAACCTCGACGCCTATCGCCGACTTGCCCGGGATGGGCGCGATGATGCGGACGTCGGGCGTGGCCAGCGCGTAGGCGATGTCGTCGGCAAGGCTCAGCACCTTGTTCACCTTCGTGCCGGCTTCGACCTCGACCTCGTACAGGGTGACGGTCGGGCCGCGGTGGGCCGCGGGGACGCTCGCCGCCACGCCGAAGGTTCGGAAGGTGCGTTCGAGCGCTTCGATCGTGTGCTCCTCGTCGCGCGTGTCGGTGTCGGTCTCGGGCGCTTCGCGCAGGAGCTCGATCGGGGGAAGCTTGTACGCACCGGCCCGCAGCGCGGGCCGGTGGATGGGGATCTCCTCTTCCTCTTCGGCGTCGGGTTCCTCGATCAGCTCGGGCTCCGGCTCGTCGCGGAGGTCGACGAGGACCGGCAACGCGGGCTGGGTATCGGAGCGGCGCCCGCGGAACCGTCGGGCCGCGGGCTCCTCCTCTTCTTCCTCGAAGTCCTCTTCGCCTTCGTCCGCTTCGGGGCGAGCGAGCAGCCCTCGAAGCTTCTCCCACAGGGATGAGAACGGGGTCCCGGTGAAGACGAGCAAGCCGAGAACCGAAACGCCGCTGCATACGATCACGGCACCGACCTTGGAGATCGCCTTGGCGAGGGGCCACGCCGCGGCAGCGCCCAAGATGCCGGCGGCATCGCGTACCCGCTGATAGCCGCCGAGCAACCGTGGGTTCCCGCGAGCGAGCGACAGCAGCCCGAGGGTCCCGGCGAGCGCTATGACGAACCCGATGAACATCCGAACGCGGTCTTCCTCGGCCGTTCCGCGCAGGAGAAGGATGCCCCAGTAGAGGGCAAGCACCGGGAACGCGACCGCCGCTGCGCCGATCGTGCCGTGCAGCGCTACCGCGACTCCGCGCCCTACCACGCCGGCAGCAGAGAACCAGAGCGCGAGGATCGAGATGAGCGCGAAGACGACGAGACCGATGCCGAAGGCGTCGCGCGCCCACGGCGCGAGGTGCTGGCGAACGGGCGTACGAGCGCGGCGCGCGCGCGCGGACTTCTTCTTGGCCGGCGCGCGGCGCTTCGTCTTCGTCGCCACTAGACCTCCATGATGAGCGGCAGGATCACCGGTTTGCGCTGGGTGACTTCGTAGAAGTACTTGCCCAGCGTTCGCCGGATGTTCTGTTGCAGGACGCTGCGGTCGATGACCCCAACCGCCCCGCTCTCCTTGAGGGAAAGCATGACGCGATTCCGCGCCTCTTCAAGGATGTCGCCCGAGGTCTCGTCGAAGACGAACCCGCGGTTCACGATGTCGGGCCCGGCCACCAGCTCCCCGTGGTGTGCGTCGATGGTCACGACCACCACGACGACGCCGTCGGCCGAGAGCTTGCGCCGGTCGCGAAGCACGGCCTCGCCGACGTCGCCGATGCCGAGACCGTCCACGAGAGTCATCCCGGCCGGAACGCGTTCGACTATCCGAACTTCGGCGGCGACCTGCACCACGTCGCCGTCCTCCGCGATGATCACGTGGTCGGCCGGGATGCCGACCTCGGTCGCAAGGCGCGCGTGATGGGAGAGGTGGCGCCGTTCTCCATGTATCGGGATGAACCAGCGCGGGCGCACGAGCGAAAGCATCAGCCGTAGCTCTTCCGCCGCCGCGTGGCCGGAGGCGTGCACCGGCGCGGCGGGAACGTGGAAGACGTCGGCACCCGTTCGGTAGAGTCCGTCGACCACGCGGTGGATCGCCGGCTCGTTCCCGGGGATCAGCGAGGAGGACAGCACGACCGTGTCGCCCTCGCCGAGCTTCACCCATTTGTGCTCGCGCGCGGCCATCAGCGACAAGGCCGAGTACGGCTCCCCCTGCGAGCCCGTCGAGATCACGACCACGCGGCTCGGGTCGAGCTTGTCTACCTCCTCGATCAGAACCAGGTCTTGGTCTGGGACGGCTAGGAGACCGAGCTGCCTGGCGGCCTCGACGCTTTGGTGCATCGATCGGCCGAGGAAGGCGACCACTCGTTCGTTAGCGCGAGCGGCGTTCACCACCTGCTGGATCCGGTGGATGTGGCTCGAGAAACAGGCCACCACGACGAGCTTCGGTGCTCGGGCGACGATGTCGGCGATGACCGGGCCGACGCTCCGCTCACTCGCCGTGTAGCCGGCTTCCTCGGCGTTCGTCGAATCGGACAACAGGAGGTGCACGCCGCGATTCGCCTCCTCGGCGAGCGCGTGCAGGTCGGTGGGTCGCCCATCGAGCGGCGTCTGGTCGATCTTGAAGTCGCCGGTGTGCAGGATGGACCCGAACGGCGTGTCGATCGCGACGGCCATGCCGTCTGGGATCGAGTGAGTGACGCGCATGAATCGCATGGAGAACGGCCCGGTCTTGGCCGCCTCGCCTGGGATCACCGTTCGGAACTCGGCGCGATCGCGCACGCCGTGCTCCTCCAACTGTCCGTCCAGCAGCGCCAGCGTGAACGCCGTCCCATAGACCGGGAGCGTTCGCTCGAGATCCCGAAGCAGGTATGGGAGCGCACCGATGTGGTCCTGGTGCCCGTGAGTCAGAACGATGGCTTCGACCCGGTCGGCCTTGTCGCGCACGTACTCGAAGTCCGGCAGCACGAGATCGATGCCGGGCATCTCCGCGTGAGGGAACGAGAGGCCGACATCGACGATGAGGATGCGGCCGGCGAGCTCGACGCAAGCCATGTTCCGTCCAACCTCACCGACACCACCGAGGAAGACAACCCTCGCTGCGTCGTTCTTCGCGTTCGCTTTCTTCTTCGAGGAGGCCGGCTTCGCGCTCTTGGACGCCGCTTCAGAGGAGGCCGGCATCGGCGAGGGCTTTCTCTATCCGCGTGCGCTCTTCGGCGGTTGCAGGGACGAGCGGCAGGCGCGGGGGGCCGACGGGGCGGCCGACCAGCGCTAGGGCGGTCTTCACAGGAATCGGGTTCGAAGTTATGAAGAGCGCGTTGAAGAGCGGCGTCAACTCCTCGTGGATCTTGCGCGCCGCTGGGATGTCTCCGGTCTGCACGAGGTCGGTCATCTGTCGGATGCGATCGCCGACCAGATGGCTCGCGACCGACACTACCCCGACCGCGCCGAGGCACAGATAGCCGAACGTGGCCCAGTCGTCGCCCGAATAGACCTCGAATCCTGCGGGCGCTTCGCTGATCAGATGCGACACCCCCTGGAAGTCGCCCGTCGAGTCCTTCACCGCGACGATGTTCTCGACCTCGGCGAGCTGCAGCAGCGTGTCATGCTCGATACGGGTGCCGGTTCGTCCGGGGATGTTGTAGACGATGATCGGCAGCTCGGTCGTCGCGGCGACGGCTTTGAAGTGAGCGACCAGTCCGCGCTGCGGCGGTTTGTTGTAGTACGGCGTGACGACGAGCAGGCCATCGGCCCCGGCTTCCTCGGCCGCACGCGTCAGCTCGATCGTCTCCTCGGTGGAGTATGTACCCGTCCCACAGAGGACCTTCCCCCTGCCGTCCACAGCCTCGATGACGGCCCGGAACAGTTCCGCCTTCTCTTTGGAAGAAAGCGTCGGCGACTCACCCGTTGAACCTGCCACGACGATGGACTCGCTTCCGTGATCCAGTAGGTGGCCTGCGAGCGACCGCGCTGCCGGAAGATCCAGCGAATGGTCATCGTGGAACGGAGTGACCATGGCGGTGACGACCGCCCCGAACCTACCGGCCATGATGCCTCCTAGCGAACCGGGTGCGGCGGCGGACGGCGGGCCTGCCAACGTCGGGCCGGACGGCCGGGCCCCGCTCAGGCGACCTAGCTTGCGCCGGCCGCCCCGCCCCACGCTCGGCCCGGGAGCCTACCACCGCTGCTCTCACCGCACAAGAGTCACATGAGTCACATGTTGAACGGTATCTTCGTGTTGCTGACGTGCCTGCCGTGGCTGCCGCACCTCCCGCGCGCCTTGCGCGTACTGCGCACCGTGTGGCTCCACGGAGCGGAACCACCCATCGCGGCTATCCTAGCCGGATGCCGCGCATCTACACGAAGACCGGCGACGACGGCACGACGGGGCGCCTCTACGGCGGACGGATCTCGAAGGCGCACCCTGCGACGGAAGCCTCCGGAGCGGTGGATGAGTCGGTCGCGGCGCTCGGCCTCGCGCGAGCACTTGCTGAGGACGCTGGCTTGAAGGAAGGGCTGCTGGAGATCCAGCGACACCTCTTCGTCGTCGGGGCTGATCTCGCTACGAACCCCTCCGAGCGCGCGAAGCTCGAGCCGGGTGTCTCCCTCGTAACCGACGAGATGATCGAGCACCTCGAGACGTGGATCGACGAACTCGCCCTCGCCCACCCGCTGCCGAGCGAGTTCGTCGTCCCCGGCGCTAACGACGTGTCTGCCGCTCTGGATGTGGCGCGTGGCACGGTCCGCCGCGCCGAACGGACCGTGATCTCCCTTCGTGAGTCCGGCCCCGATGTGAGTGGAGCGGTCGTTCGCTACCTCAACCGACTCTCCGACCTGCTCTTCGTGATGGCAAGGATCGAAGCAGGCGAATCCGAACCGCGCAGTCGGTAGCTACTGCTGGACGAAGGCCCCGTAGTTGTCGTGGCCCATGAGGAGTACGACGAGGCCCAGGTTCTTCAGCTCGAGGCCGTCGAAGGTGACCTGGAACGTCTGCGTCTGGCCGTCGGGAACGTCGGCGGAGCCCTCGACGCTTCCGTCGATCCGGTGGCCGTCGCGGGCGTCCAGGACGTAGAAGGCCGGCGGCGGCAGGGCCCGGCCGGTCTTGTTCTGGATCTCGAGTGTGCCGGTGAGCTGACCGGTCGTGCCCTTCAGGGTCAGCGTTGCGGTGAGGCCTGCGTTCACGTACCTGTACAGACCGGTCCCGGGGGGTACCGAGACCGTCGCGGTCTCGCTCACCGAGCTGCCGCTCGGCGTCTCGTTCGTCTGCCCCTTGGTGCCGGTGCACGCTCCGGCAAGAGCCACGAGCAGTACGAACGCAGCAAAGCGACGGGTAGGCTTCATGAGTCGGGCATCATACGCGAAGACACCCGGAAAGGGCCCGCCCACGATGAGGACACTCGAGCTCAGGCGGCACGCGCGGCGTGATCCAGACGCCGACCGGCTCTCCCCTGCCGGCCGAGCACAGGCCGCGGAGGTCGGCAAGACCCTGGCCGGAAGCTATGCCGTGGTGTTCGTTTCGCCCGCGCAACGCGCCGCCGAGACGGTGGCGTGGCTGCTGCGAGGTCTCGGTGAGCAACTGCCGGAGCATGCTGTGGTTCCTGGGCTCGGCGGTGTCGGGAACGACGGTTCGCCCGAAGCGCTAGCTGGGGTCGTGCGGGACCTGTTCTGGGAGATACCTGAGGGCGCACGCGCACTCGCCGTTGGCCACACACCATTGATCGAACGTGCGGTGCTCGGCCTCACCGGCCGCGAGATCGAGCCGCTCGCCGAATGCGAGGGCGTCGTATTGGCGCAAGACGCCGATAGCGTTCGCGTCGACGAGATCCGGATCTGAAGCAGTGGTCGACCTTTCGCATCCCGTCACCGCCTTCGGCCTGGGCGTCGCCCTCGGCGCAGCGCCCGGACCCGTGCAGCTGCTACTGCTCTCAGAGGCCTCCCGCGGAGGCTTCAGGCGAGGGCTCCGTGCGATGGCCGGTGCTAACGGGACCTTCGGCCTGTACCTCCTGTTGCTTGCGGCGGGGCTGTCGTCGATCACGCCGGGAGCCACGTTCCTACGCGTGGTGAAGGTGGTGGGAGGTGCGTTCCTCGTCTTCCTCGCGGTCGATGCCTTCCGGGAGAGCCGGCGCCCCGCCGCGACCGACGAAGCGAGGGCCGGCTTGCCGCCGGGAGCGCGCGGAGTGCTGGCCGTAGTCTTGAACCCCGCGGTCTACGTGTTCCTTGCGACCACGGGGGCCGCGCTCGTCGCCGACGCGGTTCACACGGGCGGCCGAGCGCTCGCGTTCGTCACGGTGGCGGCGATGCTCGGTGGCGTCGCATCGGTCGACGGTGGGATGGTCCTGGCGGCGGGCGGCGGCGCGAAGAGGATGAGCGAACGCGCCTTGCGCGGCCTCGGTGACGTGCTGGCGATCGGCCTCGGCGCGCTCGGGGCGTGGCTGGTGGTCCGCGGCGTTGCTGGCTGAGCCGCCTCAGAACATGTTGGCGCACCAGGGCGCCGGATCGGCCGCGAACATCGCATCTGCCCGGGCGAGCGCACCGCTCCGCTCCTCGACCAGCCGCCCCGCCCGGTGAAGATCGCGGAACCCCACCCCTCCCAGATACACCGAGCCGAGCTCGGTGGCCGTCAACCCGATGTCGGCGGGTTCGCTCGTCGCGCGGCACCGGGCAGAGCCGTCTGCCGAGGACTCCAACTCGTAGCGCCCCTCGTTCCACAGGCAGAATGGGTCTCGAACTTCGAGCACCAAACGCTCCTGGACCGCGTAGCGGCGCGCGGTCAGGGCTCTCGGTAGGTCGACCACGCGTAACAACAGCCCGTCGCGAACCTGCATCCGAAGCCGTCGCGGCTCGACCAACATGTGCAGCAAAGGATCGTCGACCGGGCGGTTCCAGCACTCGATCTTCGCGACGAGATCTACGTCGAACACGAAGCGCCACATGTCGGCGTAGGCCTGCGGTGAGTCGGCGATCAGCTCGTCGACCTTCAAGGTGTTGCCGGGGATCTCACCCGGCCAGTCGTGTTTCACGCGGTAGGCAGCGTACGCGTCAGGGCCGTCGGCACCCTCGTGGACCGCGTAGAAGAGTCGACCCGAGTCCTCCTCACCGTGAGGGCGTTCGCGGATGATCAAGTTCCACCAGTCGATGCTCCGCGCCAGAAGGCCGTTCCCTCGCAGACGCACGCGGTCGTAGACGGAGGAGATGGCCACGAGCGCTGGCTCGCGCTCGAGCAGCCGCACACGTCCGCTCGCGGAGTACCCAGGAGCGAACCGCGTCCGATCTCTTTCGATCGAGATCTCGGTCATCCACGTGGCCGTACCGAAACCGAACCTCGGATAGATGTCGCCCTCGGACGCGTAGAGGATCGCGAGCGGCTCGAGACCCCGTTCGCGGATGTCGTCGAGCTGGCGGCGCATGAGCGCGGTGTTCACTCCGCGGCGGCGGTGGGTGGGCTTCACGCCGACGGCCGTCACGCCGGCGGCGGGCACGATCCCTCCTGGGACCGTCAGCTCGAACGAGCACGCGACGGCTCCTCCGACTATCTCCTCGCCGTCGTAGGCGGCTAGGACCCGGTTGAACTCGGCGATCTTCCGTTCGAGCTCGAGCTCTTCGGGACTCAGCCCGCCGCTGAACGCCGCGGCGAGCGCGGCATGGAAGGCGTCGAAATGCTCCGGATCGAGCGCTCTGATGTCGATATCCACCGAGCGAGCTTACGCGCCCGGCAGATCCTCGAACACGTCGCGGAGGATCGACGCACCCATGGCCCGATCTGGCCGGGCCAGCACGAACTGCTCGGTCGACAGCACCTCCGGCCAGAGATCCTGAGGCAGATCCTCGAGGTCGCCCGCCTGGGTTCGGTGCTCCCGCAGCGCGTTCAGCTTGAGTGAAACGACGCTCGAACAGTCGACGCGGACGGCGATCGTCTCGTCCGGCACCCCGCGCGGCTGGAAGGGCTCGGTCGGGTCCGGGGGCTCAAGCCCTCGAGCGCGGAGCTCGTCACTGAGGCGATCCATCAGTTCCTGGCCGATAGCGATGTGGAGGAGACGCCGAGGTGCCGCGTCGCCGAGCCTCTCCCGCAAGCCGTCGAACGCCTCAGTCGCAACCGCACCTATCGTGATGTGATCCTCGTGCGCCGTGATGCCCTCAGGCCCGAACGTGATCACGACATGGGGTCGGAAGGCTTCGAGAGCCTCCTCCACTTCGCGGCGGAGGTCCTCGCGAGCAACGCGCGCCACACCGCCGTCGGGGTGACGCAGGAACCTCAACTGCGGCTCGATCCCCAGGACGTGGTACGCCGCTAGAGCCTCACCTTCCCGCACGCGCCCCAGCGTCTCGCGGGTTGCGAGACTCGTATCGGAGATGCGACCGGTCTCCCCACTCGTCGCGAAGACCACCAACAGTTCCAGGTCATTCGCGTGCAGGGCGCATGTCCCCGAGATCCCGAACGCGTCGTCGTCCGGGTGCGCGAAGACGGCGGCCAGCTTCGGACTCATACCGTCGGCGGAAGCTCCATCAGCGACTCGAGCCCTACGGTCAGCCCGGGTCTGGTCGTCACAGCCTTGATCGCGATGACGAGTCCCGGCATGAACGAACTCCGATCGATCGAATCATGACGGATCGTGAGCGTCTGCCCGAGCCCGCCGAAGACCACTTCATGATGCGCGACCAACCCTGGCAAGCGAACCGAGTGGATGCGCACGCCGTCGATCTCGCCGCCTCTCACACCCTCCACCGCCTCCGCCTGAGGCCCGCGATAGACCTCCCCACGGGATTCGATGACTCGCCGGACCGTGGC
>JBGPKY010000031.1:0-17176 GCA_041486205.1 Actinomycetota bacterium
CAGCGACACGCCGTACCACGTGAGCGGGCTGGAGAAGTTCGTCGAACTGGAGCAGGAGCAGGACTTCATCGGCAAGCGCCGCCTCACCGAGATCCGCGACGGGAACCAGATCGATCGCAAGCTGGTCGGGATCGAGATCGGGGGCGAGCCGATGACGGAAGAAGGCGCACTGAACGACTTCTGGCCTGTGTGCGAGGGCGATGCCTCGCTCGGCCGCGTGACGGCCGGCGCGTGGTCGCCTCGCCTTCGGAAGAACATCGGCTTCGCCTGGGTGCCGATCTCACAGTCCGAACCCGGCTCGGCGCTCGAGATCCGCAGCCCCCGGGGGGTCCTACCCGCGACCGTAGCCCCGCTGCCGTTCGTCGATCCGAAGAAGGACATCCCGAAGTCGTGAGGGTCCGCAGATGAGCGATTCGGTCAGGTTCGACCGCGCGGCGGAGTACTACGACCACACGCGGGGAGGCGCGGAGGAGGTCGACGTCGAGCTGCTCCGAAGCGAGCTCGAGGGGAGAGCCCGGGTGCTCGAGGTGGGTGTCGGTACGGGCCTGCTCGCGCTTCCATTGCACGAGGCGGGGTTGCGGATGGTCGGATTGGATCTCTCGGGGCCGATGCTAGGCAAGGTCATCGAGAAGCATCAGGGGAGGAGGCCGTTCCCGCTCGTGTTGGGCGACGCCACACGGATGCCGTTCGCTCCGGCAGCCTTCGAGGCCGCTTACGCGCGGTGGGTGCTGCATCTCATCCCGAACTGGCGAGACGCCCTTGCAGAGATGGCCCGCGTAGTTGGACCCGGCGGGGTGCTGCTGGTCAACCTCGGGGGCGCCGATCCGGTCCAGGAGGAGGTGCGGCGCCGGCTGGGAGCCGAAGCCGGCGTCTCGGTGGAAACCATCGGCCTGTCGTGGGGCCGGTACGACGTGTTGGACGAGGCGGCGGAGGCGCTCGGCGGCAGTCCGCGACAGCTTCCTGCGATCGTGGAACACGAGGATGAGCCGCTCGGGGACTACTTCGACGCCTTCGAGCGCGGCGTCTACTCGTGGACGTGGCCGATCCCGGAGGAGGTCAGGAGACGGTCGCTCGAGGCCGTCCGACCGTGGGCCGAGGAACGCTTCGGTCCGCTCGACCGCCCTTTGGCACGAGACGTCGAGGTCGTCTGGCGCGCCTACGACCTGACCTGATGGGACCGTATCCACCCGCTATCCTTCCCTGAGAGTCACGTTTCACGCAGATCCGGCGCCTGCAACCTTGAGGGAGGACCTGATGCCGATCACCGAGGTCGAGAAGATCTGGAAGGACGGCGAGCTCGTGAATTGGGCGGATGCCCAGATCCATGTCCTCAGCCATGCGCTGCACTACGGCAGCGGGGTCTTCGAAGGCATCCGGTGCTACGAGACGACACGAGGGCCGGCGGTCTGGCACCTCGACGAGCATCTAAAGCGGCTCGCGCGTTCGGCGAAGCTCTACCACATGGACATCCCGTACTCGCTCGAGGCACTCACCGACGCCGTGAAGGAGACGATCCGCGCGAACGACCTCCGCGCGTGCTACATCCGACCGCTCGTGTTCCGCGGCTACGGTGAGATGGGTGTGAACCCGCTGAACGCGCCGGTGAACGTGATCGTGGCCGTATGGCCTTGGGGCGCCTACCTCGGCGAGGACGCGCTCGAGCTAGGTGTTCGCGTCAAGATCTCGTCCTGGAGACGCAACGATCAGAACTCGCTCCCGGCCGCCGCGAAGGCGACCGGCCAGTACATCAACGGGGTCCTCGCCAAAGTCGAATCGCTGAAGGCCGGCTACGACGAAGCCATCATGCTGAACCAACAGGGCTACCTCACCGACGGGACCGGGGAGAACGTGTTCGTCGTTCGCGGCGGGACGCTGTTAACCCCGGCGACGCAGGCCGGGTGTCTTGACGGCATCACACGCGATACCGTCATGACGCTCGCACGCGATCTCGGTTACGAGGTTCGCGAGGAGAACCTGATCCGTACCGACCTCTACAACGCCGAGGAGGCGTTCTTCACCGGAACCGCCGCCGAGATCACCCCGATACGTGAGGTCGACGATCGCGTGGTCGGCGAGGGAACCCGTGGCCCGATCACGAAGGAGCTGCAGGGTGTGTTCTTCTCAGCAACGAAGGGCGAGATCGAGAAGTACACCTCCTGGCTGACCCCCGTCGACGCGTAGTACGCGGACTTCCGCGGCCCGCGAGGCGCCTTCTCTGCGAGCCGCTCGACCGTGGCTGTGTCTATCCTGGGTCCGTGACTACATCCGTACTCGTCCTCGGTGCCGGTTTCGGTGGTCTCGAGCTCTCGACCCGGCTCTCCGAGGGGTTAGGTGACCAAGTCGAGGTCACCCTGATCGATCGCGCGGACGCTTTCGTGTTCGGCTTCTCGAAGCTGGACGTGATGTTCGGGAGGCCAGCTTCCGAGAGCGTCCGCCTTCGCTACCAGGACATCACGACGCCTCACGTCCGGTTCCGCCAGGAAGCGATCACCTCGATCGATCCGGCCGAGCGGCGCGTGACCACCGATCTCGACACGTACGAAGCGGACGTTCTGGTCATCGCTCTGGGCGCCGACTACGACCTCGCGGCCACACCGGGCCTAGCTGAGGCGGGCAACGAGTTCTACACGGTGCCGGGAGCCGAGACCCTCCGGGACGTGCTCCCTTCCCTCCGGAACGGAACCGCGATCATCGGTGTGTGCGGAGCCCCGTTCAAGTGCCCGCCGGCGCCCAGCGAGGCAGCGATCCTTCTGGACGAGTACCTGCGCGAGCGCGGCGTCCGAGACGATGTTCGGATCCAGGTCGTGATCCCGTTCGGTACGCCGATCCCTCCTTCGCCCTCCACCTCCGAAGCGATTCTCGCGAAGTTCGCCGATCGCGACATCGGGTTCGTGCCCGACCGCCGTGTTGCGTCCCTGGACACGGACACGAGAGAGGTCGTGCTCGACGACGGCCGACGCCTGTCTTACGACCTGTTCCTCGGCGTCCCCGTCCATCGAGCGCCCGCGGTGGTACTGGACTCCGGCATGACGGAAGATGGCTGGATCCCCGTCGATCCTGGGACCCTGGCCACACGCTTCGAAAGCGTCTACGCGGTGGGCGATGTCACGAGCGTGGGAACGCCGAAGGCCGGGATATTCGCGGAAGGTGCGGCACGCGTGGTGGCCGACCACCTGATCGCGCGGATCCGCGAGGCGAGCGCGCCTCCCGGCTACGACGGCAGAGGCTCCTGCTACGTGGAGTTCGGCGGCCACGAGGTCGCGCGCGTCGACGTGGACTTCTTCTCTACCCCGGGCCACCCGACCGGCACGTTCGTCCCGCCGTCGATGGCGATGACCGCCGAGAAAGCCGACTTCGCGTCCAGCCGGCGCGAACGCTGGTTCGGCGCCTGAGTCTGCCGCCCGGCTCGCTTGACAGGTCTTCGGGTCGCCCGTACCGTTCGGGCCCGAACGAGGTGGGCGAGGGGACCGTCCACATCCCGCGTAGGATGAGGCCGAAGGCGAGCCGGCCATGGCGAACGTCTCGACGATCGAAGGCGTGAGGGTTTCCGCCGACCACTGGATCGGCGGCGCGCGCATCCCGTCCGAGGACATGTTCCTCGACCATTCCCCGATCGACGGCGAGCTCCTCGCGATGATCGCCCGCGGCGGTCGCAAGGAAGCCGACGCGGCCGTATCTGCAGCACGGCAGGCGTTCCAGGGATGGGCGGCGACGACGCCTGATGAGCGCGCCCGGATCCTCCACGCGATCGGTGAGGGCATCGAGGCCCGTGTGGACGAGCTGGCGATCGTCGAGACCACCGACAACGGCTCGCTGCTTCGCTCGATGCAACGAAGCGTGATGCCGCGCGCGGCGCACAACCTGCACTTCTTCGCCGAGGAGCTCCTCGGGGTGCACGAAGACGACTTCGAGACCAGAGGTCACACGAACAGAGTGTCGTGGGATCCGGCCGGGGTGGTCGTCGTGATCACGCCGTGGAACGCGCCGCTCATGCTGGGGACCTGGCGTCTAGCGCCCGCGCTCGCCGCCGGCAACGCCGTCGTGTTCAAACCTCCGGAGTGGGCGCCGCTCACCGCGTCGATGCTCGCCGACATCGCTCACCAGGCGGGGCTGCCGGACGGCGTGTTGAACGTGGTCCAAGGGATCGGGGAGGAAGTCGGCGCGGCCCTCGTCGCGCATCCCGGCGTAGACCGGATCGCCTTCACGGGGTCCGTCGAGACGGGCAAGCTGGTCGCCAGAACCGCGGGCGGCAACCTCACTCCCGCCTCGCTGGAGCTGGGGGGCAAGTCCCCTTTCCTGATCTTCGCCGATGCGGATCTGGATGCGGCGGTTGCCCAGGCGGTCGGTCAGTTCGACAACGCAGGACAAGTCTGTCTGGCCGGGACGCGGCTGATCGTCGAGCGGGACATCTACGACGCGTTCCTCGACCGGTTCGTGGGACGAGCGTCGGCGCTGAAGCAAGGCGATCCGCGCCTGGACGACACCGACCTCGGGCCGCAGATCACGCGGGAACACTTCGAACGGGTCGACGGGTTCGTGCAGCGAGCCAAAGCCGACGGGGCGAAGGCCGCCGTGGGCGGCGGGCCGAACGATGAGCTCGGCGGCCTCTACTACCGGCCGACGCTGTTCGTCGATGTTCCCGCTGGCTCGGAGATCCTGCGCAAGGAGGTGTTCGGCCCCGTCCTCACCCTCCAGCCGTTCGCGGACGAGGAAGAGGCTGTCGCGCTCGCGAACGACACGGACTACGGCCTCGCCGCGATCGTGTACACGGGCGACCGAGATCGCGCCGAGCGCGTGTCGGCGCGGTTGGTCGCCGGAACCGTCTGGGTGAACTGCTTCTTCGTGCGCGACCTGCGCGCGCCCTTCGGCGGGTCGCGCAACTCCGGCATCGGCCGCGAGGGAGGCATGTGGAGCTTCGATTTCCACGCGGACGTCAAGAACGTCTGCACCGCACCGTGGAACGAAGGGAGCTGATCGGATGGGAGAGATCGTAGGCGCCGGGATCGTCGCGCACGTCCCCACGATCATGCTGCCGGAAGAAGTTCGGCTGGAGATCAACGACGGGAGGGAGATCTCGCTCGTCCCGGGGCTGCGTCGCTTGCGCTCGGAGGTTCTCGACCGCCTGAAGCCCGACACCATCGTCGTGTTCGACACCCATTGGGAGTCGACGTTCGAGCACATCGTGACGGCGCAGGAGAGGCGGCAGGGCCGGTTCACCTCGCACGAGCTTCCGCGCGGGATGGCGGGCATCCCGTACGACATGGCCGGGGACCCCGAGCTCGCGCACGCGCTCGCGAAGCAGGCCGAGGGCCGCGGCGACACCTGGATCCTGGCGTGCGATGACGCATACCTTCCGATCTTCTACGGCACCGTGAACATCTGGACTTTCCTCGGCGGCGGCGAGCGCTGGGTGAGCGTCGCCATCAACCAGTGCGGGCAGACGGAGGACTTCCTACTCCTCGGCGAGCTGCTCGGTCGGGCCATCGCGGGACTCGACCGGCGAGTCGTGCTGCTTGCCTCCGGCGGGATGACCCACCGTTTCTTCCCGTTCCGCGAGCTCCGCAACCACGAGTCCTCGGACCTCTCGAACATCATCGCGCCCGAGGCGCGCGACGCGGACCTGCACGTGCTGGACCTGTTCGAGAGGGGCGATCACCGCGCGGTGATCGAGGAGATGCCCTCCTACAAGAAGCACGGCCCCGAGGGGAAGTTCGGGCACTACCTGATCATGGCCGGCGCGGTCGGCGGCGCGGCGTGCACGGCTAAGGGCGAGCTGTTCTCCGAGTACGAGGCCTCGGTGGGGACCGGACAGGTCCACGTTTGGTTCGAACGACCGGAGGGCGGCTGGACAGACTGACCGCCGCTAACGGTTGCGGCGTAGGCGAACAGGAGGGGGGAGCAAGTGGCGGAGTCGAAGGGCTTCGGCTACGAGCGACTGGGCGCGAAGAAGCTCACGCTCGTCGACGTGGTGGCGCAATCGGTCGGGTTCATCGGACCGGTGTTCTCGGCGGCGTTCCTGATCCCGCTGATCGCCGGATTCTCGGCCTCCGGGAAGGGCGCGGGGATCGCGACGCCGTTCGCCGTCATCCTCGCTGCGATCGGAGTGTTCGCGCTCGGCTGGATCGTGGCCCAGTACGCGAAGCGGATCCATGCGGCGGGGTCGCTCTACGACTACGTCGCGATGGGACTCGGCGGGCAGGTCGGCGCGATCGCCGGCTGGCTGTATTACGGCGGGACGACGGTTCTCGCCGCGGCGATCGCATGTCTCGTGGGCTGGGTGCTCCACGACGTGATCCTGGTCGGGACCTTCCAGGTGAACGGGGTCATGCCCGTGTGGGCTTGGGATGTCCTGTTCGTGGGAACGGTCTTCATCATCATGTACCTCGGCGTCAAGATCTCGACCCGGATCCAGCTCACGCTGGCATTGGTGTCGGCCGCGGTCGTGCTGGCGTTCTTCGTCGACGTGATCGCGAAGGCGCCGTCCAACAGCCTGAAGGCGTTCAACCCCGGGAACGCAACGGATGGGTGGACGGGGATCCTGTTCGGGGTCCTGTACGGGGTCCTGATCTTCGTCGGCTTCGAGACGGCGGCGAACCTGGCCGAGGAGACCGCCGAACCCAAGAAGTCGATACCGCGCGCCGTTCTGACCTCGGTCGTTATCGTGACGGTCTTCTACCTGATCGCGGCTTACGCGCAGGTCGCCGGATTCGGCTTCGACGTGAAGGTCCTCACCGATCCGAACGTCGCCGCGGCGCCCTTGTTCGCGCTGGGCTCTCCCGACGCGGCGGGAGGCTATGGCGGCTCGGGGCTGTTCATGCTGAAGCTGCTCGAGATCGTCGTGCTGCTCGACATCATGGCGGTCGGTCTGGGGGCAGCGACGGCGTCGACGCGAGGCGTGTTCGCCCTGGCGCGTGACCGGCGCATCCCGGGACCGATCGCGAAGGTCTCGAGCTCGAAAGGAACGCCCGCCGGCGCGATCGTGTTCGTCGAGGCGTTCTCGTTGCTGATGGTCCTGTTCGCGCAGTCGTGGAAGGGGCTGTTCGCGCTGCCGGAGACGAACCACTTCTTCGCGATGTTTGCCTGGCTGTCGACGTTCGGCGGATTCGCGCTGATGGTGGTGTACGGCTTCATGTCGCTGGGTGCGTTCAAGGGGCTGGCCGATCACCCGAACAAGGCGGGGGTGTGGGTCGCGGGCCTCGTCGGCGCGGCGCTCTCCGTGGGGGCGATCTTCGGTGGCATCTACAAGCAGGTCGCCCCCTTCAACATGGTCTGGGTCGTCACGCTCGTCTGGCTCTTGCTCGGCGTCGCGATGACGGTCGCCGTGAAGGGGCGCGAGCCCGCGAGCCAGGTGCTCGCCGACCTGCGGAGCAGGGAAGGTTAGGGAAGCCGAGGCCCGGCTACCATCGGGGCGATGGGAACACCCGAGGAGCTGCCACTTCGGCTCGACGCGCCGCGTGAAGAGGTCCTCGCGCGTGCGTCCGAGCTGATCGCGCAGGCCTGGCGGAGCTTCGACCGGTTCCGGCCCGAGGAGCCGCCGCTCGACGCACGCGTGCGGGCGTTGCTG
Organism: Actinomycetota bacterium; assembly: GCA_041486205.1. Classification (GTDB taxonomy): domain Bacteria; phylum Actinomycetota; class UBA4738; order UBA4738; family HRBIN12; genus JBGPKY01. The sequence continues at coordinate 7,565 of JBGPKY010000031.1, forward strand.
GAGACTGCGCTGCCCGAGTCGGCCGCGCCCGTCCAGGAAGTGCTCGATGACGCCGGGCGGATCCTCGACGAGTCGATCGCGCAGCCTCGTCCTCGGTATTTCGCGTTCATCGGATCCTCGGGTCTGGAGATCGGCGTAGTCGGCGACGCGATCGCGGCCGCGTACGACATCAACCTCGCCGTCGACGCGCGAGCGGCTACCGAGATCGAACAGCAAGCGGTGCGGTGGGCGGCCGAGTTCGTGGGTTTCCCCGCGGAAGCCGGCGCGTTCACGAGCGGCGGGACGATCAGCAACACCAGCTCGCTCGCGGCGGCGCGGGAGCGGGCGCTGCCGGGATCGCGGTTCGAAGGGCTCGGCGGCGCAAGGGTCGCCGTGTATTGCTCGCAGGAGGTCCACTACTCGATCACCCGGGCGATCGAGATGCTCGGCATCGGGTCGCGGAACCTCCGCGCGATCGCGCTGGACGGGCAACGGCGGATGCGAGCCGACGAACTGGGAGCGGCCATCGACCGCGATGTCGCTGGCGGTGTTACGCCGATCGCCGTCGTCGCGACCGCGGGGACGACGTTGACCGGCGCGATCGACCCGCTCGATGAGATCGCCGACGTGTGCGAGTCACGCGGCGTCTGGATGCACGTCGACGGCGCCTACGGGTTACCGGCGGCAGCGGTTCGACCCGATCTGTTCCGTGGGCTCGAGCGCGCGGATTCGGTCTCTATCGACGCCCACAAGTGGCTGTACCTGCCGAAAGCCTGCGGCGTGATGCTGGTCCGGCGTTCGCGAGACCTGGAGGCGAGCTTCGCGCACGAGCAGGGATACCTGCCGCACCAGAAGCACGAGCTGCACGCCGTCGACATCACGTTCGAGTATTCGCGGCCGTTCCGCGCGTTGAAGCTGTGGCTCGCTTTCCGAGCCCACGGCGCGCCGGCGTTCCGCGCCGCGATCCAGCAGAACCTCGCCGAAGCGAGACTGCTCTACGAGGAGGCGCGCAAGCACCCGGATCTGGAGGTGCTCGGACCGCCGCAACTTTCGATCGTGCCATTCCGGCACATACCGGAAGGCGTCCACGATCTCAACGCGCACAATCAGGCACTGGCTGCTGCGCTGCAACAGGATGGGCGCGTCTATCTGTCCTCCGCGTTGATCGACGACCAGGTGTACCTGCGACCTTGCTTCGTGAACTACAGGACGAACGACGTGGACGTCATGGCCCTGGTAGAGGTGACTCGAGAGGTCGGGAGCCGGCTGGCGAAGGAGCGTCGGTGACCGACGAGCTGCTGCCCGCCGAGCGTAAGGTGCACGAGGAGCTCGGGCACCTGCCCCTCGACTTCGGTGCGATGGCGGTGGTCTCGAACCTCTTCCGAGCTTCCGCCGCGATCCGCCGTCACATGGAGGCCAGGATCCTCGCCGACGACAGGCTGTCGTGGACGTCGTTCGTGGCCCTGTGGGTCCTCTGGGTGTGGGGGGAGATGGAATCGCGCGACCTCGCCGCTGCGGTCGGGATCAGCCGCCCGACCTCTACGGGCATCGTGAACACGCTCGAGCGCCGCAAGTTGGTGCGCCGCAAGAAGAACACCAACGACGGGCGGATGGTGCGGGTTTCGCTCACGCCGGCCGGCCGCCGCAAGATCGAGTCGCTGTTCCCGAGGTTCAACGCCGAGGAATCGGCGCTCACGGCACACATGAGCCCGAGGGAGCAAGAGCATGTGGCCGCCCTACTGCGTTCGATGCTCCGAGACGCCGGCGAGCTGTAGCCGGTTCAGGCAAGCTCGACACGCACCGGTATGCGCTTGATGCCGTTCACGAAGTTCGATCGCATCCGCTCGACAGGACCCGTTAGCTCGATCGACTTCAGACGCGGTAGCAGCTCCTCGAACATGATCTTCGTCTCGAGCTTCGCGAGGTGCGCGCCGAGGCAGAAATGGGGGCCGCCCGGCCCGAAGGTCACGTGCTCGTTCGGCTGGCGCGTGAGGTCGAAACGGAAGGGCTCGGGGAAGACGGTCTCGTCGCGATTCGCGCTGATGTGCCAAGTGACGACCTTATCGCCCTTGCGGATGTGCTGCCCGCGCAGCTCCACGTCGCGTGTGGCCGTGCGGCGGAAGTGCATGACCGGAGTGGCCCAGCGGCAGATCTCCTCGACGGCCGTCGGCATGATCGACGGGTCGGTCTTCAAGCGATCCAGTTGGTCCGGGTGTTCGATCAACGCCTGCAGGCCGTGGCTGATGGTGTGCCGCGTCGTCTCGTTCCCGGCGATCATCAGGAGCGAGAAGTAGTTGTGGAACTCCCGCTCGTTCAGGGTCCCTTCGGACTGCGCGACGGTCAACGCGGTGATGACGTCATCGGCCGGTTCCTCCAGGCGGAGGTCACGCATCCGGTCCGCGTAGGCGAAGACCTCGAGGGCGGCGGGGGAGCGGAACGGCAGGTAGCGGAACTCCTCGGTGTCGACCTGATCGATCACGGCGTCGGAGAACTGGGGGTCCTGGTTGCCGATCATGCGGTCTCCCCACGCGATCAGCTCTGGAGCGTCCTCCTGCGGCACGGTGAATATCGCGCACAGGAACCGGATCGGCAGCTCCTTCGCGATCTCCGCCACGAAGTCGAACTCGCCGAGCGGCAGGGCGCGGTCGAGCACGCCGCGGGCGACTTCGCGGATGAAGTCCTCGTACCTCCCGATCGCTCGGGCCGAGAAGCGCTTGTTGCAGATGTTGCGGAGCTCGCGGTGCCGCGGCGGATCGGTATCGAGCATGCTCTTGCGGATCTCGAGCTGCTTCGCGTCAAGCTCCTCCAGCGAGACGGCGCCAACCTCGGAGGAGAACGTCTCCCAATCCATGTGGACCGCGACCAGGTCGTCGTAGCGGGTGACGGCCCAGAAGCCGGCGTTACCGGCAGGCTCCTCTTGCCAGGAGACCGGCGCGGTGTGTCGCAGCTCCTCGAACCACTCGAACGGGACGCGTTCGACGTAGTTGTCGGGGTCGACGAGATCGATGTCGGTGGACGGCACGGGTTCCCCCTCCTGCGCCAGGTTCCGAACCGTAGGTAGTTTGCTACGGAACGACGCCGTCGGACAAGGGATCCTGAGGGCGAACCGCCGTCACGCCTTCGGCGTCATCTCCTTCACGCCGTATGGGAAGTCGAACGCTGGCATAAGCTCCAGGAACGGATCCGGGTCGAACGCCTCCGGTCCGAGCACGCCCGCCCCCTTCCAGGTGCCGTTCGCCAGCAGCTCCATCGCGATGACGGGGTTCACCGCCGTCTGCCACACGACCGCTTGGACGCCGTAGCGCTCCATGCAGTGCTGGTTGTCGGCGACCTGGTAGACGTAGACCTCACGCGGCTTGGCGTCCTTCGTCCCACGGACCCAGGTGCCCGCGCAGGTCTTGCCGTGCATCCGGTCGCCGAGGTGTGCCGGGTCGGGCAGACAGGCAGCGACGACGTCGCGCGGCGAGACCTCGACGCCCTTCACCTTCACCTTCTCCGTCTTGTCCAGGTTCAGCAGCTCGATCACCTTCAGGACGTTGATGAATTCGTCGCCCAGGCCGTACTTGAACGTCACCCGCTTGCAGTCGATCCAGCGGGGGATCAGCAGGACTTCCTCGTGCTCGACGTTCACGCATTCGACCGGCCCGATGCCCTCGGGGAAGTCGAACACCTCCGGCTCGGAGAACGTCTCCGTCGTGAACCAGCCGCGCTCCTTCTCCCATACGACCGGTGGGTTCAGGCACTCCTCGATCGTCGTCCAGATCGAGAAGTTCGGCGCGAAGTCGTAGCCCTCTACCACGAGGTTGGCGCCGTCGCGGACGCCGATCTCGTCGATCTCGTCGAAGAGATGCTTGGCCGCGTACTTAGCGAACACGTCGGCCATCCCGGGCTCGACGCCCATCCCGACGAGCGCGAGCTGCCCTTTCTCCTCCCACGCCGCGGAGCGTTCGAACTGGTAGTCGCCGAGCTTGACTCCCGACAGGTGATACGGGTCCTCTGGATGGCGATGCGACAGCGTCATCGCCATGTCCATGTACGTGGCTCCGGCCTCGAACGCTGCGTCGAAGATCGCCTCGTTGAAGACGGGATCGACCGCGTTCATGATCAGGTCGACTCCGTGCTTGCGGGCGAGCGCCACGATCTGCGCGCGGTCGCTCGCATCGATCCGCTCGACCGGGAACTTCGCTGCGTCGCCCAGCTTGGCTTGGATCTCCTTCGCGCGTTCGACGTTGTAGTCGGCAAGCACCATCTTCGCGAGCCACGGACGGTCCTTGGCTACGACCGCGATCGCCTCGCCGACGCCGCCCACACCGACCAGCAGGATCTTGCTCACCGGTTCCCTCCTAGTGTTCGGGGTGCGGCCACGAGCATACCCAGGCAGGAAGGGGGTGCCCCGGCCGAGCGCCCATCAGAGGCTAGTAGAACGGCAGGTAGTAGGAGATCTCCCAGCCGGTGACGTCGGTGGTGGCCGGATCGGGGACGGCCTCCACGTATCGTTTCCACTCGGCCTCCTTCAGCATGGTGAAGGCGGTAACCAGGTCGGGGCCGAGCGCTTCGCACAGCTGCGCGTCGGTGTGGAAGGCAGTGAGGCCCTGCTCCAGCGTTTCCGGAATGCGGACCTCGGTGTTCGGGGGCTCACCGGCCGTCTGGGGCGGGGGCGGCTCCAGTCCGCCTTCAACGCCGAAACGGCAAGCGTGCAGCAGCGCTGCGGAGATGAGGTACGGGTTCGCCGCGCCGTCGGGGACGCGGTTCTCCAGGCGGGTCGAGGCTCCCCGCTCCGGAGATAGGCGGACGCCGACCGTTCTGTCGTCGTAGCCCCAGTTCGCCCAGTAGCCGTTCAGCATGTCGGGCAGGAGCCGCTTGTATGCGTTCACGGTCGGTGCGCAGATGGCGGCGGTGCCCTCGTGGTGGGCGAGCATCCCGGCGATGCACTGCCGCGCGAAGTCGGAGATGCCGAACGGGTCGTTAGGGTCGGCCATGACGTTGGAACCATCCTCCTCGGAGCGGAAGCTGAGGTTCACGTGCAGGCCGCTGCCGCCTCGGTCGTTGAACGGCCGGCCCATGAACGTCGCGAGGAACCCGCGCTTGGCTGCGATCTCGTGAGCGAGCACCCGGAACAGGAACGCTCCATCGGCAGCCCGCAGCGCGTCCTCGTACCGGATGTTCACCTCGTAGGACGAAGTGTCGAATTCGCTGCCCCAGCCCTCGACCGGGAACTTCGACGAGACCGCCGCGCGGACGATGTCGTCGACTACGCCCTGGGGGTCGACGGCCATGCCGGTGCCGTAGACACGGTGGGAGGGCAGGGAGATGGGTCGCCAACCGCCCTCTCCGTCGGGCTCGCATAGGAAGAACTCATGCTCGAAGGCGATCTGCGGGATCAGGCCGCGTTCCTTCCACGGTGCGATCGCCCGGCGCAGGATCTCACGCGAGTCGAGCGGGTGCGCTTCGCCTCGGTAGCGGATGTCGCCCACCCCGACCTGCGTGCCGTCCTCCCAGCCCGGTCGGAGCGACTCGTGGTCGAGGTGCGACTCCATGTCGGGCAGTCCCACGTCGAAATGCACGCCGGGGATCGGCAGGATCTCCTTGTCGAGGGTGAGCGGGAAGGTGCCGATGCAGAAGTTCGCGCCGTGACGGTCGAGCCAGTCCCCGAGGAGGTACTTCCCACGCTCGATCCCGTGGAGGTCGGAGAACAACAGCCGCAGCCGCTGGGTCTTCCCGTTCATCGGTGCTCCTTGTCCCGAACCCTGCGCGGAGGATATCGCCTCGTCAGTTGCGGAAGGGTTTGCGGATGCCGCGGAACTCCCAGTCGCCGCCGAGGGCCGTCGAGACGACCTCCTCGGACTCGCTCGGCTGGGCGCCCACATCGTCGCGGATCGGCGCGAGACCCTCGACGATCTGGTTGGTGAGGGCGCCGAGGCCCTCGACCTCGACGGTCACCACGTCGCCCGGCTGAATCGGACGCGAGTTGGCTGGGGTGCCGGAGAGTATGACGTCGCCTTCGACGAGTGTGATCGTTCGCGCGATGTCGGCGACGAGGTAGTGCATGTCCCACACCATCTCGTCGGTATTCCCGTCCTGCTTGACCTCCCCGTTCACGAGGGTGCGGATGCGTTTCCCGTGGAAATCCCAGTCATAGACCAGTCCGGGGCCGAGCGGACAGAGCGTGTCGGAGCCCTTCACTCTGAGCATCGAGCCGGCGTCGGTGTCGCGGAAGTCGTGCAGTCCGAAGTCGTTCGCGATCGTGTAACCGGCGATGTGCGCGGCGGCCTCGTCGGGCGAGATGTCCTTCGTCTGGCGGCCGATCACGATCGCGATCTCGCCTTCGAAGTTGAGGTACTTGCATCGGGGCGGGCGGACCACGACGCCGCCGTGCGCATCGAGCGCGCTGACCGGCTTTTGGAAGTAGGTCGGGGCGGGGCCGAGGTCGACCATGAACTCCTCGACCCTGCTCCGGTAGTTCAGGTGAACGCAGATGATCTTCGTCGGCTTGCAGGGAGGAAGATGAGTCGCTTCATCGGGTCGGATCTTGCGACCGTCGGTCGCGATCAACACGTCGCCCTCGGCGACGACGGTCGTTGGGAGTCCGTCCATCAGGACCCGCCGGGTCTCCATGGGAGGCTAGTATGACGTCCGTGGGGGAGCAGAAGGGGTTCATGCCGCCGCGATCGCCCCAAGGCCGGGCGTCCGTCGTCCCTGCGCCGCCGTGGCACTACAGCGGCGACCTGCTGACCATCGAGTACAGGACCGACTCCGACGCCGTAGCCGCGTGGCTGCCGTTGCCGCTCGAGCCGGCCGACGAGGATCCGGGGGCGGTCGCGGTGATCTTCGCGGATTGGCAGTCGTGCAGCGACTCATTGGAGGAGCTGCTGGATCCGGTGAGGTCGCAATACAAGGAGTGCTTCGTCGTGGTGCGCTGCAAGTATCGCGGCGAGCACTACTCGCGCTGCATCGCGATCTGGGTGGACAAAGACTTCGCGATGGCGCGCGGATGGCATCAGGGATACCCGAAGAAGCTCGGCTCGATCTGGATGACACGACCGGTCGAATACGGCAAGGCCGGGCCGCGTCTTGCGTCCGGCGGACGCTTCGGCGCCAGCGTCGCAGTCGCCGACCGGCGTGTGATCGAGGCGCGCTTCACGATCGCCGGCCCATCCGATACGAACGGGTTCGTGAACGCACTCCCCATGCTGCACTCGAGGTACTTCCCTTCGATCGAGAACGGCGCCACGCCGTCGATGGACGAGCTGGTAACGATGAGAAGCGTCGACTGGCAGGGCTCGCCGGCATGGACCGGCGAGGCCGAGCTCGCGTACGGTGAATCTCCGGTCGAGGAGCTCGCGTCGATCGCGCCTCGCGAGATCATCGCCGGCTACTGGCGCAGTGTGGGTGTCTCTTGGGCGGGCGGCACGCGACTTGGGCCGCGGTCGGGTGGCTAGGCTTCACGGTCTCCGAAGGAGAGGTTCCGATGGTCGTGACGATCGTTAGCGGCGAAGTGGTGCCTGAGAACGTCGACGCGTTGGGGGCGATGTGGTCGGAAGTGACGAGCGGCCCGCTCCCGCCGGGCTTGCAGCGGTCGTTCCTCTTAAACGCCGGCGCCGATTGGCGGATCGTCACGATCTGGCGGAGTCGCGAGGATCTGGATTCGATGCGAGCCTCCGGCGAGACCCCGGGCGCGATCCGCGTGTTCGCGGCCGCAGGAGCGGAGCCGAAGCTCACGATCTTCGAGGTCGAAGGCCACCTGGAGGTGCCGTGAGGCTCGTTCGCTTCCGCTACGGAGACCGGATCGCGACCGGCGCGATCGAGGCCGGTTCCGATCTGATCCGCATGCTCGCAGGTGCGTTCTTCGAGAACGGCGTCGGCACGCTCGTCACGTTCGTCACGCAGTTCATGACGCTCCTTCCCGGTGACGTCATCATGACGGGGACACCCGAGGGCGTCGGTAAGCTCGCACCGGGAGATGTCGTCGAGGTCGAGATCGAGGGGATCGGCGTGCTGCGCAACGAGGTCGGGCCGTGACCGTCCGCTGCCGTTTCGCGCCGGCTCCCTCCGGCTCGATCCACGTCGGCAACGCGCGTTCGGCGTTGTTCAGCTGGCTCTTCGCTCGGCACAACGACGGAGCCTTCGTCCTGCGGGTGGAGGACACCGACGCGTCGCGCGTGTCTGAAGAGGCCTTCCACGGCTTGGTGGATTCGCTCCGCTGGCTCGGGATCGACTGGGACGAGGGTCCGGACGTCGGGGGCCCGCACGGGCCGTACCGCCAGTCGCAGCGGATGGACATCTACCGGGAACAGTTGCAGCGCTTGGTGGACGGCGGCCACGCGTACCGCTGCTTCTGCACGTCCGAGGAACTCGAAGAGCGCCGCAAGTCCGCGCTAGCGCGCGGAGAACCACCCGGCTACGACGGCCGATGCCGCAGGCTCACCGAGCAGGACCGCGCTGCCTTCGAAGCCCAAGCGCGGCCGTTCGCATACCGCTTCGCGATGCCCGAGGGCGACGCCCTCGTCGACGACATCGTGAAGGGGGAAGTGCACTTCCCGGCCGGTACGCTCCGCGACTTCGTGATCGTGCGCTCGGATGGTTCGCCGGTGTTCCTGCTCGCAGTCGCCGTCGACGACATGCTGATGGGGATCACACATGTGGTCCGCGGAGACGATCTGTTGGCCTCGGCACCCCGCAACGCCGCGGTGATCCAAGCGCTCGGCGGCACGCCCCCCCGGTACGCGCACCTTCCGCAGGTCTTGGGCTCGGACCGCCAGCCCCTGTCGAAGCGCCACGGCTCGACCAGCGTCGAGGCCTTCCGTGAGCAGGGATACCTCTCCGAGGCGCTGATGAACTACCTCGCGCTGCTGGGCTGGTCGAAGGACGAGTCGACGACGTTCCTCTCGCGCGAGGAGCTGATCGCATCGTTCGACCTTTCGCGTGTCTCTAGCAACCCGGCCGCGTTCGACACCCAGAAGCTCGGATGGATGAACAACCACTACATCCAGTCGCTCGACGACGACGAGCTCGCCGCGCGCTGCATGCACTTCCTCACGGAGGAGGGGCTGTTGCCCGATCCGGCCACGCTGCGCCGCGCGATGCCGCTGGTGAACGAGCGGATGAAGACGCTGGCAGAGGCACCGGAGCTGCTGCGGTTCCTGTTCACCGACGACGTCGAGCCGAACGAGAAGGCTCGCGGCCTGATCGAGAAAGCGGGAGCAGACCACCTCCGCGCGGTGGCCCATGCGCTGGAGGCGCTCACCGACTGGAACTCGGAGTCGATCCAGTCGGAGCTCGATTCCGTCGCGGAGGCTGCGGGTTTGAATCGGACGAAGGGCTGGCAGCCGGTCCGGGCGGCGGTCACGGGCTCGAACGTCTCGCCTCCGCTGCCCGAGTCGCTCGAGCTCCTCGGGAAGGAGCGAACGCTCGCCCGCCTTCGTTCGGCGGTCGCCTAGCGCCATGACCCTCCGAAGCCGAGCGGCGCGGTTCACCGTCCACGGTGCCCTCGGCCTCTGTGCCGAGGTCGTGTTCACTGCGGCTCACGACTCCTTGCGCCCGCGCCGCGTCACCCTGCGCGGGCGCACGAGCTTGTGGATGTTCCCGGTCTACGGTCTGGCGCAGCCGCTCTTCGAACCGGTGCACGAGACGATG
>JBGPKY010000032.1:0-17135 GCA_041486205.1 Actinomycetota bacterium
CGACATCCAGTGGAACAACGGGGGGGACACCGCCTACACCGGCAGCCCTTCGGCGTCGGGGGGCGACCCGATCGCCACCCAGGTTCCGCTCGCGGCCGGAGCGACGAACTTCCAGTTCCTCGGCACCTACCTCGACACTCCGGGCCAGGTGCAGGGCTCGACGTACGTGAACCCGCAGCCGATCGTTCCGGGGACCTCTGGCGCAACGCTGCGATACAACGTGACGGAGATCTCGCACCTGACGCTGCCGATCCGCTTGCCGACCGCGAGCCTCGAGCTCTACGTGCCTACCGGTGTGGACGTGACGGCGGACGGACTCACCTCTTCCGGTCAGGTCACCGACCGCGGGATCACCTACCAACGTTACGCGGCGAGCGATCTGCAGGCCGGTGACACCATCGATGTCTCGCTGTCCGGACTCGCCGGCAGCAAGGGTTCCTCACCGATACTCCTCGGCGTCCTCGGCGGCCTCATCGTGGTCGTCGCGGGCGGGCTCGCCCTCTGGAAGCTCGGAGGACGGGGCGAGAGGTCGGCGCGCGGAGGGTCCGGACGGAAGGCGGCCGCCCGCCGCCCCGCGCCGGGGAAGCGGCAGCAGGCGCCCGGAAGGTCGAACGGCCGGCAGGGTCGAACCCCCGTTCGTCTATCCACACACGACCCCGCGCCTCGCGGGGATTCCGACGAAGACGTCGACGAAGACGAAGCCGAGAGCGAACAGCGATTCGATCTGCTGATCGACGAGATCGCGACTCTCGATCTCGCCCACGAGCAGGGGCTGCTCCAAGAACGTACCTACGAGGCGCTCAGGGCCGACGCGAAGGAGCGGCTGCTTCGGCTGCGTACGAGGAAGACCGGAGAGAGGTCGTCGAGATGAACACGGGGAGTGATCCGTCGTGCTCGTGACGAGAGAGGCCGACTACGCGATCCGCTGCGTGATCGAGGTCGTGCGCCACGGCCGGATCAGCGCGGCGCAGGTGGCAGAGCTCCAGGGCATATCGCCGACGTTCCTCGGCAAGATCGTCCAGTCGCTCGCGAAGGCGGGGATCCTGGCGACGCGGCGCGGCGTCGGCGGCGGCATCGCCCTCGGCGTTCCGGTGGAATCGCTCACGCTGCTGCAGGTCATAGAAGCGGTCGAGGGCCCGCTGTGCCTCAACGAGTGCCTCACCAACCCGCCACAGTGCGGACACCTCGACACATGCCCCGCATACCCGTTCCTCAGGGAGGCGCAGGTGAGCCTGCGCGACATCCTGAACGTGAGCTTCGCCGAGTTGATGAGTCGGATGCCGCAGCCGGCCATCATCGACATGGTCGAGCTGCCCACGTGGTTGCCGAGCGGGAACGGTGGAGCGAGGCGCGTCGCTCAGGCGGGTGATGCGCCGTGAAGCTCCTCGCCCTCACCGTCACCTATCACGAGGCTCCGATCGACGAGTTGGAGCGTGTGGCGGTGCCGGCGGCGGACCTCGGACAGGCGCTCCCATGTCTCCTCCGCGCCCCCCACGTCAAGGAAGCGATCGTCCTATCGACCTGCAACCGAACCGAGGTCTACGCCTGGGCAGACGACGCCGAGGCTGCAGCCGACCAGATCGCCCTGTTCCTCGAGGACCTTCGGGATCTCCCGACCGGTTGGATGAAGGAGCACTGCCGGGTCCTCCTCGGCGATGAGGTCATCCGCCATCTGTTCACCGTCACCTCCGGCCTCGACTCGATGGTTCAGGGTGAGTCCGAGATCCAGGGACAGGTGCGCAACGCCTACAAGATCGCGACGGATCTCGCGGCGGTCGGTCCACACCTGCACGGCCTTTTCCGCTGGGCACTGGAAGCAGGCAAGCGCGTGCGATCGGCTACCGGCTTGTCCCGCGCTAAGTACTCGTTCCCGAGGGCGGCCGTACATGCGATCGACGCGGCGCTCGGCACGGCGGCAGGCAAGGAGGTGCTGGTCGTCGGGAGCGGAAAGATGGCGCTCTCGTCGCTCCGCGCGCTCGAGGCGTCGGGCGCTCGCGCGGGTATAGCCGCGCGACGCGTCGAGGCTGCAGAGGAGTTGGCCGACCGGTTCGGCGCGTTCGCGCTGCCGTTGCACGCGATGGAGGACGCGCTCGTGACCGCCGACGCGGCGATCTTCGTGACCTCCACGCCGGAACCGCTGCTCGGACCTGACGCCATGGCGAGGATCCTGACGGAGCGTGACGGCAACCCGCTGATCCTGATCGACCTCGGGCTGCCGCGGAACGTGGATCCGAGAGTTGCGGATCTCGAGGGGAACGGTCACCCGTTCGCGCTCTACGACCTCGCGCGGCTGGATCACGAGGAGTTCACGATCCGGGGCGGCCACGAGGACATGCTCACGGCCGCCTCGGAGATCGCAACCACGGAGGCCGAGCGATGCGTGGCGTGGTTCCGCTCGAAGCCGGCCGACGCGGTCGTGGCGGCGATCCAAGGCCGGGCGACGCGTATCGCCGACATCGAGGTGGCGAACGCCATGCGCAAGATCTCCGGCCTCGACGAGCGGCAGCAGGCCGCGGTGGAGCTCGTCATCCGAAGGACGGTGCGCAAGCTCGTCCACCTGCCCACGACCCGCGCGAAAGAAGCGTGCACGCGTGGGGATGACAACGTCCTCGACGCAGCGAGATGGCTCTTCGGCATCGATGGCGAAGAGCACCAGCAACAGGAGGAACGGTCCCAGAGATGATCTTCAGACGACGGAAGCGGGCGAGGGAAGGAGCCTCCGCGGACGAACCGGCGGAGGACGAGGCGCGAGCTTCATCCCAGGACGCCACCCCCGATGACGGCGCTCATCCAACAGCGGTGCCTGCCGAGGTACCGGAGGGCGATCCGACGGTCGACGAGCCGGATGAGCAGAACGCTGAGAAACGCGCCGGCATCATCGCGGAGACGCGCGAGGCGCTCGCCCCGGTCAAGAAGCGTCACCTCCTCATCGCGAGCCTGGGCCTTATGGGCTTCAGCGTCGCCGGCGTCTTCCTCTTCTCGGCTGTCAGCTTCTGGTGGACGTCGCAACCCTCGTTCTGCAACCGGTGCCATGTCATGGAGCCGTACGTCGCCGAGTGGAAGCAATCGCCGCATCGCAACGTGAACTGTGAAGCCTGCCACCTCACACCGGGGTTCTTCGGCTACCTCGGCGGGAAGATCTCGGGGCTCCAGGTCGTCGCCAACTACATCAGGGGTGACTATAAGGACTGGTCGTTCAACGCGGCCGTTTCGAACAACGCCTGTCTGCAGTGTCACGAGACCATCCTCGCAGCCAACATCCACGATATGAAGACAGGGATCACGGTCAGCCACGCGAACATCATCGGTATGGGTGCCAAGTGCGTGCAGTGCCATTCGACGGTCGCACATGGGTCGGCCGTCGCGGTTGGGTCGCAGACCCACCCGACGATGGCGACATGCCTCACATGTCACAACGACAAGATCGCGCCCCTCCGATGCGACCTGTGTCACACGGCTCGCGAACCGCCGTCACCGATGCCGGCTCCGTCGCCGGCTGCCGCGACCGGCCAGGGCTGAGAGGAAAGGGAAGGGAGATGGCGCTGTTCAGACGGAAGCCGCAGCAGATGAGCCTGCCCGGGATGAACGCGCCCCGAGGCAGGGCCGCCAAGGTCGCCGCCCCGGACCGGCCGAACGCCTTGAGGCGCCTCCGACGGAGCCTCACGACTGTGCCGATGACCAGACGACGGTTCCTCGCAGGAACCCTCGGCTGGGTGACCGCCGCCATCGGCACGGCGCTCGGGATCCCCGCTCTAGCCGCCTGGGTCTCGCCCGCCTTTCGAAAGCAGACAGGGGGATGGTCTCCGATCGGCAAGCTCACCGATCCGGGCCCAGACCAGCCTGACCTCAGCCCGATCGGCACTCCGATCGAAGCTCACTTCACCCAGTTCGTTCAAGACGCCTACCTCCAAGCCCAGCCGCAGCAAGTAGCCGTCTACGTCATCAACGAGGGCGACGGGAGGTTCACGATCTACGACGACCACTGCACGCACCTCGGGTGCCCCTTCAGCTGGAACGCCGACGAGAACCAGTTCAACTGTCCTTGCCACAACGGGGTCTTCGATCTTCAGGGTCGAGTGCTGGGGGGCCCTCCCCCACGGCCGCTCGACCACTACGAGTTCAAGGTCGAGAACGGGGTGCTCTACGCAGGCAAGCTCTTCAAGGTGAACGACCAACTGCAGCGGATCACGCAATAAGGGGGTGAGGGATGTTCGCGCACAGCAAGGAGTGGGTTGAGGAGCGCCTCGGCCTTCGCCCCGTGGCCGAACGCGTGATGGAGCACCCGGTGCCCCGATACATCACCTGGCTCCACTGCTTCGGTGGGCTCACGTTCTTCACGTTCATCATCCAGGTGGTCACCGGCATCATCATGGCCTTCTTCTACGTACCCACTCCCGACCATGCCCACGAGAGCGTGGTCTGGTTCCAGCACGCCATCCCCTTCGGCACCATCGTTCGCAACGTGCACAGGCTGGGAGCATCCGCGATGGTGGTCCTGGTCTTCTTGCACATGCTGCGGGTCTTCGTTCACGCTGCCTACCGAAAGCCTCGCGAGCTCAACTGGGTCGTCGGCGTCGGCCTGCTGTTGATGGTCCTCGGCTTCGGCTTCACGGGCTACCTCTTGCCGTGGGACCAGAAGGCCTACTGGGCAACGAACGTCGGGCTCAACATCGTGAACACGGTTCCGTTCGTGGGGCCTTTCATCGCCAACCTACTGCGAGGCGGCCCTGCACTCGGGGCGCTGACGCTCCTTCGGTTCTACGGACTACACGTGTTCCTGCTCCCCATCCTCGTCGTGGTGGGGCTGATGTTGCACTTCGCGATGATCCGCAAACAGGGCATCGCCCGGCCGTTGTGAGGAGGTGAAGGGATGGACAACCTACTCGACGGCGAACAGGGGTCAAGGTCGCGCGAACCTGAGAGCAAGGACTACCCCGGCGGGGAGATGCCGTTCTACCCGGACTTCGCGCTCCGCGAGGCGCTCGTCGCTCTCCTCTTCATCTCCGTGCTGCTGATCGTCGCGTCCATCACGAAACCCTCGCTGGAAGCCGGCGCGGATCCAGCCTCCGCGGGCTACGTGCCAAGGCCGGAGTGGTATTTCCTCTGGCTCTTCCAGTCGCTCAAGTACTTCAAGGGCGGGATGGAGCCGGTCGGGACCTTCGTGCTTCCCACCGTCGGCATCGGGCTGCTGGTGTCGGGTCCCTTCATCGACCGCCGGCAGCGCCGGCTCCGGTCGCTCCTCCCCAAGACGAGACCGGTCCGCCTCTGGGCCAGGCTCGTTGCAGCGGGAGCGATGGCGGGCATAGCATCGCTCACCGTCGTTGCCTTCACCAGCGCCACACCGATGACGCAGCAGGGACCGCAACTCACCATCGTCCAGGCCGCCGGCCAGGCGCTGTTCGACAAAATGGGGTGCTCGACCTGCCACTCGATCGGTGGCGCTGGGGGGACGCGGGGCCCTGACCTCACGAGCTTCGGCACGTCGCCCAATGCCGAGAACCGCGTGCTCCTGCATTTCACCGGGATCGGCGCGGGTTCCGGAAGCCTCATGCCCGGCTACCAGCTCACCAACGAAGAGTTGAGTTCCCTGGCGGCCTACCTACTGAGCCTCAAGGGGAAATAGGAGGACCACGTGGATCCCACGCCGAAGCGACGGGTCCCGCGGATCGTGATGATCGGCGTGCCTGCCCTCTTCCTCGGTCTGGTGCTGTTCCTCGTCAGCATGGCCTACCGCTCGAACAAGGTGAGCCGCGCCGCGAGTTCCGAAACCGCGGTGATCCTCAGCTCCCCGGCGGCCAACGAGTTCCTAGCGTGCACCGATTGCCACGGCGATCTCGACAGGGTGTTCACGGCGGGCCAGATAACGAACCTCAAGTTCACGCACGCGATGCATTTCGCGAAGGGCGTGTCGGACTGCTCCGTCTGTCACCCGCCGGACACGCACGTTCCCGACCGCATCAACAAGCCCACCATGAGCAGGTGCTTCACATGCCACGGGACCACGAAGGCGGCGATCGTCCCCAGCACCTGCACGACATGCCATCCGCCGGACATCCCACAGAAGCCCACTTCGCATCTGACGAGCACGTGGCTGCCGGGAGGCCATGCGAAGGAGGCAACGAAGGATCAGTTCCTGTGCCTCACATGTCACCAACAGCAGTTCTGCCAGAACTGCCACGGCTTGACGATGCCGCACCCCGACGGCTGGGCGGAGTTGCCGCACGCGCAGACGTTCTTCGACGACCCCGGCGTATGCACACAGTGCCACGTCCGTTCGCCGCAGGCACACGATTCCTGCGACACGTGCCACCACCCCCAGGGACCCAAGGACGTCTCGTGGAGACAGTTCCACCCGACGGCGGTCAAGACCAGCGGAGCGGATACGTGCTTCCAGTGCCACTCCGACCAGACCTGCAGGACGTGCCACAGCACGGGGAGAGAGAACTTCTCGGCCGACCAAGCGCTCCTGCTCACGTCGTCCGGCCAGGCGCCGACACCGACGTCCTCGCCCACCTCGACACCGAGCGGATGAACGACAAGGGGGATCACATGTCATCAGCGACGAAGAGCGAACGGAGAGCCGCTCGAGATGGGATAGGCACGGCACTGCGCACGCAGATCCAACTCTGGCTCGCGATCGTGTTCATGGCGCTCGCGTTCGGCGCCGGACTGACGATCGGCGTGATCGCCCAGTCCTCGGCGTCGCCGGCCGCCGGCGTGGCTCAGACGAACCAGGCACCGAGCAACTTCGGCGTTGCCCCACCGCTCACCGATCAGCAGATCCAGCAGGGTCTGCCCTCCGGCCACCCCGTCGTCGGAGCAGACCAAGGAAGCCCAGGAAGCCAAGGAAGCCCAGGAAGCTCGGGTTCGGGCGCGGGCACGCAAGGTTCCGGCAGCAAGGGCAGCAGCGGGTCCCAGAACGGGTCGTCGAGCGGAACCGGCTAGGAGGATGCGATGGCGAAGGAGCAGGAGCCCCGTCAGGGCAGGAGGCGGTTCAGGCCGTTCCTGTTCCTCGGCATCCTGCTCGCGCTCAGCGTCCTGCTGGTGGGCTGGAACCGCACGGCCGCCTCACCTCGCCTCTGCGGGACTTGCCATGCCATGGACGACTCCGTGGCCTCGGCCGAACGATCCGTGCACGCGAACGTATCCTGCTTGGCCTGTCACGAGCGGCCGGGCCTCCTCGGGAGCCTCCGCTACGCCCCGACGTTCGCCCGCGAGGGGATCGCAACGGTTACGGGCTGGGACATCGCGCACGGGGTTCTCGACCCCCGGTCGTGCGTCGAGTGTCACTCCGATCTGACCACGAACCCGAACCTGAAGGCCGCCCACGAGACGGCGGCGGCTTGCTCCTCCTGTCACGGGGACGTCTCCCACCCGCCGCTCACAGGTATCCAGCCGCGAGCCACCCCGGTCCCAACGGGGTTCCCGCACCCATCAGGATGGACTGGGTCCCACGGTCAGGCGGTAGCGGAAGACCCGGGCTCATGCTTGACCTGCCACCCGACCAACTTCTGCGAGACCTGCCACTTCAAGGCGCAGTTCCCCCATCCGGCGGGCTGGATCACCAAGCACGGACCCGTGGAAGAGCAGCAGGGGGCTGAAGCCTGCACCTCGTGCCATCCGACCACGTTCTGCGTCGGCTGCCACGGCACACAGATCCCGCATCAGGCCAACTGGCTCGGTGAGCACTGGCGCGCGCTCCAGAACGGCGCGTCGGTAACACCGTGCCTGCTGTGTCACCCAACGACCGACTGCACGACTTGCCACTCCGAGCACGGCATCCACCGCCAGCAGGATCTCTTCGCGAAGGGGCCGCCGTGACGAAGAAGAAGCGACCTCGGGCGTTGATCGTCGTGATCATCGTCATCTTCGGGCTGCTCTTGCTCGAAGGCATGCTCGTGGCCTTCGTCTTCATCTCGCCAACCGGAACCCAGAAGCTCTCGAACGTCGTCTCCTCGGCCTCTGAAGCTTGGAACGGCACGAAGGACAAGCCGGGGATCAAGACGGACGTGGCGACCGCGTTCCACCACAGCTACCAGAGTTGGATCGTCCCCCTCTGGTCCCAACCGCAGACGCCGCAGGGCAACCCGGAGTTCACGGCGTGCGTCTCCTGCCACAAGGACTACGCGACGCAGCGCAAGTTCTCCGTCTACATGAACCACCCACTGCACGCGCAGCTCGGCGTCGCGTGCGCCACTTGTCACCCGGAGAACGCGCACCCGAACCCGCCGCACCCTCAAGAGAAGGTGTGCGCGACCTGCCATGAGCAGGTCAATCAGAAGTCCCAATGCAGCTTCTGTCACCCACCAGCCTCGCTCCCCCATTTCTACCTGATGGGAGCACCGCGACAGGGGGTGGTCCAATGCGATGTCTGCCACCCTAAGAACAGCTTCGGGGCCAAGTCGACGACTCCCCAGATCCACCTCAGCGACTTCAGCGGCGTCGACCGCGCCACCTGCCTGTCATGCCATCAGGAATCCACATGCGCCCAGTGCCACCCGTCGAACCATCCGGCAGATTGGGCGACCACGCACGGACCAACCGTCGGTCAGGACAACCCGACCGTCTGCTACACCTGCCACACGTCGACCTGGTGCGCCGACCGCTGTCACTCAGTCACGCCCACGAATCCGCTGGTGCCTCGACCCATCCCCTCGGTAGGAGTCCGCCCATGAGATCGCAGCTGAAGCAGACAGTCATCCTCTTGAGCGGCTTGGCGCTCTTGAGCGCCGTCGCAGTCGGGATCTTCGCGTTCGGCGGAGGCTTCGACGCAGGCGGGACCGGCACCGGTTCGCCGATGCCGCAGGCTGACCGGGGTCCGGTGATCGCGACGGTCGACGGCGATCCGATCTACCTGTCGGAGGCACAAGCCCGGATCCAAGGTCTCACGTCGGTTCACACCGGCGGGGTCCAAACCCTCGGGAAGAACTGGCAGGATGAACTGCTCCAGTCCCTGGTCGACGACCGGATCGTTCAAACGCAGGCTCCGGGACTCGGCGTCGTCGTCTCATCTCAGGACGTATCCGCCCAGCTGATCCAGCTGGAGAAGATGTTCCAAACGGCTCAAGGGTTCCAGCAATGGCTCGACTCACAACGCATGGATCTGAACGAGCTCGAGCGACGGATCCAGTCGCAGTTGCTCACCGCTCGCGTGTACGCCGCGGTGACGGCCGACGCGAAGGTGGACGGGGGCGCGGTCCGTTCCTACTACGAGTCACACAGAGATCAGTACGTGAGTGCCGACGGCTCGATCTCTCGCTTCCTCGACGTGCGCAACTCGATCCGGAAGACGCTGCTGAAGAAGGCGCAGGACCGCGCTTACGGATCCTGGCTCACGGAGCAGAGACAGCAAGTGAACGTTGATGTCGTCGACGACAACTGGTGGAGGAACCTCGCATGAGCAGCCAAGCGGAAGCTCTACCCAAGCGCCTCGTCACCGCCGTCCTCCTGATGACCTTCGCGGTCTTCGGGCTCGGCGCCGCTGTGCTAGCGATCAAGCTCAGGCCCCAGCCGGTTCCCACGACCACGATCGATCGGAACCTCGTCTCGTGGAAGGCGGCCGTCGACGCGAACCCGAAGGACGACGTAGCAAGGACCGCCTACGGCATCGCGCTGCTCGACGCCGGGCAGACAGACGAAGCGTTCAGTCAGTTCCAGGAAGCCGTTCATCTGAACAAGAAGAACTGGGTCGCCCTGTTCCAGCTCGGGCTCCTCAACAAGGCGACCAGCGCCAACCGAGCCGTCCAACTGCTCGCCACCTCGGCGAAGTACGCCCCATCGGGAAGCAAGACCATCGCCTTCGTCGCCGAAGGCGACCTTCTCCTGCAGACGGGTGATCTCGAAGGCGCGAAGACCGCGTACAGGAATGCGATCGCGGACGCCCCTTACGTCTTCGACGCTCATCTCGGGCTCGCGAAGACGCTGGAGCGCCTCGGCGACCCGAAGGGGGCACTGAAGGAATACCAACAAGCGGCGAGGTTTGCCCCCGACGACCAGGAAGTGGCCGACGCCATCGCTCGGTTGACGGGTAGCGGGAGCGCTACGCCGACGCCTTGACGGAGAAAGGAACGGATCGATGAGCAAGCTAGCCGAGCCGGTCGAAGAACATGGCGAGCCGCCAGCGGAACAAGCTCCGCGGGACGCGGATCGTTCCACGCGGAAGATGCTCGTCCTCCTGCTGTGGTTCCTCGGCCTCGCAGCCCTGGGGCTGTTGGCCTTGCTGATATGGCTCCTGTGGCCGAAGTCGGAACCGACCCCGCCGGGGCAGGCGGCTGGCTACCCGATCCAAGTGGTCACGACGATCTACGGTTTCGGCACGCAGCCGGACCAGATGATCAAGACGCCCCTCGGTGTCACGTTCGATCCCAGCGGGAACATCTGGATCTCCGACACAGGGCAGTCCCGCGTCGAGGAGTATCGAGGCGACGGAACCTTCATCCGTACGATCGGGAGCGACCGCGGTGACGGCCAGCTGGCCTCTCCGTACGGGCTCGCTGTCGACCCGTCGACCGACCGCGTGTACGTCGCCGACTACGCCGCGGGGCTGGTCAAGGTCTACTCGACCTCCGGCAACTTCATCAGTCACATGCCGGCCGACGACCAGAACCGGAAGGTGTTCGGAGCCCACGGTTTCACGCCGTACGACGTCAAGATCGTTAACGGCAGGATCGTCGTCTCCAGCTACGATGGCCTGTACTTCTTCGACCAGACGGGACACGTCGTCGCACGATGGGGGGGAAGCGCGAACGGCGCACCAGCCTTCGGACCTCCAGTAGGGATGTTCAACTTCCCGGACGCCTTCACGGCCGATCCGAAGACGGGCAACATCTATGTCGCCGACACGATGAACAGGAGGATCGTCGCGCTCGACTCGAACGGCAACTGGCTGTGGTTCTCGGGCAAGCCGGACTCGGGCGGCCAGATCCGCGGGTTCTGGCAGCTGCCGAGGGGTATCCAGGTCGGATCGGACGGCAACATCTACGTAGTGGACACGTTCCGTCCGGACCCGAAAGGGATGGGAACGGGACACCTCGTGGTCCTCTCGCCCAACGGCGAGCTGCTGTCCGAGTTCGGACGCGCCGGGACCGCGGACGGAGCCTTCAACATGCCGGACCACCTGGCGATGAACGCCGACGGTACGCTTTGGGCGATCGCGGATCGCGAGAACAACCGAGTGGTCATCTTCCGGCTGAACACCCCGTATCCGCCGCCCAGCTCGCTCGAGGCGCCCAAGTACAAGGGGATGTTGGTTCCAACGGAAGGGCTCATCTCGTCGACCCCGTCTCCGAGGCCCTGACGAAGGCCCGAGCAGGCAGCCTAGAACCAGCGAGGCGCAGCCCGAGTCACGGGCGGCGCTACCGGGAGGCTTTCTTGCTCTTCTTCTCGGCGCGCTTCTCTTTGATGCTCTTCTGGGCGGTCTTCTTGCTGGACTTGTCTCCGCCCTTGTCCTTCGCCTTACCCATCGGACCTCCCGCCTGAACGATCTCCCATTATCGCCCGTCGGTCAGACAAGGTCGGCGAACGCCATCGCCACGTCTTTGCGGATCCCCGTGACGAACGGCACCTCTTCCTTCGTGTAGAGGCGAGCCTTGGCGTCGCGGAGCCTGCGGATGCAGTCGACGATCCGGTCCAACTCGTCGGCCTCGAAGGCGAGGATCCACTCCCAGTCGTTGATGCCGAAGGCGCTCGTCGTGTTGGCCAGCACATCTGGGAACTCGCGCCCGATCTCGCCGTGCTCCCGCAGCATCGCGGCTCGCTCTTCGGCCGGGAGCAGATACCACTCGGGCGTGCGAACGAATGGGTAGACGCACAAGTACTTCTTGGGCTCCTCCCCGCGAGCGAACGCCGGCGCGTGGTCCTTGGAGAACTCCGCAGGCTTAGTGACGCCCATGAACGACCACGTCAGTTCCAGGGCCGAGCCCGCCTTCGTCCTGCGGAACGCAGCGATCATGTCCTGGAGCGCGTCGGGGGTAGCGCCGACGAGCCACAGCATCAGGTCGGCGTCCGGCCGGAACCCAACCGTCGAGTACACGCCGCGGACCGAGACCCTGTCCTTCCACTTCTCGAATAGCGCTTCGATCGCGTGCGCCTCCGCCGAAACCTCCGCCTCGCCGGAAACATCCATCGTCCGTGCCAACCGGAACACCGGGTAGTAGGCATACAACGTCTCGCTCATCGAACCGTCTCCCGTTCCACATCACCGACGAGGTGCGAGCGTACCCGCTCCGCGACCTCGCCCCCGGCGCGGACGCAGTCCGGGATCCCCGCTCCGCGGTAGGCCTGCCCCACCACGAAGACACCCGGCGGCAACGAGCGTTCGATCTCACCTACACGATCGAGGTGCCCGACCTCGTACTGCGGCATCGCGCGAGGCCACCGCACCACCCGGGAGGCCTCGGCTCGCGGCGGC
The DNA here is from genome assembly GCA_041486205.1 of Actinomycetota bacterium. Taxonomy (GTDB): domain Bacteria; phylum Actinomycetota; class UBA4738; order UBA4738; family HRBIN12; genus JBGPKY01. The sequence continues at coordinate 12,410 of JBGPKY010000032.1, forward strand.
AGGGGTAGAACCGCGGCGAGCTGGCGGCAAACACCCTCGACGATGTCGGCGTCGTCTTCCTCGAGCAGGTCCTCAGCGCCCGCCCCGCCGACGAAGCAGCGAACCACGGCCCGGTCGCCGAAAGCCTCGTCCGGCCACTTCCGAGAAACGAGGGTCGCCGCCGTCATCGCCGCTTTGCCGCGTGGCACCACGAACCCTGACGAGTCCGGTAACGCGTCCCCGGTTCCCGCGGGGTAGACGAGAAGGACGACCGCGGTCGACAGGTAGGGGATCCGGCGCAGCGATGTGGCGACCTCGGGGACCAGCCCCTCGAGCAGATCGGCCGTGACGAAGGCCGGCGACGCCAGCACGACCGAATCGGCCGCGAACCCCTTCTCCCCCGCCTGCACCATGAAGGCTTCGCCTTCTCTCCGGATAGACGTGACGACCGTCTGGGATCGAACCCTCCCGGGATCGACAGCGCGGACCAGCTCCTCAGTCAGCCGGCCGAATCCTCCCTTCAGCCGAAGGAACATCGGTGGCGGGGTCGTCTCATCGGCCGCCTTCGCTGCGGCCCGAGCGCCGCGGATCAGACTCCCGTTCGAGCGTTCCCAGGCGGCCAGCTCCGGGAACGTGGCCTTGACCGAAAGGCGGTCTATGTCGCCGGCGAAGAGCCCGCCGAGGAGCGGAGCGACCAGCCGGTCGCAAGCCTCGTCGCCGACGCGGCGCCGTAGCAAGCTGCCGAGCGACTCGTCCGTCTGGTCCTTGCGGGCCCGGCGCCAGAGATCCCCGATCGCGCGGAGCTTGCCGCGACGCGACATGCCCGGCCAGTGCCAGAGCTCGTTTGGGTCGGTCGAGATCCCGAACGGGCCGCTCGGGAAACGAAGCAGCCCGACGTCGGTCCAGATGTGCGTGTTCCCCGTCGCGGGGGGGACCAACTCCTCGCCGAGTCCCAACTCGCGACAGAGGTCCACTCCCCATGGTTTACGAGCGAGCAACGAGTCGGGGCCGGCCTCGAGGGGAAGCCCACCGACCTCGACCGAGCGAAGCTTCCCACCGAGCTCGCTGTCGGACTCGAGAACGGTCACGTCAGGCGCGGACGACGGCTCCGCGCTGCCGAGCAGACGGTACGCCGTCGAGAGCCCAGCGATCCCCGCGCCGACTACCACCACGCGGCCGTTCATGCGCCCGTCGCCATCAGGTGATCTCGGATCACGTGCGCGAGCGTTCTCATGAACGCCGGGTCGGCGTTGGGCATCTCGGTTCGGACCAAGCGAACGCCGGCGTCGGCAGCGATCTTCCGCGCTTCGATATCGAGGTCGAAGAGGGTCTCGAGGTGATCGGAAACGAACCCGGCCGCGCAAACCACGATCGCGCTACACCCTTGCGCTGCAAGGTCCACGATGGTCTCTTCTATCGGTGGCCCGAGCCAAGGCTCCGCCGTGCGACCCGCGCTCTGCCAGGCGGTTACCACGTGGGTGAGGCCGAGCTTCGCGGTGACGAGGTCGGCGGTCTCCCGTAGCTGCGCCGGATAAGGGTCGTTCCACTCGAGGATGCGCGACGGCAGGCTGTGCGCCGAGAAGACGACGACCGCCTCTTCAGCCTCCGCCGGCGAAAGCGACCCCAAGGCGTCCGAGACCCTCGTCGCCAGCAGCTCCACGAACATGGGGTGGTCGTGCCAATGCCGGATGAACGAGAACGAGGGCCCACCCTCCGCGAGAGCCGACTCGACCCGATCGATGTAAGTGTCCGTCGACAGGCGCGACTCGTGCGGCGCCATCACGATGCCGACCGCCTGTCCGATCTCATCCTCGCGCATCTGCGCGAGGCCCTGAGCGATCGACGGCGGCGAGTGCTTCATGCCGAGATAGGTCCTGAAACCGGCCGAGCCCGAGGCGTTCAGCTCACGCTCTAAACCCGCCGCCTGTTCCCGGGTCGTATCGAGAAGCGGGAAGCGGTTGCCGATCGCGACGAACCGTTCTCGCAGCTCGGTCAGGAGCTCCGGTGAGGGCGCGCGGCCGCCACGGATGTCCGAGTAGTAGCGCTCGATGTCGTCGGGGCCGCTCGCGGTTCCGTACGCCATCACGAGCACACCGATCGGCGTCGTCACCACCGTCACCGCTCGGTCTCAGCGTGGACGAGATCGACGAGACGTTGCAGGTTCTCGACCGGCGTCCCAGGCATGACTCCATGTCCGAGGTTGAACACGTGTCCGTCTCGCATCGCAGCAGCGGCGAGCACCCCTCGAGCTTTCCGCTCGACGACCTCCCAGGGAGCGAACAACACCGAAGGGTCGAGATTGCCTTGAACGCCGGCGTCGTGTCCGATCCGATCCCACGCAGCGTCCAGCGGCACGCGCCAGTCCACACCGATCAGATCACCACCGGCGCTGCGCATGAGCGACAGCAGCTCGCCCGTGACGACGCCGAAGTGGATCGAAGGTACGCCCAGCCCCTCGAAGACCTCCCGCATCGCCGGCAGCACGAAGCGCTCGTAGTCGCTGGGGTCCAGAGCACCCACCCAGCTATCGAAGACCTGCACCACCTGAACGCCTGCCTCGATCTGCGCGCGCAGATGCGCGCGCACGATGCCACCGAGCGAATCCATCAACGCGAACCACGTCTCGGGCTCGCTGTGCATGAGCGTCTTCGTTCGGGCGTGATCCCGCGAGGGTCCACCCTCCACCAGGTAGCTTGCCAGCGTGAAGGGCGCCCCCGCGAACCCGATCAATGGCACTCGGAGTTCCTTGCGAAGCAGCCGGATCGCCTCGAGCACGAAAGGCTCATCCGTCTCAGGCTCGAGAGGGCGCAGCCGAGCCAAGTCGGAGGCGGATCGGATCGGATCGCCGACGACCGGCCCGGTCCCCGGCTCGATCCGAACGTCGAGGCCCGTCGCCGCCAGCGGCACCATGATGTCGGAGAACAGGATCGCGGCGTCGACGCCCATGCGCCGCAACGGCTGGAGCGTCAGTTCGACGACGACCTCCGGGGTCCGGCACGTCTCGAGGATGTCGTGGTCACTACGTAGCTCTCGGTACTCGGGGAGGTATCGTCCGGCTTGGCGCATGAACCACACGGGGGTGCGATCGACAGGCAGCCGCCGGCAAGCACGGAGGAAGCGGTCGTTGAACTCGCTCACGCCCTGAAGGATACGGGCGCGATCGGGTATCGGCTCGGCGGAAAGTCCACCGGCGGGAGGGGTGGGATTCGAACCCACGAGCGAGTTGCCCCGCTAACGGTTTTCAAGACCGTCGCCTTCGTCCGCTCGGCCACCCTCCCGGCGGCTAACCTATGTCAAACCCCCACCCGGCGGGGGCGCGAGGGTCGGGAAAGTATGCGCAATACGTACCGGTGCGGATGGTACGGCTGAGATGCTCGCCGAGCTGGGGATGGTGCTCACCGATCCGGGCTATCGCGTGGCGGACCGCGCGGGTCACAGCGACTCGAGCACGCTCGGACGCGGATGCGGCTCGTCGATCGCGACCACCCAAGCCAACCGCGCGCGAGAGCTCTCGAACGAGGAAGTCGCGTTCGGCGTCGGCCTGCGCGGCCCGTTCAGTGTCCCCGATGGCGCGCGCTTGCTCCATGTCGTCTTCGATCTCGGCGAGGCGTCGGCGGTAGGCGTCCTTGGCTCGCGCGTCAAGGATCTCGCCCGCATCGCCGAGTGCCGAGCGCGGCAGGCCGCTCGCCTGGCTGCTGTCGACCTGCAAACCGCTGCCGGTCTCGGCGGCGACGAGATCCAGCACGTGGTACTCCCGGCCCGGATCGGCGAGGAGCCGCGCGAGGTATCGCATGCCCTTGAGGTCGCGAACGCGGACGGTGTGTCCCTCGAAGATCACCGACCAGTAGTCACCCTCGCGACGAAAGACGTTGAAGCTCGCAACCGGCTGCTCGTCGAGTGCGTCGTGGTGCTCGACGTCCACTGCTGGGGCCACCGTCGGCGCGGTTTCGATCCCTTCGAGGATCGTGCGGGCCGCTTGGCGCTCCAAGTCGGCCCGGTGCTCGCTGCCGCTGGCGCGGTAGGCTTCGGCGAGGCCCATGCGTGCGATCGCCGCCTCGAACGGGGCGCCGACTTCGTTCCAGAGTCGCACCGCTTCGGACAAGGACTGTTCCGCGCCCGCCGCATCGCCGTCGGCGAGCCGCACCCTTCCTCGAGCCAGGGTGGCGCTGGCGACCAACGCTTTGCTCTCGAATCGGGCCGCTACGACCTCCAGCTCGTCGGCGGCCGATCGGGCCCGGCCGATGTCGCCGGCCGCGATCTCGATCTCGACCTGCGCCTCGAGAAGCGGCGCGCGCTGCAGGTCGGTGTTCGGTGGTCGCTCCCTCGAGGGCACCCGCAAGGGGCGCTCGAGGGCGTCTCGTATGGAAGCAGCCGCGGTGGCCGCGTCTCCTTGAGCCAGACGCACCAGCGCGAGACCCGGTTGGGGATCCCACCCGGCGCGATGCGCGGCCAGCAGGGCTTCCTCCGCGCCCGCGATGTCTCCCTTGTGAAGTCGGATCCGTCCGAGCTCGTTCAGCGGCCACCCGAGCTCGCGACGCAAGTAGGGGCGCAGTTCCTCACAGGCCACGAGCGCCTGACGCTCCGCCTCGTTGCACGACCCGCGCAGCCTGAGGATCTCGGCGCGGTGCACCCGGCAGCGCCCGTGGAGGCTCCCGATGGCATTCGTCTCGCACCACCGCTCCATCGCCTCGGTCCACTCCTCGGCCACGTCATACTGGGCGAGGCCCTGCAGGGCGCACACGAGCTC
>JBGPKY010000033.1:0-16407 GCA_041486205.1 Actinomycetota bacterium
ACCTTCTGTGAGAGCGCGAGCGCCTCGCGAAGCAGATCCTCTTCGGCGTCGAGGTCGTTGCTGAAGGTCTCCTCGTGGCTCACCGACTTCGGCGGCTCGTACGGTGTGACGTCGCGATCGTCGACCCCCCGGGCGAGCTCCGAGAGGTGCCGCGCCGAGGCGACTCCCAGCAGTCGCTCGAGGACCAGGGGAGGCGTGCGCGCGAGGTCGCCGACAGTCTTCACGCCGAGCTTCGAGAGGGTCTCGACGGTCTTCTCGCCGACGCCCCACAACGCGCGTGCCGGGAGAGGCTCGAGGAACGCGAGGACGTCCTCGTGCGGGACGACGACGAGCCCGTCGGGTTTCGCCTGCTCGGAGGCGAGCTTCGCGACGAACTTCGTCGAAGCGACACCGACCGAGCAGGTGACGCCGACCTCGCTCGAGACATCGCGGCGGATCTTGGCCGCGATGTCCTTCGGCTGTCCGAACAGCATCACCGCGCCGGACACGTCGAGGAAGGCTTCGTCGAGCGAGATAGGCTCGACGATGGGAGTGAAGGACAGTAGAACCTCGCGGAAGCGGATCGAGTGGACCTTGTAGGACTCGAAGTCCGGCGGGAGGAACACCGCATCAGGGCAGAGACGGCGTGCTCGTACCGACGGCATCGCCGAGTGGATCCCGTACCTGCGCGCTTCGTAGGAAGCCGCCATGACCACACCACGCCCGCCGGCGCCGCCGACCACGACAGGCTTCCCGGCAAGCGAGGGGTCTTTCAGGATCTCGACGGAGGCATAGAACGCGTCGAGGTCGACGTGCAGGAGCGGCTCAGCCGGACGGTTCGTCATCATCGGTGACCCGGTCCACTGCGCGCGCTGAGCGAAGGCCGACGAGGCCCACGGCCGCCAGGAGGGCGCCGGCTACCACGATCGTCGGCCGGACGACTACGGCCGAGGCAAGCGCGAAGAGTACGAGCGAAGAGACGAGGCCCATCGACTCCTGGAGGGCGACGAACACGCTCGTCACCCGTCCTCGCTGCTCCTCGCGGACCGTTCGCTGGATGAACGCGAGCAGCGGCGGGAAGATCAGCCCGAACCCACAGCCGGCGAGTCCCGCGGCGACGAGCGCGACAGCGTAGACACCGACCCCCGCGTAGATCAGGATCCCGACGCCGACGAGCACGACTCCGGCGCAGACGAACATGGCCTCGCGGCTGGTCCCACGGCGCATGCGTGTGATCGCGGTCGCCCCGGCGAGCGCGCCGAGCCCGTGCGCGCCCCACAGGTACAGCACCGCGTCCTGGCCCCGGTGCAGCGTCCCCTTCACGAGCAGCGGCTCGAGCACGAAGAAGACGTTGATCAAGGTCCACCCGAGTCCCGTCACGAGCAGCAGGAGTCGGAGCTGGGTGTGATGCCACGCCGTCCGGGCGCCGACCCGCAGGTCCGACAAGGTGATATCCGGCCGCTCCCCAGCGTGACGAACATCGGGAACGAACGGAACGAACGCGAGTGCGAGCAGGGCCGCCGCCAGCGCGGAGCCGTAGACGAGACCGGAGCCGTGCGCATCCGACCCGAGCAACGCTCCGGCGCCGAGCGTTCCGATCACGAGCGAGAGCTGGAAAGAAACGGCGATGGCCCCGTTCGCGCGGACCAAGCCTTTCTCGGGCACGAGCAATGCGGTGAGCGCGGAGCGGGCGGGTTCGATGGTCGCGAACGCGCCTCCGACCATGAAGGAGGAGACGTAGAGGAAAGCGAGCGACCCGCCGGCCCATGCCGTGGGGATCGCGGCCGCGAGGATCGCATATCCGATGAAGGAGAGCCACTTCGGGCTCCAGCGATCGACGACGAGTCCCTGCAGGAGGCTTCCCAAGATGAACGGGACCGACAGCGACGCGCCGAGGACGGCCATCTGCGCGGTCCCGGCGCCGAAGCGGAACGTCGCCTGGGCGAACAACGTCCCGAAGTAGCCCCAGAAGGCGAGCGCGGACACACCGTGCGCGAGCACGAGCCACCGGAAAGGCCCGGTGAGCACGGGAAACGTCATGGCCTCTGAGATCGTCTGCGATCTTTCGCGCGGTTCCATGTGGTTCGAGCAGCGTACTGCGCTCGCGGTCGCCCTCCTCGACGCTCACTGCCCGGCCGAGCCCGGGCTCGCGTGCCAGAGCTTGCGCGGAAGCGGCTGGGTGGTTGGAGACCCGTGTGCCGCGATCGCCTCGGAGAGGTTGCCTTCGCGGCGGGCGCGCTGAAGCGAGGTGAGATCCCAAACCTCCTCGGCGATCACGCTCACCCCACCGACGCCGGTTCGGCGTAGCTTCCCCCACACCGCGAGGACGAACGAGTGGAACACCGTCTTCGCGACCTTCGGCTGCACCTTCTCGAACACGACGACCTCGACCGGGCCGGTCGCGTCGTCGAGCGTGAGGAAGATGATCCGCTGGCCGCTCCGGATCGCCGGCGTCTGCGAGGCGACCTTCACGCCGGCGACCATCACCCACCCGTCGGTGCGATGTGTACGTAGGTCGCGTGCTCTGACGACACCGAGATCGGCGAGCAGCGGCTCGAAGAACGAGACTATGTGCCTGCTCGCGTCGAGGCCGATGACCTCGAGCTCGGCACGGACGCGTTCGGCGTCGGTGTATTCGGGAAGGGAGAACCTTCCTTGCGGTGGTGGGGCGGGGCCCTCGCTCGCTGGCGGCTGAGCCGACGGGCGCTCACGAGGGCCCCGCCCCTTCCGTCGGGTCGACGTGCTCCCTCGTACGACGTCAGCGGGCACGTCGTCGAGGTTCAGGGTGAGTTGTTCGCCTTCGCGTTCGGGCTTCGTCGTCATCGCGGCGAACAGGCGATCGCGGCGGGTGCCACGATCGATCGCGTCGAACGCACCGGCGTGGGCCAGCGCCTCGACCACCGGTTTCGATACGTTGGTCCGCCGCAGGAAGTCCCCCACATCGCCGAACGGCTTGTCGGCACGAGCCTCCAGGATCGAACGGATCTCGGCATCGGAGATCCCGTGCAGGTCCTTCAACGCCAACCGGATGCCGTACGAGGTGGGCCCGCCGGGATCGCTGAAAGGGACGGAGCCCTCGTGAGCGCCCGTCGGCTCAGCCGCCAGCGAGCGAGGGCTCCGTCCCGAACGCGTCGACGCTGTCATGTCGGTAGCTTCGACCACGTAATCCGGCTCACTCATGTTGACGTCGAGCGGGAGTATCGAGATGCCGTGCTCGCGGGCGTCCTCGAGGATCAGCCGTCGCGGGTACATCCCCGGGTCATGGGTGAGGATGCCCGAGAGGAACTGCGCCGGGTAATGCGTCTTCAACCATGCCGACTGATAAGTAGGAACAGCGAAGGCTGCAGCGTGTGCCTTGCAGAACCCGAAGCTCGCGAACTGTGCGACGTCGTTCCACGTCTCCTCGGCTACGTCGTCGGGAACGCCGCGCTCATGGGTTCGCGCGAGGAAGTCGGCACGGAGCGACGGCAGCATCTCGTCGTCGTCGAGGTGACGGCGGATGTGATCGGCGTAGGAAAGGTCGTATCCGGCGAGCGCGGCGAGCGTTCGGATCACCTGTTCGTGGAAGACGATGACGCCGAAGGTCTCTTGCAGCGCAGGCCGGAGCGACGGGTGCGCGTAGACGGGTCGCTCCATGCCGTGGCGGCGGTTCAGGTACGGCCGGATCATGTCGGACTTCACCGGGCCGGGACGGAACAGCGAGATGTCGACTATCAGGTCCTCCCATCTCGTCGGCTGGAGCTTCTGGAGCAGCTCGCGCTGGCCGGGTGATTCGATCTGGAAGCAGCCGAGGGTGTCGGAGGCGCGGATCAGCTCGAAGGTCGGCTCGTCGTCTTTCGGGATCAGATCGAGGTCGACCTTCACGTGCTCGGTGCGCGTGATCTCATCGAGCGCGTGGCGCATCGAGGAGAGCATCCGCACGCCGAGGACGTCGAGCTTCAGGTAGCCGAGCAGCTCGACGTCGTCCTTGTCGGCCTGGATCATGCGGTAGCCCTGGAACGAACGCTCCAGCGGCACACGCGTGACGAGCTCGTGGTTCGACAGGACGATGCCGCTGGGATGCAGTGCGATGTGGCGCGGGAAGCCGTCGAGCCGCTCGGCCACGCGGAACAGCAGCTCGAGCTGGCCGGCGTTCAGGTTGGAGCCGGCGAGCTCGGGCAGGCGTTCGATCGCGACGCGCAGGTCATCGGCACCGATGTGCGGGAAGGACTTCGCGACGGTATCGACCTCGGGCTCGGGAAGTCCCAGCGCCTTACCGACCTCGCGGACGGCGGCGCGCGCGCGGTAGGTGTCGACCATCGTCACACACGCGGCGCGCTCGTCACCGTGGCGCGAGAGGACCATGTCGTAGACCTCCTCGCGCCGGGCCGACTCGACGTCGATGTCGATGTCGGGAAGCTCGTCGCGGAGCGGGTTCAGGAAGCGCTCGAACGCGAGGTCGTGGCGGACGGCGTCGACATCGGAGATGCCGGTGAGGTAGCAGACGTAGGACCCGGCCGCCGATCCGCGGCACGCGCAGCGGATCCCCATCGCCTTGATGTCGGCGACGATGTCTGCGACCGTCAGGAAATACGCCGAGTAGCCGAGCCTGTGGATCATCGCTAGCTCGTGGTCCAGCCGGTCGCGCACCTCGCGCGCCGGCTTCACGTTCCGCCGTTCGATCCCCCGCCAGCATCGCTCGGCGAGCACCGATGAGGCGCTCCGTCCCGCCGGCGTCGGGAAGTCCGGGAAGTGCACCTGTTTGAGACCGAGATCGAAGGTGCACGACTCCGCGATCTCGAGCGTCGCGTCGGCAAGATCCGGCCGCTCCTCGAACAGCGCGCGCATCTCGAGTGTTGGCTTCAGGTGCCCCTCGGCGTTCACGCGGCTAACGTTGCGGCGGTTGATCGGCACGATCGCCCGCATGCACTCGAGCGCGTCGGCGAGGAACGCGTCATCCGGCACGAGGTACCGCACCGCGTTCGTCGCGACGGTCCGGGTGCCGGCCCGCTCCGCGAGCCGCAGCATCGCCCGGATCTCCGCCTCGGAATCCCGCTCCACCCTGTCCTGCACCGCAACGAAGCAGCGCTTTCCGAACGCTTCGTGGAACGGTTCCAGCGCAACGCGAGCCGCGTCGATCGCACCAGAGACCGCGAGCCTTCCCGGAAGCGACGTGGAGCCTAGCAGCGCGATCGATCCGCCGGAGTGCGCGCAGATCTGTTCGGCGGTGATCGATGGATCTCCACGCTCCCCCGTCATATGCGCATCGGTGATCAGCCGGCACAGGTTCGCGTACCCAACATCGTTGCGCGCCAGCAGCACCACGGAATGGTCCGGGGCCGCCCCGGAGCGGGGTTGGGGATGGACTGGCAAGCGGAGCGACGGCCCCGGACCAACCCCGTCGACCCGAACCGTCAACGTCGCCCCCAAGATGGGTTTAACCCCAACGCGCGCGCAAGCCGCTACGAACCGGGCCGCCCCGTACAGCCCGTCCCTGTCGGTGAGCGCCACAGCCGGCATCCCGAGCTCGGCCGCCCGCCGCGCGAGGTCTTCGGGCGAGAACGCCCCGTCCTTCAGCGAGAAGAAGGACCGGACGTCGAGGTGCACGAATGAGGACCGCGACACCATCGGTCCACTTCAGGCGGGATGCTCGTGCAGCGTTAGAGCTGCTCGGCGCGTTTCAGCAGGTCGCGAGCGATGACCATCCGCTGGATCTCGTTCGTGCCGTCGACCACCTGGAGCATCTTCGCGAGGTCGATGAACCTCGCGAGCGGGTGGTCGTGGAGCCAGCCGTAGGCGCCGAGCACCTCGCTCGCGAGGATCGCAGCGCGAAGCGCCGCATCGGGACAGAACCGTTTCGCGTGGGCGACGGCGACCGAACCCTCGGGCGTGCCGAGCCGCTCTGCCGCGGCGTGCGTGAGCAACCGCCCGGCAACGAGGTCGGTTTCCGCGTCGGCCAGTGCCCACTGGATGCCCTGGTGGTCGATCACGCGCTGCCCGAACACCTGCCGGTCGCGGCCGTAGCGCAGCGCGACGTCGAGTGACTCGGCGTGCAGGCCGTTCGCGATCGCCGCTATGTCGCATCGCGCGACGTCGATCGCGCCGAGCGCCGCGCGCAGCCCCTGCCCCGGCGGCGCGAGCATCACGCCCGGTGCGTCGTCCAGCGTCATCTCTCCGATCGGCAGGAAGTCCGCGCAGGCCTTGCGGTAGATCGTAGGGAACGACACACCGCCGCCCTCGCGTTCGACCGCGAGCATCGCGATGTCCTTGTGCCCTGGTTCCTCCGAGGTCTTGCATACGACGAGGAACAGGTCGGCCTCGCCGGCGAGCGATACCCACGCCTTCCGGCCGCTCACCCGCCAGCCATCCGTGGTCTCCACCGCGCGCGTCGTGAGTGCCGTCGCGTCCGAGCCCGCATGCGGCTCGGTCAGTGAGAATCCGCCGAGCGCCTCGGCGGCGCATAGTCGCGCGCCCCAGCGTTCGCGCAGTTCCTCGCCGCCCGCGCGCGTGACCGCGGCCGCCACCGCGTTGTGCATCGACATCGAGAACGCGAGCGCCGCGTCGCCGCGGCCGAGCTCCTCGAAGACCGCCATCCCTTCCGGGTAGGACAGATCGAGCCCGCCGTACGAGGCCGGCGAGAACAGTCCGGTGAGACCGGTTCCGCGAACGACCTCGCGCGGGTACCGTCCCTCCTTCTCCCATGCGTCGAGCGAGGGTCGCACCTGCTCGCGAACGAAGCGGGCCGCCTGCTCGACCGGGTCCATGCCCCGATGCTACCCGCGTCAGTCCCACAGCCGCTCGAGATGCCACCGGCCGACGAGCCGGTCGTGGTAGAGGTCCCAGACCGCACCGCCGCGTGCCTCGACCCGCCAGTACTCGCGGTCGCGGCCGTCGGACCACCAGCGGCCCTCGATCCGCCACTTACCGATCACGTCGGCGACCTCGTACCGGCGACCTCTCCACACGAACGCTGCGGGCATCCCAGCGTCCTGCTCGACCCGGACCTCGACCTCCTCGTCGTAGCGCTTGGACATCGCCGCCTGCCTCTGTACGACCACCCCCTCCGAGATCCCCGTCCCCGGGGAATCGAACATATGTTCGAGGGGGAGCCGACTGTACCCCCGGGGTCTGACACCCGTCAAGACGGACGTCCGGGTGGACCAGAGGCTCAAGCCGATGCCGATACCTAAGGAAGTGGGGGGCGTTGGGCGAGGCTCTCCCGCAGGGGCTCGGTCGCGCTTCTCCTGCAAGCCGACATCGCCCGCAGGGCGCGGACGTCGCGAAGGTGACGCCCGCGCCCCGCCCTCCCCTTCTCCTCGCGTATCGTGCCGCCATGTCCTGGAACCCCGGCGACGCCGTGGTCCTGCGCGAGATCTGGCGCGGAAGGATCTGGACCGCGCGGCCGGTGACGGTGGTGCAGGACAAGCCCGAGCAGCAGATGTTCTTCATGTCGCCCGGCGCCCGATGGATGTGCCCCAGCGATGCCCACGGCGAGTGGCTCCGCCTGCCCACCGATGAGTGGGCGCTCGATGAGCGGGTGCTCGGGTGGGACCGGGTCCTGTCCTTCGCCTGGCCGGACGTCGCCTACGCCGTACTCCTGTTCTGGGACGACCGGACCAACGAGCTGCTGCGCTACTACGTCAACCTCCAGGAACCCTTGCGGCGCACGAGTGTCGGGTTCGACTACCTCGACCACGCGCTGGACGTCGTCGTTGCCCCCGATCGCTCGTCCGTCACTTGGAAGGACGAGGACGAGCTTGCGGAAGCGGTGCGGATCGGCATCTTCACTCCCGAGGAAGCGGCTGGGTTCCGCGAGGAAGGCGAACGCGCGATCGCGCGCATCCTGAACACCGAACCGCCGTTCGACCGCGACTGGACGACGTGGCGGCCCGATACCTCGTGGGGCGTGCCGTCGCTCCCGTCGGGCTGGGACGCGGTCTAGTACTCGACCCGGCGGCCGACGCCGCGTTCGACGGCGCGCGCCAACACGACGGCGGCGGAGGCTACGTCCTGCACACCCACGCCGGTGAGGTCGCAGATCGTCAGCTGATCCTCCGAGGTCCTGCCCTCTCGCACTCCGCCGGTGATCTCACCCAGCTCCGCGGCGTCTTCCGCGGACGCGACGACTCCGGCATCGAGCGCGTGATGCAGCTCGCCGATCAGCGCGCACTGCGAGCGGCTATCGACGACGAGTAGGTCCGCCTGTCCCAGCGCGGCCGCCTCCAGCTCCTGTTTGTCCGGCCCGTCCGAGCCGAGCGCGGTCACGTGCATACCCGGTTCGAGCCATCCGGCCTCGAGGACCGGCGAACGGCTCGCCGTGGCCGTTATCACCACCCGCGCCCCCTCTACCGCGCCGCGAGCCGAGCCCGCGACCTCGAACCGGCATCCGTTCGGCAGCCCGGCGCGCGCTGCCAGATCTTCGCGGCAGGCGGCTGCTTTCGCCGGATCGCGACCCCAAACGCGCACCTCCTCGAACGTGCGAACGCGAGCGAGCGCGTCGAGCTGGTAGCGAGCCTGCGTTCCCGTGCCGATCATCGCGACCACGTCGCACGCCGACGGCGCGAGGTGCTTGGCCGCCACGCCCCCGGCCGCGCCGGTTCGCAGGTCGGTGATGTACCCGTGGTCCATGAGGAACGCCGCAGGCGCGCCCGTCCGCGCATCGAACACCGCGACCATCCCATCGCTCGCCGGCAGCCCGCGTGAGAGGTTCTGCGGGAACCAAGAAGCGAACTTCACCGCGTAGTGCGCACCGCCGTGCAGGTATCCGCCCTTCACGTGGATCTCGCCTCCCGCCTCGGGCACGTCGAGCGCGATGACGGCCGGCAGCTCCGCGCGCTCGCCCGAGTACGCGGTGAACGCGGACTCGACCGCCTCGATACACGTCGCCATGTCGAGCACGGACCGAACGTCGTCCTCGGTGAGCAGCAGAGCGTCCGCCATCGCCGCGACAGCCTAGCCGACGCTCATCCCAGCGATGGCAGCACGGCGTCGACGAACTCGTCCAGCCGCGCCCTGCCTTCGGTTGGCCACTCCACGACCAGGTAGCCGATCCCGGCGCCGCGCATCCATTCGAACGAGCGCTTCACCTCGTCCCAGGGCTCGGAGATCGAAAGACTCGAGGCCCGGAGGATCGACGCCGGATCGCGACCCGCCTCCGACGCCGCCCGATCGACGATCGCGGTCATCTCCTCGAACTCCTCGCGCGTGTCGAACCATGAGTGCCACACGTCCGCTCGCCTTCCGACGATCGGAAGCGCGAGCCGTCGCCCGCTGGCACCGATCCAGATCGGCGGGTGCGGCTGCTGCACCGGCCTGGGACGATAGAGCGCATCTTCCAGCCGAAAGTGCTTGCCCTGGAACGAGACGCGCTCACCCGACATCAGCAGGCGGATCACCTGCGCCCCCTCTTCGAGCCTCTCCATCCGCTGCTTCATCGGCGGGAGAGTCATGCCAAGCTCGGCGTGCTCCTCGACGTTCCACGCGGCCCCGATCGCACACTCCACCCGCCCGCCGGAGACGTGGTCAACGGTGACGACCTCTGCCGCGAGCATCGAGGCATGGCGGTGGGTCATCCCCGTCACGAGCGTCCCGAGTCGGATCCGCTTCGTCGCAGCGCCCAGCGCCGCGAGCAGCGTCCATCCCTCCAAGCACGGCCCGTCGGGGTCGCCGTAGAGCGCCGTGAAGTGGTCGAACACCCAAACCCCGTCGAAGCCGGCGTCTTCAGCGAAACGGGTCCGCGAAAGGATCTCCTCCCACGTGAGCTGATGCTGGGAAACGTCGAGTCCGAAGCGCACGGCGAGCCTCCAGGTTGTCGGGCTTGCTTCCGTGCGGGAGTGTATGCGCGATGGACGCTCCCGACCTCTCGCCGCTCCGCGAACGGTTCCCCGGCCTCGCGCGCACGCAGGACGGTCGAGACTGCCTGTTCGCCGATTCTCCCGGCGGCTCGCAGGTCCCCGACACCGTGATCGAGGCGATGGCGGACTACCTGCGCCACAGCAACTCGAACACCCACGGCGCCTTCGCCACGAGCGAGGAGACCGACCGGCTGATCGAGACCGCCCGCCGAGCCGGCGCCGATCTCCTGGGCTGCGACCCCGACGAGATCGTGCTCGGTTCGAACGCGACGTCCCTGCTGTTGTCGTTCTCGCGTTCGGTCGCCCGGACCCTGCAGCCCGGTGACGAGATCGTAGTGACGCACCTCGACCATGACGCGAACGTCGCGCCGTGGCTCCTCGTCGCCGAGGACACCGGCGCGACCATCCGCTACGCCGACGTACGGGAAGCCGACGTCACGCTCGACATCGACTCGCTCGACGCCGTGCTTGGACCCAAGACCAAGGTCGTCGCGTTCACCTTGGCATCCAACGCGGTGGGAACCATCACCCCGGCGGCCGAGATAGTCCGTCGCGTTCGCGCGAAGGCCGAAGCGGCGCTCGTCGTCGCGGACGGGGTCCATCTCGCGCAGCACCGGCTCATCGACGTGCGCGCGATCGGGGCCGACATCGTCGTCTGTTCCCCGTACAAGTTCTTCGGGCCACACATGGGGATGCTCTACGGCCGGCGGAAGATCCTGAGCGACCTCCGCCCGTACAAGGTCCGTCCAGCGACGGACGCGGTCCCCGGCCGCTGGGAGACCGGCACGCTGAACCACGAAGGTCTCGCCGGCGTCGTCGCGGCGATCGAGTACCTCGCGGGGATCGGCAACGCCTTCGGCCCTCCGTCCGGACCGACCCGGCGCGCGGCGCTGACCGCGGGGTTCGCCGCGATCCACGCGCACGAGACGGTGATCGCCGAGCGTTTCCTGAACGGGCTCGCGGACCTGCCGCACGTCCGGCTCTGGGGGATCGAGCATCCCGCGCGTCTCGACGAACGGACCCCGACGTTCGCGGTTCGTGTCGGCGAGCAGCACCCGCTCGATACGGCCAAGCTCCTCGGCGAGCGCGGCATCTTCGTCTGGGACGGCCACTACTACGCGGTCGAGGTCATGGAGAGGCTAGGCCTGCTCGAGACGGGCGGTGCCCTGCGGATCGGCTTCTGCCACTACAACACGGCAGGAGAGGTCGACCGCGTGCTCGCGGAGCTCGCCGCGCTCGTGTGATCGCAGCGGGTCCTGCCGGTCGAGCGACCGCTAGAATGACCCGGCTCCCCCACCCGAACGCGAAAGGGACCCGATGCGCATCCTGATCCTCGGCGGCGACGGGTACCTCGGCTGGGCGACCGCGATGCACTTCTCCAAGCGCGGCCACGAGGTGCACACCGTCGACGACTACCTGCGCCGCCGGGCGCACACCGAGGCGGGGACCGACTCGCTCACGCCGATACTCGAGTCCCTCCCGGCGCGCGCGGCAGCGTGGCGAGATGCGACCGGCCTCGAGATCGGTCTCACGGAGGGCGACCTCACCGACTGGACGGTGGTCGAGCGCGTGTTCCGCGAGTTCTTGCCGGAGGCGATCGTCCACTACGGCGAGATGCCCTCGGCGCCGTACTCCATGATCGACAGAGAGCACGCGGTCTTCACCCAGCACAACAACGTCGAAGGCACACTGAACGTCATCTACGCGGTGGCCGAGTTCGCGCCGGACGCGCACCTCGTCAAGCTCGGCACTATGGGCGAGTACGGAACGCCCGACATCGATATCGAGGAGGGGTTCATCCGGATCGAACACAACGG
This sequence comes from Actinomycetota bacterium, assembly GCA_041486205.1. Taxonomy (GTDB): domain Bacteria; phylum Actinomycetota; class UBA4738; order UBA4738; family HRBIN12; genus JBGPKY01. The sequence continues at coordinate 11,630 of JBGPKY010000033.1, forward strand.
GCGGAGCGACACGCTGCCATACCCGAAGGTTCCCGGCTCGATGTACCACCTCTCGAAGGTCCACGATTCGCACAACATCCACTTCGCGTGCCGCATCTTCGGGCTGCGGGCTACAGACCTCAACCAGGGTGTCGTGTACGGCATCGACACCCCGGAGACGTCTCTGGACGAACGCTTGCTCACGCGGTTCGACTACGACGAGGTGTTCGGTACAGCGTTGAACCGGTTCTGCCTCCAAGCGGTGATCGGCCATCCGCTCACCGTCTACGGCAAGGGCGGGCAGACGCGTGGCTACCTCAACATCCTCGACACGCTCCGATGCGTCGAGCTCGCCTGCGCCAATCCTCCGGCCGCCGGCGAATTCCGCGTGTTCAACCAGTTCACCGAGCAGTTCTCCGTCCTCGAGCTGGCGCACCACGTGAGACAGGCCGGGGCCGACTACGGTCTCGAGGTCCGCGTCGACCACCTCGACAACCCGCGGATCGAGAAGGAGGAGCATTACTACAACGCGAAACACACCAAGCTGCTCGACCTCGGTCTGAAGCCACACTTGCTTTCCGAGACGCTGATCGAGTCGATGTTCGCGCGGATCGAGCGATACAAGGATCGTGTGATCTCCGACCACATCTTGCCGGCTACCCGTTGGCGTTCGATCCGCGAGCGCTCAACGCCTTGAACCCAGCTCACCTCGCCGGGTCGCCGGGGCGGAGTCGCCGTCCGCTTTGGGCCTCTGACCTGCTGATATCCTTCGAGAGCCCATGATCGCCCTCAGGATCTTCGGCGGGATCGCGGCCTTCGGTCTGTTCGTCACCGCGGCCTTGCGCTACAACCGGCGGCAGATCAGCCGACTGTCGTTCCTCATCTCCTCCTCCATCGCGATCGGCGTCGTGTTGCTCGCAACGCGGCCATCGATGTTCAACGGCGTGTTCGAGACGTTCAACTTCCAGCCGAGGAGCGGTCAGCGGCTGACCGGCGTGCTCCTCATCGCCGTGGTCGTGCTGTTCGCGCTGGTCGTTCGCATGCAGTCCTCGACGGACGTGAACGAGCGCAGCATCCGCCTGCTGGTCGAGGCGCTCGGCCAGGCGGCGTTCGACTGGGACCGTGCGAGCGTGCTGCCGCCCGGCAAGCGCATCATCGTCATCTCGCCGGCCCACAACGAGGCCGAGAACGTGGGCGCGGTCATCCACGCGATGCCCGAAGACATCGACGGCTATCGTGTTGTGCCCCTGGTCATCGACGACGGTTCGGACGACGGGACGGCCGACGTGGCGCGAGCGGCCGGAGCGTTCGCCGCGAGCCTGCCGATACGTCGCGGAGGTGGTCTGGCGCTGCGAGTTGGCTACGACATCGCGTTGAAGCTTGGAGCGGACATCGTGGTCACGATCGATGCCGACGGGCAGCACCAGCCGGAGGAACTTCCGACCCTGGTGAAACCGATCATCGGCGGAGATGCCGATCACGTGAACGGCTCCCGGATGCTCGGCGACTTCGAGCGCGAGAGCATCGTTCGCCATATCGGCGTTCACTTCTTCTCGTGGCTCGTGACGATCCTGACGACCCAACGGGTGACCGATATCTCCAGCGGTTACCGCGCGACGCGAGCCGATGTCCTGCGCAAACTGATCCTCGAGCAGGATCAGTTCTGGACCTCGGAGGTGACGATCGAGGCCCTCCGTCATCGCGCGCGGATCGTCGAGGTCCCGGTGACCTTCCTCACGCGCCGCGGGGGCGTTTCGAAGAAGCCCAAGTCCTTCCGCTACGGCTGGAACTTCGCGAAAGCGATCACGAAGACCTGGCTCCGGTAGTGCGGCAGCCGACGGAGGCAGGTGAGCGCGCCTACCTGCGGCGGCCGTCCGCTCGCGACAGGGACGAGCTCCTCGAGCGCGCGCGAGCCAGCCGCAGGCTCCACGGCTCGTGGGAGCACGCGCCGTCTGATGAAGGTGCATTCCAGGAGTACCTGGGGCGGGCCCGGCGCCCTCAGAACGCCTGCTTCTTCGTCTGTCGCACGGAGGACGACGCGATCGCCGGGGTCGTGAACCTGAGCCAGATCTTCTACGGCCCTCTTCGCAGCGCGTATCTCGGCTACTACGCGCTGGCGCCCTTCGAGCGGCAGGGCTATACGACCGAGGGCGTGCGGCTGGTCCTGCGGCATGCTTTCGGTCACCTCCGGCTCCACCGCGTCGAGGCGAACGTTCAGCCCGACAACTCGGCGTCGATCGCGCTCCTGAAGCGTCTGGGTTTCCGCCGCGAGGGGTACTCGGTCCGCTACCTGAAGGTCGCAGGCCGGTGGCGGGACCACGAGCGCTGGGCGATGCTCGCCGAGGAGTTCCTCATCAGGCCCCGCTGATCCCGGCGGCCTCGGTAGCCCAGCGGCCGAACACCTCCCAGAACGGGTCGAGTCCGGGGTGTTCGAGCGACCGCTCGCCGTCCTCGGTTACCAACCGACAACCCTCGGACGCGCCCAAGACCTCGCCGACGATCGCGGCGTCGATCCCCGCGTCGGAGAGCACCGAAACGTAGTCGTCCGCCCGATCGGCTACCACCGTCGCGATAAGGGTTCCTTCGGAGATCGACGTGTACGGGTCCATGCCGGCGTGGTCGCAGACGGCGCGCACCTCGGGTCGGACGGGGATCGCGGCGAGGTCTACCCGCATGCCCGTGCCTGACGCCGTCGCCACCTCGGTCAACCCGCCGAACACGCCGCCTTCCGTGGCGTCGTGCATCGACGTAACTCCCCTGCCCCGCAGTCCGAACGCCCGCGCGATCGTCGCCTCCGGCACCACCGTCATCTGCTCGAACAGCGCGTCTGCCCTCCGCACCATGTCCGCGCCGACTCCCGCGGCGAGGCGGTTTGGGAACGTTGCGGCCAACAAGGCGGTAGCCTCGATCGCCGCGCCCTTCGTCACGACCACCGCGTCTCCCGGACGCGCCATCGTCGGTGTCACATACTCGTCCTCGGATCCGAGCGCCATGCAGGTCGCACCGCCGACCATCGGCCAATCGCAGCCGTCGTAGCGAGCGGTGTGCCCCGTCACGACCGCGATCCCGATCCCATCGCACGCTCTGTGGAACGCGTCCCACAGGGACGTCAGGTCCCCATCGGAGATCGCGGGCGGAAGGTTCAGGTCGACGGACATCCAACGGAGCGGCAGGCCGGAGGTGGCCGCGTCCGAGGCGAGGATGTGTACCGCGAACCATGCCGCCCGTTCCCACCCGTACGCCGGCACGACGAACACCGGATCGGCCGTGAGAGCCATCGCGACGCCGTCCGCCACTCGCACCACGCCGACGTCGACGCCGTGCTGCGGTCCGACGAGCACGTCGGCGTCCTTCGCGCCGAGCCGGCGAAGGATCACCTGCTCGAACAGCTCCGCCGTCGCCTTACCCGTTCGCTGCTCCCCCATCCTCAGGCCCCTCTCCGGTCGCCTCCGACGACCTCCGCGAGCTCGCGCGTCGCCGCAACCATGTCGGGTGCCGCACCGATCGCCGCGACGACCGCGACTCCCGCGACTCCCGCTTCGAGCACCTTGTGGGCGTTGCGGGCGTTGATCCCGCCGACGCCGACCACCGGCAAGTCGGTCGCCCCGACGACGGCGAGAACGCCGTCGATGCCGCGGGGAATCGCGTCGGGCTTCGTCGGGGTCGCCCATACCGTGACGCCGAGGTAGTCAGCTCCGGCTGCCTCGGCGGCCCTGGCTTCTTCCGGAGTGCTCACGCTGATCCCGAGAACGGCGTCGACACCCAGAAGGGTGCGAGCTGAGACCGGATCGTCCTCCTGACCCACGTGGGCGCCGGCCGCATCGCTGTCGATCGCGACCATCACGTGGTCGTTCACGATGAACAGCACCCCGGCTTCCCGGCAGAGTTGCGCGAGCTCGGTCGCGAGTGGCAACAGCTCCCGCGGCGAGAGCTCCGGCGCCCGCAACTGAACGGCGGTGGCACCCCCTTCGATCGCTGCGAGCGTCACGTCCCGATGATCCCGCCCCGGGACGAACCAACTAGACGTGATGACGTACAGGCCGAGTAAGCGTGGATGGAGCTGCACGTCGGGTGCCTCCCTCCGCCGGCATTACCCGGTTCAGGTTCTCGGGTCGCCGGCGCCCTGTGCCGGCCTCTCAGCCCGGTTGCCCGAGCTCCCCGGTGGATCTCAACCGCGAGTATACGTGGACGCCTCACGCGCGATGGACGATCTGCGCGCGAGCGACCGCGCGCTCGCGCTTGACCTTCTTCCAGTCGCTCGTCTTGGTCGAGAGGAACACGTCGGTCAGGATCTGGAACACGCCGAGCGCCACGACCGCCCACGCGGCCCACCCGGGCGCCTCGGTGCCCCACCAGAACCCCAACGCGATGAACGGCGCGGCCTTCGTGGCGAGCGCGCCGGAGGCGTGCATCCACGCGCGCTCTCCCGCCTCCGCGCGCAGGTAAGTCGCGTAGTCGGTCTTCAGCCCCGGCCTAGGAGGGAACGGCCCCCCGAACGAGTACGACAGGAAGCGGATCCCCACGATGATCCCGACCACCCAGTGCGCGAGGCAGTGGAGGGAGACCGACCACGCCACAGCGGCCGCAAGGAGCGCCAGCCCAGCAAGCGTCGCGTTCGACGTTCGCATGGCCACCACCACCGCCGCGGCCCCGATCAGCGTTCCGGCAAGCAGCACGAGGTTCCCGAGCCACACAGGGAACCGCACCTTGACCCCGTTCTCGAAGGCTTTGCGGTCGATGCGGCCGGCTCGGTCGGCCCAGTGCTCGGACAGCGCGGGGTCCAGCTTCACCGCTCGCAG
>JBGPKY010000034.1:0-16290 GCA_041486205.1 Actinomycetota bacterium
CACGCAGACGCCGGAGCGTCCAAGACCTCGGCCGATACCGAGCGCCATCTCGCGGCCGAGCTCTGTACAGTTCCTTGCCCCCACGATGGCGACACCCGGCTCGAACCCGCGGAGCGACCGACCCCGGACGAAGATGGCCGCAGGTGGATCCTTGAGATCTCGCAAGGCCTCCGGGTACTCATCCGATCCGGCGGGGACGAACCGCGCCCCGCAGGCGTCGACCGCCGTCTCGAGAACATCGGGGTCGAGCCGACGCACGTAGCGCTGGTCCCCGTCGCTCCCGGCCCGGCCGGCGCGGATCGCTGTGAGGCATGCCGCCGCGCTGCCCTCGCGCGCCGCGAGCCCGAGGAGCTTCCGAGGGGTCAAGCCCCGGAGCGACGAGAGCACCAACACCGCACGGCGGTTCGCATGCCCGTCGGCGAACCCGTCAGGCCACCAGTGTGGCGCTTCTTCATCCGACACGAGCAAGGCTCCCTTCTGACAGGTTCGTTCGATAGGAGAGCGCCTCCGCTACGTGAACCGCCGAAACTTCGTCGGCCCCCGCGAGGTCGGCGATGGTTCGTGCCACCTTCAGCGCTCGGTCGAAGCCACGTCCGGTCAGAGCCAGCGAGTCGACGGCTAGCGCCAGCACATCGCGCCCGCCCGCGGACATCCGCGCCTCGCGGCGTGCGAGAGGCCCCGGAAGCTGTGCGTTGCAGGGGAATCCGAGCGTTGCGTAGCGGCGGCGCTGCCGCGCTCGCGCCTCCTCGACCCGATCGCGGATGGCGCTCGACGACTCCCCAGGACCCTCGCCCAACAGTTCTGCCTTCGAGAGGCGTGGGACGATCAGCCGGATGTCGATGCGGTCTAACAACGGACCCGAGAGCTTCTGCCGGTAGGTCTGGACGCGGTTCGGAAGGCAGTTGCAGCGCCGGCGGGGATCGCCTTCGAAGCCGCACGGGCATGGGTTCGCCGCGGCCACGAGCGTGAACCTCGCCGGGAACTCCGCCGAGCCGACCATGCGCGTCACGACGACCCGGCCGTCTTCGAGCGGCTGCCGCAGTCCTTCGATGGCGTCGCGGCGGAACTCCGTGAGCTCGTCCAAGAAGAGCACGCCGTGGTGCGCCAGCGACACCTCGCCGGGGCGCAGGTGCCCGCTTCCGCCACCCAGAAGCCCCGCGACCGACACCGAATGGTGCGGCGAACGGAACGGGCGCCCGTGGATGAGTCCGCCACCCGCTGCGAGCAGACCCGCGACGGAATGCAGCTGCGTGACCTCGAGGGCCTCCTCGCGCGAGAGCGTTGGAAGGACCGTGGCGACACGGCGCGCGAGCATCGTCTTCCCCGCGCCCGGCGAGCCGACCAGCAGAGCGTTGTGGCCGCCCGCCGCTGCGACTTCCAGCGCGCGCCTGGCTTGAGCCTGTCCGCGGACCTCCGCGAAATCCGCGGTCGGCGCTGGTGGCAACTCTCCCGTCGTGCCGCTGGGTTCGAGGGAGCCGGGTTTCCAGCTTCCGCGGAAGAACCCGACCACCTCCCAGAGCGACGGCGCACCGATCACCTCGAGATCCTCCACGAGCGCGGCCTCGGTCGCGTTCGCGGCTGGCACGATCACGCCGTCCAACCCGGCCCGCTTCGCCGCTATCGCGACCGAGAGCACGCCCGGTGTGGACACCAGCGAACCCTTGAGGGACAGCTCTCCCGCGAAGGCGTAGCGCGCAAGCCGGGGCGCCGGCACCTGCCCCGAAGCCGCGAGGACCCCCATCGCGACCGGGAGATCGAGTCCGGGTCCTTCCTTGCGAAGATTACCCGGTGAGAGATTCACCACCACCCGTCGTAGAGGCCACTCCAGCCCGGCGCTTTCGACGGCGGGCCGGATCCGATCGCGCGCGTCCTGCACGGGCGCGCCCGGCAGGCCTGTCAGCGTGAGCGAAGGTAACCCTCGCCCGATGTGCGCCTCGACGACGACGGGATAGCCGCGAACCCCGACGACGGTGACTCCTATGACTCGTCCGTACACGTTCGCGCGACCCTAGCGCGCGGCAGTGACATCGAATCCGGACGGTTCGCTCGTACCTAGAACGCGTCCTCGAAGACGTGCACGTCGGCCCGGCTGCCGCGAGCCAGCGAGATGCTTGCGACGTCGAACCTCATCCGCGTGTGCGAAGACGCGTGCACTGCCAAGAACAGCTCGGCGAGCTGACGGAGTTTCCGCTGCTTGGCCCGTGCGACGGCTTCGTAGCCGCCGCCGAAGCCGCTTCCCGACCGCGTCTTCACCTCGCAGAAGACGAGGAGACCGCCGCGCTCGAGGACCAGGTCGATCTCGCCGATCGAACAGCGCCAGTTGCGGGCGACGAGACCGAACCCCTTCGAGATGTACGCCGACAGGGCCGCTTCCTCACCGGAGCGGCCCAATGACGCTCGCGGATCTGATGTCACCGGTCGAGGCTAGCGCCCGCCGATGACATCTAATCCGGCAGCGTCATCGTCTCGTCGCGGCGGAGCTCTTCGACGTTCACGTCGCGCCGGGTCATGACTCGTACCTTCGAGACGAAGCGCGCGGGACGGAACATGTCCCACACCCACGCATCCGCGAGCTCGACCTCGACCCATCCATCGCCCTGCGGCTTCATGTCGACTTTGTTCGCGAGGTAGAAGCGTCGCTCGGTCTCGACGACGTACGTGAACATCGGAAGCACGTCGCGGTACTCGCGATACAGCTCGAGCTCGCGCTCCTCCTCGAACCGTTCGATGTCCTCGCCGTCGCTCATGCGCCTTCAGTATGGCCCAAGCCGCCGACATCCGATGCGTCCGGGACGATGATGACGTCGCCGACGCCCTTGAACGAGAGCCGGTGGATCGGCGTCGGGCCGAGCCTTCCCAGCACGCGGAAGTGCTCCGCCGTCCCGTAGCCGCGATTGCGATCGAACCCGAACTCCGGGAACCGCCGGTGGTAGCGATCCATCGTCCTGTCTCGCGTTACCTTCGCCACGATCGAGGCAGCGGCGACCGACGCAGTCACCGCGTCGCCCTTCTTGATCGACAGCGAGGGCCAGCGCATCCCCGGGATCGGCCAGCCATCGGTCAGCACGTAGTCGGGCTCCACCGCGAGCGTTCTAGCCGCGCGCCGCAGCAGCCACTGATTCATCCGGTGCAGGCCCCGACGGTCGATCCGCGACGGCATCGCACGGCAAACCGAGAAAGCCACGGCCTCGGCAACTATCCGCTCGAAACAGGCCTCGCGCTGCAAGGCCGTGAGGACCTTCGAATCGTTGATGCCTTCCAGATCGAAGTCATCGGGAAGGATGACCGCCGCCGCGACGAGAGGCCCCGCGAGCGCGCCGCGGCCCGCCTCATCGACCCCAGCGATCTTCGCGAAGCCCTGTTCCCGGAGCCGGCGCTCGTACCGCCCGAGGTCTTGCGTTAGTGCAGCCACCCTAGGCGCGACGGGGGCCATATCTTCACGAACGCCTTCCCAACCACTTTGTCCAGTGGGATGAATCCCAACCCGAATCTCGAGTCGCTCGAGTTCCAACGATTGTCGCCCAGGACGAAGAGGCTGTCCTTCGGAACCGTCACCGGGCCATAGTCTCGCGTGTCGGGTTTCCCGTGCAGGTAGGGCTCTTGGATCAGCCTCCCGTTCACGTAGAGCTTCGCGTTGTGAAGCTCTACGGTCTCGCCCGGGAGCCCGATCACCCGCTTGATGAAGTCCTCGTCCGGGGGCTGGGAGAAGCCGAACCCCTCCGACAGCCAGTGGAAGAACCCGCCGACGATACCCCGGTTCGGCTGCTTCGAAGGATGCGGGTCCTGGAACACGATGATGTCGCCCCGATGGATGTCGCGGAGGTGGTAGACCACCTTGTTCACGAGGACGCGATCTCCGGGCATGAGCGTCGGCTCCATGGAGCCCGAAGGGATGAAGAAAGCCTGTACGACGAACGTCTTCAACAGAACAGCGAGGAGGAAGGCGACGATGACCAGGACCGGAAGCTCGCGCGCGAACGAGAGGAGACCCCCGCGCTTCTTCTGGCTCTCGCGCGGGGCCTCCGAGGGCTCGGCGGGTCCGGTCGGAGCGGTGGAAGGCGCTGTGGCGCTCGCGGCGATCACCTCTGCCGGCTCGGGAGCACCGAGCGGATCGGCCACGCCCTAGCCCTGTTCCTCTGCCTCAGCGACTTCAGCGACCTCGGTCACCCCGGCCGCGTCTTCCGACGTCGTCTCCTGTTCGCCGTCGGGCGTGGCCTCGGCAGCCCCCGTGACATCCACGGTGTCATCCTCGACCGCGACTGCCGACTGCGCTGCTTCGGCCTCAGCGAGTGCGGCCAACTCCGTGTCATCGAGGCGGCGTTCGCGGATACGGGCCTTCTTACCTCGGCGCTCACGCAAGTAGTAGAGCTTCGCGCGCCGAACGTGCCCGCGTGTAACCATCTCCAGCTTCGAGATCGAGGGCGAGTGCAGCGGGAAGGTTCGCTCCACACCGACGCCGAACGAGATCTTGCGAACGGTGAAGGTCTCCTGCAGGCCGCCACCCTGCCTGCGTATGACGACCCCCTGGAACACCTGGACGCGCTCGCGGCCCGCCTCAACCACCCGGACGTGCACCTTGACGGTGTCGCCCGGCCGGAACGCGGGCAGGTCCGTGCGCAGGTAAGCCTTGTCGACGAGATCGGTCTTGTTCATGGCGGGACCTCAGGATAGCAGGGGAACCCGTGCCTACCTGTCCGGGCCCTCCAGCAGGTCCGGACGATTGCGGCGGGTCTTCGCGCGAGCGGCTTCGCGGCGCCAGCGTTCGATCTCGGCGTGGTTTCCGGAGAGCAGGACGGGCGGGACGACCAGTCCACGGAACTCCTGTGGCCGCGTGTATTGCGGGTGATCGAGCGATCCATCTTCGCCGAAGGAGTCCTGCTCGTGCGACTCCCCGCGCCCGATCACGCCGGGGACGAGCCGCGTGACCGCCTCCAGAACGACGAGCGCGGGCACCTCGCCGCCGGAGAGCACGTAGTCCCCGATCGAAACCTCTTCCGCCGGAAGGCCTTCGGCCACCCGCTCGTCGACCCCCTCGTATCGGCCGCAGATCAGCACGAGCCACGGTTCGACCGCGAGCTCTCGAACCAACGCCTGATCGAGCCTCCGGCCTGCGGGGGACAGGAGGATCACTCGCTTCGGCCCCTCGCCGAGCGATTCCAGAGCCGCGAACACGGGTTCGGGTTTCATCACCATCCCCGGTCCCCCACCGAAGGGCTCGTCGTCGACCTGTCGGTGCTTGTCGGTCGCGGAATCGCGGATGTCGTGGACGCGAAGGTCGACCACTCCCGATCCGACGGCCTTCCCGAGCAGGCTTTCAGAAAGCGGGCTCTCGAAGATGCCGGGGAAGATGGTCAGGATGTCGATGCGCACCGAACGAGGCTAGCAGCGCGTCACGCGGCGCGGAGCGCCCTGGGCCGCCGGCTCCAGACGATGCGAGCGGTGAGTGCCGCGATACACGCCGGCACCACCACGAAGAACCCCACGTACGCGTACTCGGCTATCGAACCGGTCGCAACTACGAGCAGGAGGAAGAGCCCGCCCGGGAGGAGCACCGTGAGCGCGCCGATCAACCCTGGCGACCGATAGACGCGCGATCCTACGATCCACCCCGCCGTCAACGCCGAGAACCCGAGCGCCAGTAGCACCGAGACCGCTTGCAGGCCGCGGACCGACCCGTAGGCGATCTTCTGCAGGAACGTTCGAGACAGCACGAGCAGGATGGCGTAGTAAGCGACGACACCGACCAGCCACCAACCGACGAGGTTGGCCGCGCGCCACATGCGAAGCGTTACGCGGTCGGTTCGATCGAGCTCCTCCAAGCCTTTCATGCCTCACCTCCAGATCTGAGTGGGGATCCCTGCGTCTTGGTCGAGCGGGATCCGTTCGACGTGTCCCTGCACCTTCACCGTGAGCACCGGGATCCCGCCCCTCGACGGTGCGATCTCTAGGTACTCGTCCCAAGAGCCGTACCACATCGACGAGACCTCGCCGGTCACGGACACGTGGGGCCTCGGCTGGGATCGACCATCCGGCAAGACGATGAGGTGAAGGCCGACCGTGTCGCCGAGATCGACGACCCTGTCCAGCGCAACGGTTCCTCCGGGGACGTGCCAGACGGCTTCCGGGACCACCGCCGCGTTAGCGCCGTCGATCCTCTGCTGCAGCGTCGACGGCGTGCGGCCCCACATCACGGCAGCGACGAGCACGAGCGCGCCGACGCCCAGCCACACGTACCGGGTCACGATCCGGCGGCGGAAGGTTCGAAGTGCGGCCCGGACGACCTCGGGCGAGTCAACGTCGGCAAGAGTGCGTAGGTCGAGGGGAACCTGTTCGTCGCTCATCGCTCGTAGGCCTCCCGCAACCGGGCCCGCGCTCGATGAAGCCTGACCCGGAACGTGTCCGGCGTGACGCCGACCATCGATGCCACCTCGATGGGCTCGAAGCCGAGCACGTCGACCATCACGAGCGCCTCCCGATCTCCGACGCCGAGCGCCGCCAGCGCGCGCTCGAGGTCCACCCGCTCGGCCGGATCGTCCTCCGGCGCGGTGGCTCGCTCGGGGAGCTCCGGCCGTCGCTCGAACAGACCAGCGCGAGCCGCTTCCAAGAGCACTCGCCTAGCGATGCCGAACAGCCAGGTCGTGACCTTCGAGTCTCCCCGGAACCGGACGGCTGCGCCGCAAGCCCTGACGAAGGTCTCCTGCGTGAGCTCTTCCGCGTCCTGCCGGTTGCCGACCACCCGAAGGAAGTAGGCGAAGACGGCCTGCTGATGGGCCCGGAAGACATCTTCAAGCTCCACGCGCTCGATGCTCGTTCATACCCCATGAGTGAGCGGGGAACCGCGAGCGTTACCGGGAACTTCTGCGAAGCATCAGGCTTCGGGCACGGTGAGTCCGAGGATCTCGCGCACGACCACGTGCTTCGCCCGGACATCGACGGAGACGATCACGTCCTTAAGCGCGGGAACGAGCGTCTCCTCGTCACCCTCCACGACGACCCAGATATCGTTCGCAGGGTTGAGTACCACCTCCGTGAGGGTGCCGAGTGGACGGCCGGTGTCGGTCTCGACCCGGCAGCCTTCTAGCTGGAACGGCCACCACGAACCCTCAGGCAGCTCGGGCAGCGCGGACTCCGGCACGACCAGGAACTTCCCGAGGAAGGGCTCCGCCGCAGAGCGGTCCGAGATCCCGCCGAAGCGCACGAGCAACCGCCCTCGGTCCTCACGCGTGGATTCGATGGTGAGCGGCCGTCCGTCTTCGAGGAAGAGGGTTGCCCCGGAGTCGAAGCGTTCGGGGAACTCTGAGAGGACGAGCACGGCGACCTCGCCTTTCACGCCGTGTGCTCGGGTGATCTTGCCGACCGCGACGGTCGGCTCAGCACTCATGCCAGGCTCACTCCACGATCTCGACAGCCGCGCGGACGTCGGCGCGGACGGCGGCGGCCTTCACCACTGCACGGATCGCGCGTGCGGTGCGGCCGCCTTTGCCGATGACCTTGCCCATGTCATCTGGGTCCACCTTCAACTTGAGCAGCAGGCCACGGTCGTCCTCGATCTCGGTCACCTCGACCGCGTCGGGGTTCTCGACCAACTCGCGGGCGATGTACTCCAGCAGCGCTTTCACGACGCTTCGGCGGCCTTCTTAGGTTTCGCGACGGGCTTCTTAGGAGGCCGTTCGGCCTCGAACTTCTCCCAGATGCCCACCTTGGTCATCAGCACCTGGACGGCTTGGCTCGGTTGCGCGCCCTTGCCGAGCCAGTCGAGGGCCTTCGCCTCGTCGATCTCGATGAGGGACGGCTCTTCCAGCGGATGGTACTTCCCGATGTTCTCGATGATGCGACCGTCGCGCGCGCTGCGCTGGTCAGCTACCACCACGCGGTAGAAGGGGCGCTTCTTCGCGCCCATCCGCATCAACCTGATCCTCGTTGACATGCGTTCTCCTCCAGCTCACCCGGGCATCTTCGGCATCCCCGGGATCCGAGGCATACGCTTACCGCCCGTCATCATCCGCATCATCTTCTTGGCGCCGTCGAACTCCTTGAGGAGCTGGTTCACGTCCGCGGTGGTCGTGCCCGACCCGCGGGCTATCCGGAGGCGCCGCCCGCCCCCGATGATAGCGGGGTTCCGCCGCTCCTCGGGGGTCATGGAGCAGATGATGGCTTCTGCCCTGGTCATCTGAGCCTGGTCCACGTCGAGGTCTTTCAAGGCGTTCTTCCCACCCGGGATGCCGGGGAGCATCGCGAGCAGGTCCTCGATCGGTCCCAACTTCTTCACCTCGCGCATCTGGACCAGGAAGTCCTCCAGCGTGAACTGGGCCTTCATCATGCGCTCCGCGGCCTCGGCGGCCGCCTCTGCGTCAACCGACTCCTGGGCCCTGTCGATGAGCGACAGGACGTCGCCCATCCCGAGGATCCGCCCCGCCATCCGATCCGGGTAGAACGGCTCGAGGTCGCCAGGTTTCTCTCCAGTTCCCACGAAGAACACCGGCCGGCCCGTCACTGCGGTGATCGAGAGTGCCGCGCCGCCTCGAGCGTCGCCATCGAGCTTCGTGAGCACGAAGCCGGTCGTATCGACCTCCTTCATGAAAGCCTTGGCCTGCACGACCGCATCCTGGCCGGTCATGGCGTCGCACGCCATCAGGACGTGATGCGGGTCGATCGCCTCCTTCACGCGGCGGGCTTCCTTCATCATGTCTGCGTCGACGTGCAAACGGCCGGCGGTATCGACGATGACGACGTCCTGGCCGGCGCGGTCGGCTTCCTTCATGGCGCTCTTGGCCACCTTCACCGCATCCTTGCCGTCTGAGACGACCGGAACCCCGATCTCGCGTCCGAGCGTGAACAGCTGCTCGACGGCCGCAGGACGGTAGAGGTCGGCCGCGACGAGCAGCGGATGCTTGCCCTTCTCCTTCAGCATCTTGGCGAGCTTGGCGCAGGCCGTCGTCTTCCCGGACCCCTGCACGCCGGCCATCATGATCACCGCCGGCCTCCCAGACGGAAGGGAGAAGGGGGCCTGCGTTCCCCCCATGGTGGTCTGGAGCTCGTCTCGGACGACCTTCACGATCTGCTGGGCGGGCGTCAGGCTCTTCATGACTTCCTGAGAGAGGGCCCGGACCCGGACCCGATCCAAGAAGTCATCGGCGACTTCCACGGCCACGTCGGCGTCGAGCAGGGCCGTGCGCATGTCTCCGAGCGCGGAATCCACCTGTCTGGGGTGGAGCTTGCCCCGGGATCTGAGCTTCTTGAAGACCGCGTTCAGGCGGTCGGTCAACGTGTCGAACATCTCTGTAAGGGGTGTAGGTGGCCCCGAGCCTAGCCGTGCGACAACGGAGGAGGAATTGTACCCAGCGGGACCCAGGAGCGAAGCGTGACGGCGGGGCGGCGGAACCGCGACCTGGGCCAGGCCAGGCGCCTAGAGGTAGGCCTGATCGGCCTGCGCTGGTTCGTGGTCGGCTTCGGGGTACTGCAGACCGTGGTCACCCTCCAGGTCCGAACGGATGCCCCCGGTTACGTCGCCCCCGTGGGCCTGGTGTTGGTCGCCGCCCTCGCGATAGCGAACGTCTTCGTCTCGGCGGTGACCGAACGCGCCGAACGCGTCGAGCAGATCAGGCGCGTCGGCGCGTTCGCATTCGCCCTCGATATAGCCATCCTCACCGGACTCATCTGGACCTATGCGACGCGGCCGGGCGATTCATCCTGGGTCGTGGCGTTCATACTTCCTCTCGAGGGCGCGCTCCGTTACCAGCTAACCGGAGCGCTTCTACCGGTGGGGCTCGGGCTCGTCTCGCAGACGGCCCGCGAGCTGACGTACCAGGCGCGTTTCAGCGGCTACAAAGCCAACTTCGCCGCGGTGGCGTTCCGCGTCGGCGTCGAACTGGTCGTCGCCGTGGTGGCCGGGCTCATGGCTCGTTCGCTCCGGCGCGAGGCCGATAAGGCTCGAGAGCGAGCGTGGGCGGCCGAGGAAGCGGCGCGCCTGGCCGAGGAAGCGGCGCGCCGCGAGATGGCCGCCCGCAAGGAGGTGTCGGCGTTCCACACGGCGATCCTTGCCGGCGTGGCCGCCCCCGACGTTGACTCCGGGGTTCGGTCCATGGCCGAGACGATCGCACGCGACCTCGGTTTGGAGTCACTTGGGATCCTTCTCGTTGACGGCGAGGACCTGGTAGCGAAAGGCGTGCACGGAGCGCCCGGGTACTCGGCGGAGGACCACATCCGCCTCGGCGAGGAGATCGTCGGTCGCGTCGCGGCAGAAGGAGAGCCGTGCCTCTCGCCGGCCGCGTTCGACGGAGGGGTCAACGAGGTCGCGGTGCCGCTCAAGGTAGGGAACGACCTGATCGGCGTCCTTCACGAACGGAAGACCACGGGGCCGATCTCTCCCGAGGAGCTTAACCTGCTGTCCGGACTCGCCGCCCAGATCGCGATGGTCGTCCACGCGGCACTTCTTAGGGCACGCCAGGAGGAGACGCTGCGCCGTCTCCGCGAGCTCGACGAGATGAAGTCGGACTTCGTGGCGATCACGAGTCACGAGCTGCGGACTCCGCTCGCTGCCGTCCGCGGTTTCGTCAACACGCTCCGCCGCCGTATCGACGTACTCACCTCTGCGGAGATCCAAGAGTTCCTCGGGATCGTCGACCAGCAGACCGAGCGGCTCATCCGATTGGTCGAGGACCTGCTCGTCGTCTCGCGCATCGAGGCGGGGAAGATCTCCTTCGAGCCCGAACCGATCGAACCCTACGGGTTCCTCGAGCGCATGGTCAAAGGACTCGGCGAAGCCGCACCGCGCGTTCAACTGGAGCCGGCGGAAGACCTCCCGGGGCACTTCGTCGTCGACCCGCATCGACTGGATCAGGTCCTGACGAACCTGATCGAGAACGCACTCAAGTTCTCACCAGCGCAGGCCCCGGTCACGCTCACCGCTCAACGCCGGGATGGAAGCATCGCCTTCTCCGTGGCCGACCGAGGGGTCGGCATCCCCCGAGGCGAGCGGGCCCGGATCTTCGAACGCTTCCACCAGGCCGACGCCGCGAGCACCCGCAACGCCGAGGGCGCCGGCCTCGGCCTTTACATCACGAAACGGTTGGTCGAGGCCATGGGCGGCACCATCGAGGTCGAATCCGAGATCGGGGAAGGCTCGGTCTTCACGGTCATGCTTCCGGTGGGGCCGAGGGATCCAGCACCCGCTCGACCGTCCGCAGCAGCGCGAGCGGGCTGAAGGGCTTCGTGAAGTACTCGTCGGCGCCCAGCGAGAGCACGTACTCGCGTCCCTCCTCCCCCGTCGCCGTCACGATGATGACCCGAACATCCGCGGTCGCAGGGTTCGACTTCAGCGCCTTCAGGACCTCCGCGCCGGACGTGCCGGGGATGTTGAGGTCGAGGAACATCAGGGCCGGGGGCTGATCCGTCGCCATCGCGAGAGCCGACGCGCCGTCGGAAGCCTCGCGGATGTCGAACCCCTCGTGCTCCAGGACCATCCGCATGGCCTCCCGCATCGTGGGGTGGTCCTCGACGATCAAGATGTCGGCCTTCGCCATCTCAGCCTTCCAGCACCCGCTCGGCGAAGGACACGGGGTCGAATGCCTCCAGGTCCTCGACGTCATCGCCGGTCCCGACGAGCTTCACGGGGATGCCCAGTTCTCCTCGAACCGCCAGTACGATGCCCCCCTTGGCCGTTCCATCGAGCTTCGTCAGCACGACCCCCGTAACCTCCACCGCCTCCGTGAACGCCCTCGCCTGGGCGATGCCATTCTGCCCCGTCGTCGCGTCCAGTACGAGCAGGGTCTCATCTAGCGTCCCGGCTTTCTCGATCACGCGTTTCACCTTCTTCAACTCATCCATCAGCGGAGTCCGCGTATGCAGACGACCAGCCGTGTCGACGATGAGGACGTCCGTGCCGCGGGCCTCGGCCGACCTCACGGCGTCGAAAGCAACCGCGCCTGGATCGGCTCCGCGCTCCTGAGAGACGAGGGTCGCCCCGGCTCGGCGGGCCCAGACTTCGAGCTGTTCCGACGCAGCCGCCCGGAACGTGTCGCTACCGGCGAGCCCTACCGTCCTGCCGCTCTTAGTCAGCCGCGCGGCGAGCTTACCGATCGTCGTCGTCTTCCCCGAGCCGTTCACGCCGACGACCAGAACGATCGCCAACCGACCCTCGGGGAGGTCGAGCCCGCGATCTCCGGCGAAGAGGGCCACGACTTCCGCCCGGAGGAGATCCTCGGGGTCGGCACCATCGCTCCATCGCTCGCGGACGTCTTTCACGAGGCGCGCGGACGTGGCCGGACCGACGTCGGCTCGGACCAGCAGGTCCTCCAGGCGCAACCATTCATCGTCCCTCGGGGCGCCTGATCCGAGCAGCCCGCGAACCTTCGCACCGAGTCCATCGGCGGCCGTGACGGTGGCTCCGACGCCCCCCTGTCCTGCAGCCTCGGAGCGCGGGCGAGTGGAGGTGACGCGCGGCAACGAGCGGGACTTCCGAACCACGACGAAAGCGGCGAAGGCCACGAGCGCAACCACGATCGCGACAACGATGAACGGGACCATGCGATCCAGGCTAGTAGACGGCGTCTGGCTCCGGCACCCGGACCTTCTCCGTCGCCGTTTCGGACAGGGTACCGAGCTGCGCCTGCGAGCCGGGGTGGTCGAGACGCTGGCAGACGACCTTCGAGGTGCCGTCCTTGCTCATCGAGACTCCGTACAGCATCTCGGCCGTCTCCATCGTCCGCTTCTGGTGGGTGACGACCAGCACCTGCGAGTCATTGGCGAAGCTCTGGATCAGTCCCAGGAATCGGTGCAGGTTCACGTCGTCCAGTGCCGGCTCGACCTCATCCATCAAGTAGAACGGGCTCGGACGCGCGTTGAAGATCGCGAACAGGAACGCCAAAGCGGTGAGCGCCCGTTCGCCGCCCGAGAGCAGGGAGATCCGTTTCACCCGTTTGCGCCCCGGGCGGGCTTCGATCTCGATGCCGGTGTTGAGCGGATCGCCGGGCTCAGTCGAGACGAGTCTGCCTTCGCCGCCCGGGAACAGCTCACCGATCAGCCGTTCGAACTCAGCGGCCACGTCCCGATAGGCGGCCTCGAACGTCGTGACGATCTCCTCGTCGATACGGGAGATCACCTCGAGCAGATCGCGGCGAGCCTTCCTGATGTCGTCCAGCTCGCGAGCGAGGAAGTCGTGCCTCTCCTGTAGGGCTTCGAACTCGCCGGTCGCGAGGAGGTTGACGCGGCCCAGCAATCCGAGGCGTCGTTGTACCAGTTCCGCCTTCTTCTCGAGCAGCGTGACCGTGTCCTCGGGCGAGAGCTCGGACAGGGCTTCATGCGCGTCTCGCATGTGGCCCTCATGCAAGAGGCGCTCGGCCTCGCGGACCCGTCGCTCGAGATCACCTCGGACGCGGTCTTCGTCCTCGTACTCCTCGCGCAGGCGCTCGAGCTCCGTCGAGGCCTCCCGCCATCGCCGATTGACATCGGCTTCGGACTCGGTCGCCTGCCGCTCGAAGGCCGCGGTCGCGTTCCGGCGCGCCGAGGCGGCGTCGAGCGCGTCCTCGGCAGACCGTAAGCTCGCATCGGCCTCGCTTCGCGTCACCCGGGCTGTGTCGAGACCCGCGCGAAGGGCCGCAGGGTCCTGCGCCGCAAGCGTTTCGCGCTCAGCACGGAGGTTCGCGAGGCGTGATTCCAGGCCCGAGCGGTCGCGGCGGAGGGACTCGACGGACACGCGCGCGGAGACCGGCGGCTCCGCGGGCCGCGGCAAGGCGGGCAGCTCGTGCGTTACTGGCTCTGCGGCGGCGAGGTGCTCACGCCATCCCAAGGCAGCCTCGTCGAGGCCGGCGAGACGTTGCACCAAGATCTCCTCTTCCCTTCCCAGCGAAGCCAACCCGGCCTCGAGACGCGGGATGCGCTCGGCGGCCGTCGTGATCTCGGAGTCCCCGCGCTCGATCTCGGCGGCGAGAGCCTCTATCTCGCGAGCGATGTCCGCCAACCGTTCGAGCCTCGGGCGGAGCGCGGCCTTGGCCTGCGCGCGGTCGTGCTCGACGACCGCCAACTCGTCCCGGATCTCGCGGGCGCGCACGTCGGTCTCCGGGGTGGTCCGTATGACCGCGTGCCCGATCAGCACGCCCTCAGGGGTGACCCATGCGGCCTTCGGGTGCTTCGCCTGCTTGGCGACGGCTTCGCGGAGGTCGGCCGCCAGGTAGACGTCGCGAAGGACCGTGCAGATCAGCCCGCGTGCCGCGGGATCGGCCGTCACGACCGAAAGGAGCGTTCGCTCCCCCTCCAAGACGAACGAGGCGGGCCCTCCACCGGCGATCGCGAGGGTAGCGCCGTCACCGCTCGCGGCGTCTTGGATGGCTTCGTCGCCGTCCGCGTAGACCGCTGCGTCGGCCAGCGAGCCGAGCCCGGCAGTGAGCGCGCGCTCCCACCCCGTCTGCACCTGCACCAGATCTCCGAGCAACCCGATCGCCCGCCCGTGATGGCTCTGGAGGAACCTCGAGCCCGGGGTCTCTTCGATGTCGCGCCGGCGGGCATCCAGGAGGTCGCGGCGCGACTCGTGCCGGCGAAGAGCCTCCTGAAGCTCGGAGACCCTGTCGGCGAGGCCGTTCCGCTCGCTCTCCAAGCCGGAGCGGCGCTCCGCGAGCGGCGAGGCGACCGCGTCGAGCCGTTCGACCTCCGAGTCGACCGCTTCACGTGAGGCGCGGGTCGCAAGGAGACGGGCGCGCACTTCGGCGAGGTTCTCGTCGACGCGTTGGCGTTCTCGTTCAGCCCCGGTGATCGAGCGGCGAAGGGTCTCCATCTCGCCCCTATGTGCAGCGGCCTCCTCAGATACCCGGCGCCGCTCCTCCTCGAGCTCTCGGCGGGTCTCCTGCTGGACGCGGAACTCGGCCTCGGCCTCATCCAATTCCCGCTCGCGGACGGCAAGCTCGGACACGACGTCGGCCAGGCGCCCTTCGATCCGCCCGAGGTCCTCGTCCAGAGAGGTCAGGCGCGCGGTTCGCGAGGCTTGCCCCGCCAGCTCCTCCCTGGCCTCCGACTCGGCGTCGACCGCCCGGCGAAGATCCAGCTCGGCGGCGGACTTGGCGGTCTGCGCTTCTTGTAGCCCGCCCTCGGCCTCCTGCAACGACCACACCGCGCGCGCGCGCTCGTCGGCGGCCTCGCCCACTTGCCCGTCGAGAGTGTCGAGCCGCTCGCGGGCAGCCTTCCGCTTCGCGAGCCCCTCGTCCCAGCCGGAGGTTCGCCCCTCGCGGTCGGCAAGCAGGTCGCGCAGCCGGGCGGCCGCCAGGCGCGCGGCAACGGCGTCCGCCTCCGCGCTCAGCTCCTCGTGGCGCTTGGCCATCTCCGCTTGCTGTTTCAAGGGCTTCAGCTGCCTACGGAGCTCGGCGAGCACGTCCTGCAGCCGGAGCAGATCTTGGTCGAGGCCGGAGAGCTTGCGTTCGGCGCGTTCCTTGCGCTTACGGTGCTTCGCGATCCCCGCGGCCTCCTCGATGTAGGTCCGGCGCTCCTCCGGCCTGGCGGTGAGGACCTCCTCGAGCTGGCCTTGGCCTACGACCGTGTGCAGCGCGCGGCCGATACCGCTCTCCGACAGCAGCTCCTGCACGTCCATCAAGCGGCACGGTCGGCCGCCGATCCGGTACTCGCTGTCGCCGCTTCGGAAGATCGAGCGGCTGATCTCGATCTCGGTCATGGGGACGGGGATAAGGCCCGCCGAGTTGTCGATGACGAGCTTCACCTCGGCCAATCCGAGCGCCGGACGTTGCGGGCTCCCGGCGAAGATGACGTCGGCCATCTGTCCGCCGCGGAGCGCCCGGGGGCCCTGTTCGCCCAACACCCAGGAGATGGCGTCGACCAGGTTCGACTTGCCGGACCCATTGGGGCCGACGATGACGCTGATACCTGGGGCGAACTCGAGGACCGTCTTGTCGGCGAACGACTTGAAGCCTCGGATCGAAAGGGACCGAAGGAACATCTTGGGGAACGATGCTAACAGTGGCCCGTGCCTGAATCTGGGTATTCGCCGCGCAAGTTCAGCCTCTGACGCGGAACTCCCGCGCCCCGGCCAACTCCTCTCGCACGACCTCGACCGAGTCGACCTGCGAAAGGGTGGTTCCACGGTGGCACCAGGCAACCATAGCCTGCACGGCCGTGGCCGGACCCTCGAAGGCCGCCTCCACGCGCCCGTCGGGCAGATTTCGGACGAACCCCCCTAGCTCCAGCGCCCGAGCCCTCTCGGCGCAGGACACGCGGTAGAAGACCCCTTGAACCCGGCCGCCGACCACGACGCGTACACGCACGTCTGCCACGACGCCATCCTAGGAAACG
>JBGPKY010000035.1:0-16183 GCA_041486205.1 Actinomycetota bacterium
CGACGCCGCCCGCGCGGACCTCGTCGCGGTCTTCTCGGTGACCGATCGGTTGGCCGCCTCAGACGCCGCCACGCAACAGTCGCTCGCCGACGCGCTCCAGATGCCGCAAGGGACGGCTTCCACCGACCTCGAGCAGAGGGCGGCCTTCGAGCTCGCTCAGCGCCTGTCTCTGGGGATCCCCCGCCCCGCAGGCGGGACCCCGGGCCGAGACGTGTTGGACGAGCTCTTGAAGGCCGGTTTCTTGAGCTTCCCGTCCGGGTTCCCCAAGGTCTCGGTCTCCGCGCTGCCTCAACTCGGCGGTCGAGGTGAGCTGGTCGTGGTTGTCTCCGGCGGGCAAGGAGACCCGGCGGTTCCGCCCGAGGACTTCATGGTTCCGCTGACGGAAGAGCTCGCTCAACGAGGCTCATCGGTGGCGGCGGGGGAGAGCTCCACGTCGAGCTACTCCTTCGTCGGGCTCCTTCGCGCCGCGTCGAGCGGAACGTCCGGGAGCACGATCGTGACCGTCGACGATCTGGACTTCAGCGTCGGCGGCGCAGCACTCGTGCTCGGGTTGGAACGTTTGCTGCTCACGGGCCAGGGCGGGGACTACGGGATCAAGGCCGGGGCGTCCGGTCCGATCCCGCCGCGGTAGATGCCTCGCGTCGTCGCGCTCGTCCCGGCTCGCAACGAAAGCGATCGGATCGACGCGACCGTAACCGCTCTACGCAGGCTCCCATTGGACGAGGTCGTCGTCGTGGACGATGGGTCCGAGGACGAGACCGCCTCGCGAGCGCTGGCGGCCGGCGCAACCGTTCTGTCCATCCCGCGGAACGCCGGGAAAGGTCGCGCGATGGAGGGCGCATTGAGGCGTCTTCCGGCCGCCGACGTGTGGCTGTTCGCCGACGGCGACCTCGGTGATTCGGCCGCCGAACTGGCGCCGCTTCTCACCGTCATCCTGAGCGGTCAGGCCGATCTCGCCATCGCGACGTTCCCTCCGGGCTCGGGCGGGGGATTCGGCATCGTGAAGCGGTTCGCGAGGTTGGCGATCAGGATGCTTTCGGGGCTCGAGGTGCGGGAACCGCTCTCGGGTCAGCGCGCCATCCGTGCGGCTGTTCTGGCTGTGTGCCGCCCGATCGCGGGCGGGTTCGGCGTTGAGACCGCGATGACGATCGACGCGGTCCGGGGCGGGTTCCGGGTCCTCGAGGTATCGGCCGCGGTCTCGCACCGGCCGACCGGCAGGAGCATCCGCGGGTTCGCCCATCGGGGCCGTCAGGGACTGGACATCGGCCGGGCCGTCGCCGCCCGAGCGTTGGGTTTGCGATGAGATGGGGGAGGCTTTCCGCGCCCAACTACCGCGGTGTGGGGCTGCCGCTCTCCCTGGGGGCGATGACCGCGCTGGCTGGTGTGGCCGGATCCGTGGCCCTCGCCACTTTCCGTCATGTCGAGACGGGGGGTTGGCGGGTGGTGGGAGGCTCTCTGCTGGTCTTCGCGGCCGGGGTGGTGGACGATCTCTCGCCAGTAGGGCCGCGAGGCCTCCGGGGCCATCTCAAGGCGCTCGTGCGGCTCCGAGTGACGACCGGCATCCTGAAGGTGTTCGTCATCGCTGCGGTCTCCTTGGTTGTGGTCGTCTCACTGCCGCGCCGGAGGCTGTGGGTCGAGATCGCAGGCATCGCTGCCATCGCGGCGTGTGCGAACCTCTGGAACGGTCTCGACGTCCGGCCCGGTCGCGCGCTGAAGGCATTCCTTCCGGTCGCCGTGTCGGCGCTGGTATTCGGGATCTCCCTCCGCCTCATGCCGACGCTTCCGGGCGTGCTGATGGCGGCGGCCGTCGCCCTGCCGATCGACCTCAAGGAGCGGGCGATGCTCGGCGATGGAGGTTCGAACCTGCTGGGCTTCACGGCCGGCCTGTGTCTGTATCTGGTCCTGCCAAGCTGGGCGGTCGTGGTGGTCGCCGTGCTCGGTGTGGCCCTGAACGTCGCCGCCGAGACGGTCTCGCTCTCGCTGGTCATCGAACGGACAACGCCGCTCGCGTGGATCGACCAGCTCGGCCGCCTCCGGGAAGGGTGACGCGGAAAAGTCGTATCGCGGGCAAGTTTCGAAGGGAACGCGCGAGGGTGCACCGGGGGCTTCTGTTAGCATCGGTTCCCGAGTTGAAGAAACAGCCGAAGTACATCTTCGTAACGGGCGGGGTCGCCTCGGGCCTCGGCAAGGGCATCACCACCGCCTCCCTCGGCCGACTCTTCAAGTCCCGAGGCCTGCGCGTCGCACTCCAGAAGCTCGATCCCTACGTCAACGTCGACCCCGGCACGATGAATCCGTTCGAGCACGGGGAGGTCTTCGTCCTGGACGACGGCGCCGAGACGGACCTCGACCTCGGGCACTACGAACGCTTCACCGACGAGAACCTCCACCGTGGTTCGAACCTCACTACAGGCGCCGTCTACAGCGCCGTGATCCAGAAGGAGCGCCGCGGCGACTACCTCGGCAAGACCGTCCAGGTCATCCCACACATAACCGATGAGATCAAGGAACGCATCCGCTCCCACGCCGAAGCCGAGGCGGCCGACCTGGTCATCGTCGAGGTCGGAGGCACAGTAGGCGACATCGAATCGCTGCCGTTCCTCGAAGCTATCCGCCAGCTCCGCAACGAAGTCGGCCGCGACCGCTGCGCGTTCGTGCACGTCTCGCTGATGCCGTATATCGGTCCCTCCGGCGAACTGAAGACGAAGCCAACGCAGCACTCGGTGAAGGAGCTGCGCTCGCTCGGGCTCCAGCCTGACACCATCGTCTGTCGCTCCGACCGCCCGATCGGCCGGCATCTCAAGGAGAAGATCTCGTTGCTCTGCGACGTGCCGATCTCCGGAGTGGTCTCGGCGCCGGATGCGGAATCGATCTACGAGGTCCCGCTGGTCCTTCACAAGGAAGGGCTCGACCGCGAGCTG
Source organism: Actinomycetota bacterium (assembly GCA_041486205.1). Taxonomy (GTDB): domain Bacteria; phylum Actinomycetota; class UBA4738; order UBA4738; family HRBIN12; genus JBGPKY01. Next base: position 2,922 of record JBGPKY010000035.1, read on the forward strand.
GCGCACCACCTACGGATCGAGTCCGAGCCCGACCTCGCCGAGTGGACCGCGCTCGTCGAGCGTATAGACGCCGCGACGGACCCGGTCCGGATCGCGATCGTCGGGAAGTACGTGAACCTTCGCGACGCATACCTTTCCGTGATAGAGGCGCTGAAGCACGGCGGCTTCTACCACGGGGCGCGCGTCGACATCAGTTGGCTCGCATCCGACGACCTAGCGGCCGGCGACGCTGAGGGGACGCTTGCCGACTTCGACGGCATCGTCGTGCCCGGTGGGTTCGGTTGGAGGGGGATAGAGGGCAAGTTCGAGGCGATCCGGTACGCGCGCGAGAACCAGGTTCCATACCTCGGACTATGTCTCGGTCTGCAGACGGCCGTCATCGAGTTCGCTCGTGATGTCTGTGGGCTCGAGGGCGCCAATTCGGCGGAGTTCGATCCGGCGACACCGCACCCGGTCATCGATCTGCTGCCCGAACAGAAGAACGTCACGGACCTAGGCGGCTCGATGCGCCTCGGTGCCCAGCCGTGCCATCTCGTGCCCGGCACCAAGGCGGCGAAGGCCTACGGCGAGCAGGTCGTCTACGAGCGTCACCGGCACCGCTACGAGGTGAACCCCGCCTACCACGAGGTTCTGTCTCAGCATGGGCTCGTGTTCTCGGGTCTTTCGCCCGACGGGCGCCTCGTCGAGATCATCGAGCTGTCCGATCATCCGTTCTTCGTGGCGGGGCAGTTCCATCCGGAGCTCCGCTCACGGCCGACACGCCCGCACCCTCTGTTCCGCGACTTCGTCGGGGCGGCTCAAACGCGCCGGAAGTCAGCGGCCGCTGCTCACCCGGCTGTCGTCACCGGCTGACGCGACGGTGGGGCCGAAGGACGCGCGGGAGCCGGAGTCCCGTCGAGAAGCTTTCGGGGGGAAGATCTTCCGGGTCGAATCCGAGGTGTGGCCTCAGGGAGAGTTCGACGTGGTCCGTCACCTCGGCGCCGCCGCAGTGCTGCCCGTCACACCGGCGGGCGATGTGATCCTCGTCCGGCAGTTCCGCCCGGCGATACGCCGGGTGCTCACGGAGATCCCGGCGGGACTCCTCGATCGCCAAGACGAGGACGCGCTCACATGTGGTGCCCGCGAGCTGTTCGAGGAGACGGGCTACGGCCACAGATCGATCGAGTTCCTGGGCGGTATCTACTCGTCGGCGGGTTTCTCCGACGAGTACGTCCACCTCTTCCTGGCCGAGACCGAATCCGAGCCGTCTGGAGAGCCGGAGGCAGGCATCGAGTTGCTGCGCAAGCCGTTCGACGAGATGGTCCGGGTGGCCAAGGCCGGTCGCGTCAGCGACGCCAAGACCGCGCTGGCGCTCCTGATCGCCGACGCTCGGCGGTCGGCGACCTAGACCTCGCGAGCATGGACGCGCCGGTGTCGTCGGGTACGCTTTGCGCGAAACCCTTCCAGGGAGGGGACCTGCCGTGATCGTCGGGATCCCGAGAGAGGTCAAGGACAACGAGTACCGGGTTGCCGCGACGCCCGAAGGGGTTCGCGAGCTGGTCCGAGCCGGACACGACGTAGTCGTCGAAACGGGCGCAGGGGCGGGATCGGCGCTCGGCGACGACGAGTTCATGGCGGCGGGTGCGAAGATCCTCCCGGGAGCCGACGAGGTCTTCGCCGAAGCCGGCATGATCCTGAAGGTGAAGGAACCGCAGTCCGAGGAATACGGACGATTCCGCGAGGGGCAGTTGCTCTTCACGTACCTCCATCTGGCCGCCGACCAAGGCCTCACCTCATTCCTGATGCAGCGGAGGGTGTCCGCCGTTGCGTACGAGACCGTCCAGGACGCCGAGGGCCGGTTGCCGTTGCTGGCGCCGATGAGCGAGATCGCCGGACGGATGGCGCCGCAGGAGGGCGCGAAGTACCTCGAGCGGCCGACCGGGGGCCGCGGCGTCCTGATGGGAGGGGCCGCCGGCGTCGCGCCGGCACGCGTCGTGGTGCTCGGTGCCGGGATGGCGGGACTGAACGCTGCTTGGATCGCCGCGGGTATGGAAGCCGAGGTCACGATCCTCGACAAGAACGTAGAACGCCTTCGCTACGTGGACCAGGTCCAGCGTGGAAGGATCCAGACGGTGATGAGCAGCGCTCTCGCGATCGAGCGGCTGGTACCGGCCGCCGACCTCGTGATCGGCGCGGTGCTCGTGCCGGGCGCCAGGGCTCCGCACTTGGTGACGGAGGACGTGGTCCGGGCGATGCAGCTCGGAAGCGTCATAGTGGACATCTCGATCGACCAGGGCGGTTGCGTCGAAACCGCTCGCATGACGACCCACTCGAGCCCGACCTACCTCCAGTACGACGTCGTTCACTACTGCGTGGGGAACATGCCGGGCGCAGTGCCGCGGACGTCCACCTACGCTCTGACCAACGTGACGCTGCCCTACGCGCTGGCGATCGCCTCGCTCGGGCTCGAGCAGGCCGTTCGGGTCGACCCCGCCCTGGCTCGCGGGGTGAACGTGTTCGCCGGGGAGGTGACGAGTCCCGGCGTCGCGGAAGCCCACCAACTCGTCCTAGCCCCGCTCGGGTCCCTGATCGACGGCGCGACCTGACCGGGGACCGAAGGGGCGTAACGTCGATGCGCGACGCCCTGGCGGCGCAGGTCCAGCGGTTCCTCGATCACCTCACCGTGGAGCGCGGACTTTCGCCGAACACGATCGCCGCGTACCGTCGCGATCTCGCGAGGTACCGCTCTTTCCTTGCAACGCGGGGCGTACGTGACGCCCGGAAGGTCGACGAGCACGCCGTCGCCGCCTTCGTGGCGCAGTACTCAGCGTCCACCCATGGCGACGGAAGGCCGTATCGAGCGACGTCGGTGGTGCGGGCGTTGTCCTCGGTCAGGTCTTTCCACCGATTCCTCATGCGGGAGGGAGAGATCACTCGGGACCCTTCCGCCGGCGTGGTGCGGCCGAAGCTCCCGCGCTCTCTTCCCCGTCCGATGTCGGTCGAGGACGTCATGAAGCTTCTCGCGGCTCCGCCCAAAGGGACCCCCGCAGGACTTCGGGACCGCGCCGTCCTCGAGACGCTCTACGGCGCGGGACTACGGATCTCGGAGCTCGTCGGGCTCGACGTTGACGACGTGGATCTCGAGGAGGGTAGCGTGCGCGTGTTCGGGAAGGGGAGCAGAGAGCGCGAGGTGCCGATCGGCCGCTACGCGCGGGATGCGATCGGAGCCTACCTGCGCCGTGTACGCCCCGGACTCGCAACGTCGCGTTCGCGCTCTGCCCTGTTCCTGAACCGGCGCGGTGGCCGACTCACCCGCCAGGGCTGCTCGAAGATACTTGCGGCGCATGTCGAACGCGCAGGTGTCGACAAACACGTGACGCCGCACACGCTACGGCACTCTTTCGCGACGCATCTGCTGGAGGGCGGAGCCGACGTGCGGGTCGTTCAGGAACTGCTGGGCCACGCGAGCGTCGCCACGACGCAGGTCTATACATTGGTCACGAAAGAGCATCTTCGCGAGGTCTACTTCACGGCGCATCCGCGGGCCCGCCGCACTGTTCCCGCGGTTAGGAGGAGGTAGGGGCTGGTGATCGACGAGGCGACGATGAGCGGGTTGAAGGCAGCTCTCGAACTTCAACGAGACAATCTCCGGAGGGAGATCGTCGATCAAGGCGGTGATCCGGACTCCGACGACGCATCGATCGATGTCGAGCGAGGGTTCGCCGACAGCGCGCACAGCACTGCAGAGCGCGCCAGGGTTCTCTCACTGGTGAAGGCTCTCAGATCCAACTTCCGTTGGGTGAACCGCGCGCTCAAGAAGATGGAGCTCGGCACCTACGGGACGTGCGAACGTTGCGGCAACCCCATCGCGATCGAACGCCTCGAGGCGCTGCCCTGGGCCATCCTTTGTATCGGCTGCAAGCAGAAGGGTGAAGGGCGATGACGAAGGCGATCGGGTGAGCACAGCCCGGGTCCCTCGCGTGCTCGTGCTCGTCTGCGACTCCTTCGGTGTGGGCGGCGCACCCGACGCTCGCGCCTACGGGGATGACGGTTCCGACACGCTCGGGAACTGCTCTCGGGCCGCCGGTGGCCTGACGGCTCCGAACCTCGAAGGATTCGGCCTGGGCTTCCTGACGGCGATCGAAGGGGTGTCGCCGCGGGCTGAGCCCGGCACGGCTCACGGCCGCCTCACGGAGCGCTCTGCCGGCAAGGACACCATCACTGGGCACTGGGAGATCTCTGGCATAGTGCTCGACCGGCCGTTCCCGCTGTATCCGAACGGGTTCCCGTCTGCGGTGATCGCGCCTTTCGAGGAGGCGATCGGTCGCAGGGTCCTCGGAAACGTGCCGGCTTCGGGAACCGAGATCATCGCGGAGCTCGGCCAACAGCACTTGCGAACGGGCCGTCCGATCGTCTACACGAGCGGTGACTCTGTGTTCCAGATCGCGTGTCACACGGAAGTCGTCGACCTGACGACGTTGTACGAGTGGTGCCGCGTCGCTCGGGCGATGCTCGTCGGCGACCATCTCGTCGGACGCGTCATCGCCCGGCCGTTCAGCGGCCAGCCGGGCTCCTTCCAGCGGCTCCCCGAGCGTCGCGACTTCTCGGTTCCGCCACCGCGCAGGACCCTCCTAGAGTTCTGTGTAGAAGCCGGTGTCGCCGTGTACGCGGTCGGGAAGATCCGAGACATCTTCGCCGGTCGTGGGTTCACCGAGGCACGGTACTCGTCCTCGAACGACGACGGGCTGGACATCACCCTCGGATATCTGCGCAGGCCGGGGCCCGCTTTCGTGTTCGCGAACCTCGTGGACTTCGACAGCAACTACGGGCATCGGAACGATCCGACGGGCTACGCGGGCGCCATCGAGGCTCTCGACCGAAGGATCCCGGAACTCGCCGGAGGGCTCAACGGAGGAGTGATGTTCCTGACGGGGGATCATGGGTGCGACCCCACGACGGCATCGACGGACCATTCGCGGGAGCGGACTCCTCTCCTCGGGGCCGGCTTGCCCGGAGGTCCGCACGACATCGGAACGCGCACCGCATTCGGAGATCTGGGGGCCACTGTGGCGGACCTATTGGGAGTCGAGATCGAGGGTTTGGAGGGCTCTAGCTTCGCGTCGGAGATCGGCCTATGACTCAACCTGAGGTGAAGGCTGCGCCAACACCGCAGGTGAACGAGGCAGGAGGATGACGTTGAGCGAGGGTGATCCGCGAGACCTGGTGGCGGCGAAGCGCGACGGCAGACCTCTTGCTGCCGAAGAGCTTCGGGAGTTCGTCTTGGCCTATGCCAAGGGTGAGATCCCCGATCACCTAGCCTCGGCCTTCCTGATGGCCGCCTACATCCAGGGGCTCGACCCGGAAGAGACGCTTGTCCTCACCCGAGCGATGGTCGACTCGGGTCGGACGCTGCCCCTCGCAGGTGTCTCCAGACCGAAGGTCGACAAGCATTCGACGGGCGGTGTCGCAGATGGCGTCACCTTGGTCTTCGCGCCCCTTGCGGCCTCGCTGGGGCTCGCGGTCGCGAAGCTCTCGGGGCGAGGGCTCGGCTACACGGGCGGCACGCTGGACAAGCTCGAGTCGATCCCGGGATTCCGCACCGACCTCTCGCCGGAGGAACTGGAGAAGCAAGTGGAGGAAGTCGGCTGCGCCGTCGCCGCGCAGACCGCCGATATCGTGCCGGCCGACAGAGCCTTCTACGCCTTGCGCGACGCGACCGCGACGATCGCCTCCGTCCCCCTGATCGCCGCGAGCGTCATGTCGAAGAAACTGGCCTTAGGAACGGACCTCATCGTGCTCGACGTGAAGGCGGGCAGCGGGGCGTTCATGAAGACGCCGAAAGAGGCCACGGCGCTCGCTCGTGTGTGCGCGAACCTCGCGAGAGACTGGGGCCGCCCTCTGCGCGCGGCCGTAACGGATATGTCTCAGCCATTGGGCGAGGCGATCGGGAACGCGCTCGAGATAGCCGAGGCGATCGACGTGCTCACTGGAAGAAGGGGTGGCCGCTTGCGTGACCTCGTGGTGATGTTCGCTGGCGAGTCGCTCTCGCAGCTGACGGGCCTTGGGATGGGCGAGGGTCGGGGTCGTGCCGCCAAAGCCCTCGATTCGGGAGCGGCCTTGGAGGTGTTCGGCCGGATGGTCGAGGCGCAGGGCGGTAATCGCAAGGTGGTGGAGGACCCATGGGGGGTACTCCCAGCTGCGCCCGTCAAGAGGTCGGTCGGGGCGCCGTCGGCGGGTTATCTGGTCTGGGTCGACGCGGAGGCCATCGGAAGGGCGAGCGGCGATCTCGGTGCCGGGCGCAAGAGGAAGGGCGACGCGATCGACCCGGCGGTGGGTATCGTGTTCCGGCCCAAGGTGGGCGACCGGATCGAAAGCGGCGAGGAGATAGCTGTGGTTCACGCACGCGAGGAGACGGCGGCCGGTGAGTGCGCCGCGAGGATCGTGTCCGCGCTCACGGTCGCCGGCGAGCCGCCACCGACCCCGCCGCTCGTGTTTGGCTGGTTCGGTGAAGCCGGGAAGGGGGACGCGTGAGCAACTGGCTCTACGCCGTCTACCTAGGGGTTGCGCTCGCCGTCGGGCTGACCGCACGCGAGTACGCGCGAGCCGTCGTGGCCGGGCGTCTCGGCGACCCGACTCCGAAGCGGTGGGGACGACTTTCGCTCAATCCGAAGACGTTCGCCGACCCGTTCGGCACGGTGATCTTGCCGGCCCTGATACTCCTGCTTTGGGCCTCGGGAGCAGCTTTCCGACCGCCTCCGTTCGCGTACGCGAAACCCCTCCCGCTCGACCCCACCTACCTGAAGAACCGCGAACGCGACTGGACGTTGATCGCGCTCTCCGGCCCGCTCGCGAACCTCGCGATCGGCGTGATCGCGGGGCTGATCTTGCGGACCGGCCTCGCGGGCACCTCGATCCACACGTTCTTCTTCGTCGAGGCCTTCCTCTACGTCAACCTTGTCATGTTCGTGTTCCACCTGATGCCGATCCCGGGACTCGACGGCGCTCGTATCCTCTCGCGATTCCTGCCGCCGCACGCTCGCGAGGTCTACACGAATCTGGACCAGTACTTGGTGCTGTTCATCCTCGTGGTCTTCTTCCTACTCGCTGGGCCGCTCCTCAACATCGTCGATGGCCTCCGCCACGGGCTCTGCGACGTCCTGGCCGGCAGCTCGAACTGCCGGTAGCTCCTTCCCGGGAAGCGCGAGCGGCTCGCGCTATCATCGCCGCATCGTGACAGCCTCCTCCTCGATCGCGCCCGCCTCTCGCAACGCTCGCGTTCTGACCGGTTACCGCCCCACCGGTCCTCTGCACGTCGGGCACTGGTTCGGCAACATCCAGAACATGCTGAGGCTCCAGGATGAGCACGACGACGTGTTCTTCTTCGTTGCCGACTGGCACATGCTGACCACGCACTACGACCGCACCGACGAGCTTCCGGAGTTCGTCCACGGACTCATGCTCGACTGGCTCGCTGCAGGGCTGGATCCGGCCAAGGCCACGATCTACCGGCAGTCTGACCTGCCCGAGGTTGCCGAGATGGCACTGCTGCTGGGGATGATCACGCCGCTAGGCTGGCTGGAGCGTGTGCCCTCCTACAAGGAACGCTTGCGCGATATCGTCGAACGAGACGCGGCGAGCTACGGGCTGCTCGGCTACCCGGTTCTGCAGACGGTGGACATCGCCATCGTCCGCGGAGAGATGGTGCCCGTCGGTGAGGACCAGGTCGCGCACCTGGAGATCTCGCGCGAGATCGTCAGGCGTTTCAACCGTTTCTACGGTCCCGTGTTGGTCGAGCCCCAGCCGCTGCTTTCCTCCTCACCGCTGATCCCCGGTTCCGACGGGCGCAAGATGTCGAAGTCCCTCGACAACTACATCGGGGTGCGCGATGACCCTGACATCGTCCGTGCGAAGGTACGGTCCTTCGTGACGGATCCCCAGAAGGTACGCAGGGGCGATCCCGGCCGGCCCGAGATCTGCCCCATCTTCGCGTTACACAGGCGATTCTCGACCGACATCCTGGACTGGACCGAGGAGAACTGCCGGTCCGGCGAGCTCGGCTGCGTCGACTGCAAAGCGAATCTGGCCGATCGGATCATCGAGCATTACCGGCCGTTCCGGGAACGGCGAGCCGAGCTCGAGAAGACCCCGGAGATCGTAAACACGGTCCTCGCCGAGGGTGCGAGCAGGGTCCGCCCGGTCGCCGAGGCGACCACGGCGGCGGTCCGATCCGCGATGAGCCTGCGGACATGAGCGAGGAAGCCGCGTCCGTGGAGGTCGCGACGGGTTTCGCCGTCGAGCTTCCCATCTTCGTCGGTCCGTTCCGTGTGCTGGCCGACCTGCTGCTCGACCAGAAGATCGATGTCTGCGATGTGCCCGTTGCACGCGTAACCGACCGCTTCCTCGCCTATTCGAGGCAAGCCGATCGGTGGAGCCTCGAAGAGGCGACTTGGTTCCTCGCCGTGTGCGCGATCCTCCTCGAGCTGAAGGTCGGCCGGCTGATGCCTCGTCACGAGGTGCCGGACGAAGAGGACCTCCTCGGTATTTCTCCCGACCTGCTTTACGCGCGCAGCCTCGAGCTCGCCGCCATCCGACGGGTGACCGTGGATCTGGCCGAGCGGATGGAGCACGAGGCGCTCCACTTTTCCCGCGACATCGGGCCGCCGGCGGAGTTCTCGCATCTATACCCCGACGTTCTCGAGCGGGTGTCGGCTGAAGATCTCGCTCGCCTAGCGGCCGCCCTGCTCCGGCCACCGCCGCTGCTCGACCTCTCTCACGTCACCCCGATCCGGTTCACGGTGGCCGACGCGATGCGCGCGGTCGAAGAACGACTGCCGGGACTTGGGCTGGCTGCGTTCCGCGAGCTCGTAGCCGACTGCGAAGACCGCATCCACGTTGTCGTGCGTTTCCTCGCGCTGCTCGAGCTCTACCGTGAGGGGAAGGTCGAACTAACACAGGCGGAGACCTTCGGAGAGATCCAGATCAGATGGCAAGGTGGAGGTTGAGGCTTTGACCGGATCTGTGGAGCTGCGGAGAGCTCTGGAAGCGATGCTGTTCGTCTCCGATGAGCCCGTCTCCGCCGCGGTGCTGGCGCAGTCGCTCGACGTCGAGCGCCGGGTCGTGGAGGAACTCTGCGATGAACTGGCCCACGCCTACGAGGAACGCGGGGCCGGACTCGTTCTACGTAACATCGCGGGCGGCTGGCGAATCACGACCCACCCGGACGCGGCGCCCTACGTGGAGGAGTACGTCCTCTCCTCCCGTCACGCTCGCCTGACGAAGGCCGCCTTGGAAACCCTCTCCATCGTCGCCTACAAGCAACCGGTTACCCGGCATCAGGTCTCGGCGATCCGCGGAGTCAACTCCGACGGCGTGCTGCGCGCTCTCGTGGATCGCGGACTCGTCGCGGAGGTCGGGCGCGAAGAGGGTCCCGGGCGACCGATGCTCTATGGGACGACGCCCGGGTTCTTGGAACGACTCGGTCTGGCATCGCTCGCGTCACTCCCATCGCTGATACCCCTCCTCGGTGAAAGTTCGGAGGACGCCGAAGCCGGGGCGGCCGACGGGGCGTAGTCCGAGATGCCGGTGGAGCGCCTCCAACGCTCACTCGCTCGAGCCGGTCTCGGTTCGCGCCGAGCTTGCGAGGACCTCATCCGTGCTGGCCGCGTGAAGGTCGGCGGGCGGGTGGCGGCATTGGGCGACAGGGTGGACCCCACCAGCGACGTCGTGACGGTTAGCGGAGTCAGGGTCGCGGTGAACCCAGAGTCCAGGTATCTGGCCCTGCACAAGCCCGTTGGCGTCACGACGACGCTCAGCGACCGCCACGCGGGAGCCGACATCCGTGCGTTCCTGCCTGAGGGTCCGCGCCTGGTCCCGGTCGGCCGTCTGGATCGCGATTCAGAGGGGCTGATACTCCTGACCAACGACGGCGAGCTCGCCAATCGCCTGACGCACCCGAGCTACGGGGTGGAGAAGGAGTACCTCGCCGAAGTCGAGGGGAAACCGAGCGAGCGACAGCTCATCCGGCTGCGCAAGGGAGTGAAACTCGAAGACGGGCCCGCGCGGGCGCTAGCTGCGAGGGTCGCGGGGGTATCGGGCGGCCGCGGCGCTGTTCGCCTGGTCATGGGCGAAGGTCGCAAGCGCGAGGTCCGGCGACTCCTTGCCGCGGTCGGGCTCCCGGTTCGAAGGTTGATCCGCGTACGGGTTGGTCCGGTCAAGCTCGGATCCCTCAAGGCCGGGCATGTCCGGGAGCTCTCGCCGGAGGAACTCCGGCGGCTGTTCCGCGCCGCGGGCATGTGAGCGCGGTCTCTCTGCCTGTAGCCTGAAGGCGTTCTGAGCGTTCCAGGCGTTCCGAGCGAGCCGGCGACCGAGATGGGGGAAGAGGCGATGAGGGTGCGCGCGGCCCGGGGGGCCATCGCGGTCGGACTAGACGAAGCGGACTTGGTGCTGGCTGCCACGGAGCGCCTCCTGGCCGAGATGCTGCAGCGCAATGAGGTCGCCATCGAAGACATCGTGAGCGTGCTCTTCACGGCTACCGAGGATCTGTGCTCGGTTTTCCCCGCGGAGGCAGCTCGAGGCATGGGTCTCGGACGCGTGCCGCTGATGTGCGCCCGCGAGATCTCCGTGGAGGGGGCGATGCCCCGCGTCGTGAGGGTTCTCATCCACTTCTACACCGCCCTCTTCCCGGACGACGTCGCCCATGTCTACCTCGACGGCGCAGAGACGCTTCGCGATGACCTCTCCTGAGCGGGTCGCCGTGATCGGAACGGGCTTGGTCGGGACTTCGATCGCCCTTGCTGCGATCCGTTCGGGGGATGAGGTCATCGGCTTCGACACCGGCTCAGCGGTGCTCGCTCGGGCCGCCGCGCTGTCTGGCTTGCGCGCGAGTTCGAGCCTCGAGGAAGCCGTCGCTGAGGCCACCCTCGTCTTCATCTGCACGCCCGTTCCTGCGATCGCATCCCTCGTTGCCGCGACCCTCGATGCGACGACCGGCGCCCTCGTCACCGACGTGGGGAGCGTGAAATCTCGGGTCCTCGCCGACGTCGAAGGGGCAGTTGCACCTCGGAACCTCGTCCGGTTCGTCGGGGGCCACCCCATGAGCGGCTCCGAACGCTCCGGCCCCGACGGCGCGTCGGCCTCGCTGCTGGATGACATCGTGTGGGTGCTGACGCCCTCGCCGGCCTCAGACGAGACGGGTGTGGACCGCCTTCAAGCTTGGATCAGGAAGGTGGGCGCTCGACCGATCCGCATGGACGCGGGGCGACACGACCGGCTGGTCGGGATCGTCAGCCATCTCCCGCAGGTCGCTTCGACCGCCCTCATGGGTCTCGCGGCGACGGAGGAGGCCGGCGAGCCCGAGATCCTGCTCTTGGCGGCAGGCGGATTCCGGGACCTGACGCGACTCGCGGCCTCGAACCCACGTCTGTGGAGCGACATCCTCGTTGCGAACCGGGAGACGGTTGCGACAGCCATCGATCTCTACGTCGACCGGCTGACGGCCATGCGAGACATGGTCCTGGAGGGCCGCGCCGGGGACATCGAGGAGGCGTTCGCGGAAGCGAAGGAAGCTCGTTTGACGCTCGGCGCGAAACCGCAGGTTCGCTCGGGGGTGGCCATGTTCCAGGTCCCGGTCCCGGATCGTCCCGGCGTGCTGGCCGAGCTGACGGTAACGCTGGGTGAGGCGGGCGTGAACATCGAGGACCTGCAGATCGTTCACTCGCCGGAAGGCGGTCGTGGAACGGTTCACCTCACGGTCGCGGCCGCGTCGGCCGATCTCGCCTCAGGAACCCTTGCCGAGCGGGGCTTCGAGCCGCTCCGGCTGGCGTAGGGGCCCGCGGTGCGCGCACGGATCCGGCCCGGGGGAAGGGTAGAAGGCGAGACGGGCGTCCCCGGCGACAAGTCGATCGCTCATCGCTGGCTGATCCTCGCCGCGACGGCCGAGGGAAGGAGCGAACTCCGAGGCCTCACTCGATCCCTCGACGTGCGCTCGACTGCCCGCTGCCTTGCTCAACTGCTTCCCGGGGTTAGACCTCAGCTCGAGGCCTGGGCTTCGAGGCCTGCGGAAAGCCGCGACGGTCACGGTTTCACGTGGGACAGCGATGTGTCGCGGTCGACCGATCCGCCACTTGTGGTCGAGGGTGAGGGTCGAGAGGCTCTCGTTGCGGCGAGGGCGGCCATCGATTGCGGGAATTCGGGTACGACGATGCGCCTGCTCGCCGGCGTGCTCGCAGCGGCGCCCTTCCCGGCGCGGCTGACGGGGGACGTGAGCCTGCTCGCGAGGCCCATGGAGCGGGTGGCGATGCCGCTCCGAGAGATGGGGGCCACCGTGAGGACGAACGGCGGGCTGGCTCCGATCGAGATCGAGGGAGGCGCCCTGCGCGGCATCGTGCACGAGCTCGCTGTCGCCAGCGCCCAGGTGAAGGGCGCGGTCCTACTCGCTGGCCTTGCGGCGACGGGCGAAACCTCCGTGGTTGAGCCCGCACCGACGCGGGATCACACAGAACGGGCGCTCGAAGCGCTGGGAGCACCCGTCCGGATGGAGGATCGGCGTGTAACGGTCGCGGCTTTCCAGCAACGGGGCTTCGAGGGCGCGGTGCCCGGTGATGTTTCGGCCGCTTCGTTCCTCGTCGCCGCGGCCGCTCTCAGCGGAACCGAGGTACTCATACATGGCGTCGGCCTGAATCCGACCCGTACCCGTTTCCTCGATGTGATGGAGCGCATGGGAGTACGGACCGAGCGAACGGTCCTGGGAACCCAGCTCGGCGAGCCGGTCGGCGACCTCCAGGTCCGCCCGGGAGACGGGATCGAAGGGACGCGGGTTGAGACAGCGGAGCTGCCGTTGGTTATCGACGAGGTCCCCGTTCTGGCGGCGCTGGCCGCCCACGCAAAGGGTCATTCCTTCTTCGCGGGAGCCTCGGAGCTCCGCACGAAGGAGAGCGATCGGCTCGGTGGGCTCGCGGCGGGCATCCGAGCCCTCGGGGGCCTCGCGGAAGTCGAGGGAGACGATCTCCTCGTGTCCGGCGGGGGTCTCACGGGCGGCGCGGTCGATGCGCTTGGAGATCACCGCATGGCGATGGCCCTCGCGGTCGCGGCGCTCACCGCCTCGGGGCCGAGTGAGATCGAGGGGATGGAATCCGCCGAGGTTTCCTTCCCGGGGTTCGTTGCCACTCTCGCGAGGCTCGGCGCCCGGATCGAGGGTTGAGGGATGCGCGGGCCGGTCGTCGCGATCGACGGTCCCTCGGGATCGGGGAAGAGCACTCTGGCTGCTCGGCTGGCCGGCGAGCTCG
>JBGPKY010000036.1:0-15760 GCA_041486205.1 Actinomycetota bacterium
CCGGTCGTTTCCTGCGGCGCGTGCGCGCGATGCGCCGAGGGCCGCCCGAACCTCTGCCCCAACCGGAGGCTGATGGGCATGAGCTTCCCGGGCGGGTTCGCGGAAGCATGCGTGGTCCCGGCTTCTCACGTTCTCCCGATCCCCGACTCGCTCCCCGACGACGTCGCGAGCCTCGCCGAACCTCTGGCGAACGCGTTGCACTCCGTCGGCCGTTCGGTCCGAGAGGGCGACGCGGTCCTGGTGATCGGCGCGGGGGCGATCGGTTCGCTCGCGGTTCGCGCGGCCGCTCTCGCCGGCGCGAGGCGCGTGCTCGTCTCCGATCCGCTCCCGGCTCGGCTCGCGATAGCACGAGGTCAGGGAGGTGAGCCGGTCGACGGGCTCGAGGCGATCTTGGAAGCGACGGACGGCGAAGGCGCCGACGTCGTGATCGATGCCGCCGGCTTCCCCGCGACCTGGGAGCTTGCGCTGCAAGCGATACGGTTCGGCGGCAGGCTCGAGGCCGTCGGCCTCGGCGCCGTCGAGGGACCGATCGCCTACCACACCATCGTCGCGAAGGGCTTGACGATCGCGGGGTCGTACGCCTGCGTCGACGAGGACTTCGATCGCGCGGTGTCGTTGCTGGCGAACGGCGACGTCGACGTGACATCGTGGATAACGCCCATGCCGCTCGCAGACGGACAGCGCGCCTTCGAGCGCCTCGTCGACGAAGGGGACCTCGTGAAGGTGGTGCTTGAACCGTGAAGCTCGTGTCATTCGAGGGCGGGTTCGGTCGCGTCGAGAACGACGAGGTGATCCACATGGGACCCGACCTGGTGACCTACCTCTTGACCGGCGAGTCGAACGACGGTGCCCGACTGCCGCTCGTCGATGTTCCGCTTCTCGCCCCCGTCCCGCGGCCGGGAAAAGTGTTAGGGATCGGGCTCAACTACCGCGACCACGCCGAGGAATCAGGGCAGCCGATCCCCACGGAGCCGATCGTGTTCGCGAAGTTCGCGAACTCGGTGATCGGTCCGGGCGCAGCGATCGTGATCCCACCGGCAACCCAGCAACCCGACTACGAGGCCGAGCTCGGCGTCGTGATCGGAAGAAGCGGCCACGAGGTGCCACAGAGCGAGGCGTTGTCGTACGTCGCAGGCTACACGTGCATGAACGACGTCTCGGCGCGCGACCTCCAGTTCGTCAGCTCACAGTGGACGCTCGGCAAGGCCATCGACACGTTCCTCCCCTGCGGGCCGTGGCTCGTGACGGCCGACGAGATCCCCGATCCGCAGCACCTGGCGATCCGCTGCGTCCTGAATGCCGTCGCGATGCAGGACTCGAACACCGAGCAGATGGTGTTCGGCGTCGCCGAGCTCGTTAGCTACCTCAGCCGGACGATGACGCTCGAGCCGGGCGACCTCATCGCGACCGGAACGCCGCCGGGCGTCGGGTTCGCGCGGAAGCCGCCGGTGTGGCTCAGGGACGGCGACGAGGTCACGATAGAGATCGAGGGCATCGGATCGCTGACCAATCCCGTGCGCCGCGCCTGATAGCGCCGCACCTGACTTCGAACGAGTCAGTCGCTCACGACGCGGGCCGCTTCCAGGTCCGGCAGGACGATGGGTGGACCCACGTGCGGTCGCTCGACGAGCTCGACGGTGACCCCGTCGGGGTCGCTCGCGTACAGACACCGCACGCCGTACCAGCTCCCGTCCTCGTGGATCTCGACGGGGTCGGAGCGAACCGGGACGCCCGCCTCCGACAGCCGGGCGTGGAGTGCGTCGACATCCTCCACCGCCAGTCCGATGTGCGTAGCGCCCGATAGCCAGGGACGCGGATCGAGGCCCTCGTTCTGCGGCGAGAGGTACTGGAGGAGCTCCAACACCTGCCCGCCGCCGAGAGCGAGCTCGGCCCAGAGGAGCTTCGCCCCGGGGATCCCGACGATGGTCTCGAGCTCAGGCCCCTCCATCTGACCCCGGCCCAAGAAGGGAAGGCCTAGGAGGTCCCCGTAGAAGGCGATAGACGCCGAGAGGTCCGCGGCCGTGACGGACACGTGGTCCAAGCGGATCGTCATGTTCCCCCGTCCAGTCGTTCGGGCACGATGTCGCGCCGGAACACGTCGTCGACCGTTTCGGCCCGCTTCACGACGTCGGCGATATCCTCGCACACGAGAACGGTAGCCGGGCGAGGCATCGCGTTGAAGTTGAATGACGCGGACTCCTGATACGCACCGGTGTCCAAGAACGCGAGGATGTCGCCGGGCTCGACCTGCGGCAAGGACACATCGGTTCCCAGCACATCGAAGCCGCAGCTCTTGCCCACAACGTCCACGGACTCGGCGGGCGGGCGGCCGGCCTTGTTGGCCACGATCGTGACGAACCGGTCGTGTTCGATCAGCACGTCGGGCAGGAACGCCTCAGAAGTATCGGTCTCTATCCACATGGGCGGGACGCGACCGGCTTCCCGTTTCACGTTGACGACGGTGGCGAGGTGGATCCCAGCGTCCGCGTACATCGCCCGGCCGGGCTCGACCTCGACGGTGATCCCCCCCGCGTCAAGCCCGTGTCGCCCGAGCTCCTCGCGCAAGGTCGACGTGATCGCTTCGGCGTACTCCTCGACCGGCGGGACCCGTGCGGGACGATCCGCGCCGCGGCGAAGCGCCCTGCCGGTCGGATCCCGGGGGCTGGGGAGGCCGCCGCCGACGTCCACCTCGCGCGGCCGCCACCCATCCCAAGCGCGCGACAGCTGCGCGATGGTGGCGACGAACCCCCGCACCATGCCTCGCCACACGTCGGCGTCGTGGTGGTGCCGACCGAGGTGGGCCATGACGCCGGACACGTCGAGCTCCTCCGCCTCGAGCGCGACCGGCCCCACCTGCAGCAGATCCTCGGTCGGGATGCCCGGCTTGTAGGCCTGAGCGAAGAGCCGGATCGGTACGTCTTCCTCCGCGAACTCGGACGGGCGTTCCAACTCCGTGTAGTCCGGCCGCAGCCGGAACCGGACGGTCGCCCTCTTGTCGAGCCGTCGCGCGACATCGCGGACGAGCTCGACCTCTCGGACGCTGTCCAGCGTGACCCGTGCACCGGCGTCGACCGCTCTCTCAATCAGCGCTGCGTCCTTGATCGAGCCGTTCACCGAGATCAGCGCCGGGCGAACGCCGCAGCGCAACGCGGCTTCGAGCTCTCCCGGGCCGAACGTGTCGCACCCGAGACCCTCCTGCGTCAGGATCCGCCTCAGCGCGAGCGAGAAGTTCGCCTTGATCGAAGCAAGGACGTTCACCTCGCCTTCCGGCCAGCGTGATGCGAACGCTTCCCTGATCCGGCGAGCGTTGCGCCGCAACTGGTTCTCCGAAACGACGTAGATCGGGGTTCCGAACGTTCGCGCGAGCTCCACGGCGTCGCAACCCTCGACGAAGAGCTGACCACCTCTGATCGATAGGCATCCGTCGAGCACGGCGTCCTGCGTTGGATCGACCACGTCAGGACTGATAGACGGGTAAGAAGGTGTCCTCCCAAAGCTGGGTTTCCTGCGCGTCCAGTATCCGATACCCGTGGAGTCGGTCGTACATGTCCGGCGTTGGGAACACCAGGGGGTTCTTCGCGACGCTCGATTCGCCCTCGCCTATCAGCACCTGTTGCGCGTCCGGCACCGGGGAGACGTTCAGGATCCAGTCGGTGAGCATCGCCGCGATCTCCGGCTTGTAGACGAAGTCCATATAGGTGATCGCGTCGAAGGGGTGCTGTGCACCGATCGGGATGCACATGCAGTCGGTCCAGAGCAGCCCGCCCTCGTCCGGCACGACGAACCGGAGGTTCGGGTACCCCTGGAGCTGCGACTGCAGGACGTCCGCCGACCACGCGAGCGTGACGGCGAGGTTCCCGCTCTGCAGGTCGCCGATGTACCCCTGCCCGTAGTACTGGCGGACGATGCCGCCGTCGCGCTGCTTCATGAGCAGGTCGGCCGCCTTCTTCCAGTCGTCGGGGGTCGAGCTCGTCGGATCGATCCCGAGCGCGAGGAGCGCGATGTTCGGCGTGTCCTCGGTGTCGTTGAACATACCGACCTTGCCCTTGAACTCAGCGCTGAACAGATCCTGCAGGCTGGTGATCTCGCGACCCGTCTGGTCTATGTCGTAGCCGATCCCCGTGATCCCCGACTGCCAGGGGACCGAGTACTTGTTGCCGGGGTCATAGGATCGGTCCTGGTAGCTGGCCGCCGCGTACCGGTGGAAGTTCGGCAGCAGCGATCCGTCGAGCGGGATGAGGTAGTCGAGCTGCATCATGAGCGGCAACCATTTCGGGTACTCCATCATGATGAGGTCGAAGCCCGTCGATTGGCCGGCCGCGAGCTGCGGCCGAAGCTTGCCGAACCAGGAGGCGTAGTCGTTGATCACCTCCTGGTAGTCGACGGTGATGCCTGTTTGCTGCGCGAACGCGTCCAGCGAGGGGTGCGTGACCTGGCCGTTCACCTTCTTCTTGTCGATGTAGAGCGGCCAATTGCCGAAGGTGAGCTGGCCGGCCTTCTTCTGCTTGCTCCAGTCGAAGCCGGTGCTCTGCGGCTTCACCGGCGCCTTCGACCCACAAGCGGCGAGGAAGGACGCGAGGGCCAGGGACCCCGCCCCCGCTGCCGCGGAACGAAGCAGCTGGCGCCGCGAGTATCGCCGCTGCGTCAGGCCCCGGATGAGGGTGGGGTCTACGAGCTGATCCTTGCCGTCCAATGCCTCCCCGGTGGTCGGGATCGCCACATCCTGCGGTTACCCAAATGGTGTGTCAAGGAGCGGGGGATCTCACCTCATGCCACACGCCGAGGCGTATCGGTCCAACACCTGGAGGATCTTGTGGCGGATAAGATCCTCGGGCCGGGCCGGCAGCACGCCTTCGCGCACCGCTTCGTACTGAATAGGCAGGAACTGACCGAGCAGCGTCGAGGGGATGGAGCGTTCCGAGAGATTGCCGAGCAGTCTCGCCAGCGCCTCGCGGAGCTCCGGTCGGGGCCAGTAGTAGCGACAGCGGTCGCTGAAGCTGTACGCGCGAGCCAAGCGCAACTCCGATCCGTTGCCGTGGTAGTACGACTTCCAGTGCTCAGGATGAGCGACCATCGTCGTCTCGAGCACATCTCGCAGTCGTGAGAGCTCGACGCCGTCGCGGCCGGCCAACAGTTCCCGCTCGATGGACTCGAGCGCGAAGAAGGCTTCGCGCATCGCGAACGTCAGCCACGGGCCCACCTTCAGGATCGCGAAGTGGTCCTCCACCATCCGCCGGAGCGACGACGCCCTCTGATAGTCCGTGGAGTGTGCTTCGTAGGTCAGAGACCCGCTCCGTCCGGCGTGAGCGGAGAGCTCCGCAGCCTTCGCGCGGTCGTAGTCGAAGACGACGTCGTCCCCGAACTCCACCCCCGGCTGCGTCACCACAGCGATCACGCGTTCCCAGGCGGCCGGCAGTCGCCCGCGCTCGAACGCCTCTCTCGCAAGGCTCAGCGTCCGCTCGAGGTCCGCGACGCGCGTCACCGACGGTGCGGCCCGGCCGGCCTGCTCACCTCCAGGAGTGGGAACCTCCGTGCCGATCACGTACACGGGTGCGGGAGCGCCTTCGGGCAGCTCGGCGTGAGCTTCCTCCGCCGCCCGACAGAGTTCGATCGTCCGTTCGGTTGCGACCTCCTCGTCGAGGAACGCTGTCGGGTCCCCAGCGTCGTCCGCGCAGCGCATGCTCGCGTCGAGGTGGATCTTCGTGTACCCGGCCGATACATAGCTCCGCACCAGGTCGCGAGCCTTCGCCATCGCGGAAACGGCCGCCTCCGCTTGCCATACCCAGGGACCCAGGTGATCGCCGCCCAGGATCACGCGCGCTTCGGGAAGTCCGATGTCGGCGGCGACGGAAAGGACGAACCCCCGGAAAGCGGCCGGCGTCATCCCCGTATAACCGCCGAACTGATCCACCTGGTTGCACGTGGATTCGATGCACACGACGGTGTCGTCGCGGAGAGCCTGAGTCATGCCCGCCTCGAGGACGAAGCGGTCGGCGGAGCAGATCGAATAGATGCCGACGCCCTCGCCTCGGTGGTTCCCGGCCACCAGCTCGACCAGCGTGTCGGTGGCGGTCAGAACGTTCCCCCCATCGCGTCGAGCGCCTCCCCCATGGTCGGCTGTGCGGCGGTCCCGCCCGCGGCGCGCGTCGAGAGCGACCCGCACGCGACCGCGAAGGCCAGGCAGCGTTCGAGGGGCCAGTCGGCAAGCCGCCCGGCGATGAACCCCGCGTCGAAGCTGTCGCCTGCGCCGGTCGTGTCGACCACGTCGGCGGGTATCGCCTCCGACCGCACCACCTCGTTCCCCGACATCGCGAGCCCGCCTCCCTGGCCGA
This sequence comes from Actinomycetota bacterium, assembly GCA_041486205.1. GTDB lineage: Bacteria > Actinomycetota > UBA4738 > UBA4738 > HRBIN12 > JBGPKY01. Next base: position 6,333 of record JBGPKY010000036.1, read on the forward strand.
ACTTGACGGCCACTATCGAGCCGCGCTCGGCGAGCGCCTCGGCCGCGACGTCGATGTCGTCGACGCCGGTGATCGCACGAGCTTCCGCGGAGTTCGGGAAGAACAGATCGGTTCCTCCGAGGAGCTCCAGCAAGCCGCCGTCCCAACCTTCAACCGGATCCCAGTTCGGGTCGACGGACGTCGTCGCACCGCCTTCGTGAACCTCGCGGAACAGATCTGGAAGGTCGGGCCGCAGTCCGGTCTGAAGGTAGTAGGAGCTCACGTGCACATGCCGCGTGGCCTGCAGGAGCCGCGGATCTACCACTCCGCCCCGCAGGTCACCGATGGTTCCCAGCGCCGTGAGGATCGCGCGATCGTCTCCTCGTGCGAGGATCACCGAGAGTCCCGTCGGGCGGTTCGCATCGACGAGGCAACCACGGGTGTCGATCCCCCTCTCGGCGAGCGCGTCCAGCATGAACCGGCCGAACACGTCGTCGCCGACCACGCCGGCGAACGCGGTCCGGAGGCCGAGCCTGGCCGCGCCGCATGCTGCGATGGCGCCCGAGCCTCCGATCGTCAGACGAGCCTCGGAGACGAGCCGCTCGGCCTGCCCGAACGCCGGCTCCACGCTGCCGCCGGAGAGCACGAGGTCCGGGTTGCAGTCGCCAAGCACGAGCAGGTCGAACTCCGCCACGGGCCGGAGCCTACCCCCCTTGCAGCCAAGCCGGAGGCTGGGCTCAGCGGCAGGGCCTCCAAGGGTAGTCGTAGAGGTTCACGTCCTTGCGGATCGTGTTGTAGTCGCGCCTGATCGCCTTCGTGCAGAAGGTGACGTGTTGCGACGCTCGATACTCGATCTCGAAAACGGGCTTCCCGGCCGTGATCATCGGGTTCATGTGGAAGCACTCGGTGTACTGGAAGCACTGCTCGTTGATCATGAAGTCGGCATACGCCTCGAAGCGATCTACCTGCAGCAGGTCGTTGTTCGGGCCCGCAGCGAGGCCGAGCCGGTGCGCGATGTTCAGCAGGTTCGTGAGGTACACGATCTGGTCGTGGGCCGAGATGTCGAACGGCGACGCGTACTGGAACTCGTCCTGGTTGTCGAAGTAGACGCCGTCGAAGCCGGCCCGCGCCGCGTCGCGGATCCGCTTCGCCATCCGTTCCAGCAGGAAATCCCGCTGTCCTTGGTCGTTCCCGATGTTGAACCACCGCTCATCGGCGTAGCCACCGAGCGCGTCCCCGAGGAGGCATCCATTACACCGATCGTCGAAGTTCACGAACACCTGCTGGTCGGTCCGCCACTGCTCCCATGTGCCCGCGTCCACGTAACCGATCGCGAAACCGCCCTGCCGGTGCACGGCCCTTACGGCGACGCGGTTCGGCGTCCCGGGGTCGTACCGGCCACACGTTCCGCTATCGACGTACGTGTCGAAGGCGTAGACGACCGGCGCCGAGCGTGTGTCGTCGCCGTAAGGCCTTGCGCTCACCTTGGTGTCGATCCCGCCTGTCCTGCAGGATCCCTTGACGGCCTGGAGCTGGATCTGCCAGCGACTATCGAGGGCCGGTTGCCAGCATCCCTTGCAGACCACAGGTTCCGGGCAACCCTTGCACGCTGCCGCAGGCCGGCCGGACGAAGCCTTCGCGACGACGAGCGGCGCCCGGACCGGCACGATCGAAAGCGCGACCAGCGCAACGACGAGCAGCCTCGCGAGCCGCATGCTCTTTTCCCTACCGGCAAGGCGTGTACGGCGTGTCGAACAGGTCGAACGTCTTCAGGATGGCGTTGCGGTTATCCGCGTTGGCCTTCGCACAGAACTTCGAGGTGGACAGCTTGTACTCGACCTGGAACACCGCTTTGCTGTTCGCGACGAAGTACGTGTTGTAGTTGGTGCACTCGTTGTACTGCTGGCACTGCTCGTTGACGGCGTAGTCGAAGTAGGCGGCCAGGTCCGGCACCTGCTCGACGTCGTTCTTCAGCGCGACCGTCAAGCCGTACTTGTGCGCGAGGTTCGCCAGCTGCGAGTCGTAGTTGATCTGATCGGCGGCCGTGAGCGGGAAACCCGTCCGGTTCGTGTAGCCGTCGACGTTGTCCCACTCGACGCCGTCGTAGCCGCCCGTCACGCACTTCTGCACACGAGCTTCCATGATCGGGAGAAGGATGGCGGTCTGCCGGATGTCCAGCCACTTCTCGCCCGGCCACCCGTTCTTGTTGCCCAGTATCGACGCCGGGAAGGCGCTCGCGTCCGGGCGCCAGTTCTCCCACGTGCCCGCGCTGATGTAGCAGAGAGCCTTCCCGCCGGCAGCGTGGATAGCAGTTACGGCGGCGCTGTTGATCGTCGAGTTGTTCCCGGCGAGAGACTGATCTTGGTAAAGATCGATGTCGAACACCGACGGCTTCACGGCCGCACCCCCGGTGAACGGAACGCCCGAGATGTTCACGTTGATGTAACCCGTCGAGGCGTAGGCGGCTACGCCCTGGAGCTGATACTGCCAGCGCGCATTCAGGGGAGGCTTCCAGCAGGCGCCTTTGGTCGCGTCGCACGCGACAGGCGACGGCGCCGCCGCTTCGGCCGTTGCCTGTAATACGGATGTCGCGATCGCACCCGTGATCAGCGCGAACGCCAGCATGAGCGGGGTCACCCTCTTCATCTTCCCCTCCCCGTTTGAGGCCGGACCCAGCCCCGGCACTTAGCCGGAGTTTGCGCCGTTGGCGATCCAAAAGTCAAATCTCGCGCACCTCACATGAGCGATTCTGCACGTTCACGCCTGCTCGAAGGTGGTGTCGCGTTACTATCCGATCGTGCTCAAGATCGTCCTGGCCCGAGGCGACATCACCGAGCAGGCCGTCGACGCCATCGTCAACGCGGCCAACCCATTGCTGCTCGGAGGCGGAGGCGTCGATGGCGCGATCCATCGTCGCGGCGGCCGTTCGATCCTCGCCGAGTGCAAGGAGATCCGCCGGGCCCGATTCCCCGACGGCCTCCCGACGGGGGAAGCGGTCGCGACGACCGCCGGCGATCTACCCGCACGCTGGGTCATCCACACGGTGGGCCCCGTGTACTCAGGCTCGCCTCACGATGCCGAACTGCTCGCGCGCTGCCACATCGAGTCGCTACGCGTCGCGGACGAGCTGGGCGCCAAGACCGTGGCCTTCCCGGCGATCTCGACCGGCGTCTACGGCTACCCCGTTCGGCTCGCCGCCCCGATAGCCATCCGCGCAGTTCGCGGAACCGCCCCGGGGGTCGAGGAGGTGCGGTTCGTGCTGTTCGACCCGGACGCGCAGGCCGCCTTCGAGGAGGCGCTCGGCCGCTGAGTCCCGGAGATCCGCACCCCCCTGCTAGGATTCCTGCCTGCCATGAGCGAGCTAAACACCCCCAAAGGGGTGTACCAGCGCCTCGACGAGGTCCAGCTCGTCGATTGCCGCGAGCTGTACGAATGGGTCGCGGGCCGCATCGAGGGCGCCGTGCACGTACCGCTCAACGCGATCATGGCCGGCTCCACCAGCGATCTCGACGCCTCGAAGCCAGTGGTCGTCGTCTGCCGCTCCGGCAACCGCAGCGAGCTCGCCACGATGATGCTCCAAGCAAGAGGGTTCGAGGCGTACAACCTGGAGGGCGGGATGGAGGAATGGGCCCGCGAAGGCCTTCCCTACTCGACGCCCGACGGTGCCCCGGGCCGCGTGGCATGACGGGCTCCCCCCTAGTGACACCCGCCGTAGGAGAAGTGCCCGGGGTCGCTCCCGAGTAACGGCTCGCACCACCCGCTATCCCGCAACGCCTGAACGATGCTCTGGTCGTCCAGTCCCGCCTGAGTGATGTCGATCGCCGCTCCCAGCTGATGCCAGGACTTCCCGGGCGGAGCACATCGGTCCTTGCAGCCCTGCGGGTTCCCGCAGATCTTCCGGCAAGCATCGCGCTGCTCCGCGCATGAGCGGTAGCTCTGCACGACCGGTATCGTCGTTCCCGCTTCCCGTTGAGCCGCAAGGAAGGCCGACATCGCGAGCGGCTGAAGCGTTACTCCGCCGACGGTTCGAAGGGGCGGCCGCTCGGCACAGGGGTCGGCCGGGATCACCAGCCTCGGCCCGCTGAAAGCGTTGAAGGCGAACACCCCCCCGACCGCCAGAGCCGCGGCGATCGCCACGCCGACGGCGCGCTTGCCGCGGCGAGTGAGGTTGGTTCGCGTGCGATGGCGTCCGGGCACGGTGGCCGACCTTATCGCGGTGAGTGGCTTCGCGCGGCTCATCGAGTCGGTACGCTTGCTCCATGACCGCCGAACAGCGAGTCCTTCGCGCTCGCGAACGGCTCGTCGAGTCACTCGGCGCGGATGAGGTGCTTTCCGACCCCCTCGCGCTCGCCCTGTACGCACGCGACGCGTCTATGGTCGAAGGGCGTTGTGCGCTCGTCGCGTTCCCCCGTTCGGTGGAGGACATCGTCTCTTGCGTGCGCATCGCGGCGGAGCACTCACTTCCCGTGGTCCCGCGCGGATCGGGGACGGGGCTCGCCGGCGGGTCCACACCTCTCGGGGAAGCGCTCGTGGTCGTCACCACGAAGATGAACCGGATCCTCGAGGTTCGACCGGAGGATCGGCTCGCGTGGGTCGAGCCAGGGGTCCTGAATCTCGACCTCGCGAACGCGCTGGACCCGCTGGGCTTCACCTACGCGCCGGACCCGTCGTCGCAGGCGACCTGCTCCATAGGCGGGAACGTCAACACGAACGCCGGTGGGCCACACTGCCTCGCGTATGGCGTCACGTCCAACCACGTTCTCGCTCTCGACGTCGTGATGTCCGACGGGACGGTCGAGCGACTCGGCTCGGAGGCACCGGAGGCTGCCGGCTACGACCTCCGCGGCGTGGTCGTCGGCTCGGAGGGGACCCTGGGGATCGTCGCGGCCGCATGCGTGCGCCTCACCCCGCTTCCGACCGCCGTTCGCACGATGCTGCTGGACTTCACGACGGTGGAGGACTGCGCGGCAACGGTGTCGGCCATCATCGCGAGCGGAGTGGTGCCGGCGGCCCTCGAGATGATGGACCGGGGGATCGTGATCGCAGCGGAGAACTTCGCGCACGCGGGGTACCCGATCGACGCGGCTGCGATCCTCATCGTCGAGGTCGACGGCACACCGGCGGCCGTCGACGCACAGGCACGAGCGGTCGAGGGGTCGGCTCGAGCCAACCACGTCCGGGACATCCGCACGGCGAAGGATGAGGGGGAGCGCGCGCTTCTGTGGAAGGGGCGAAAGAGCGCGTTCGGCGCGGTCGCGCAGATCGCACCGCACTACCACCTGCACGACTGCACGGTCCCACGGACGAAGCTCGTGGAGGTCCTTCAGGGCGTCTATGCGATCGCGGAACGCCACGACCTGATCGTCACGAACGTCTTCCACGCGGGAGACGGGAACCTCCATCCCCTGCTGTCGTTCGACCGCCGCGTCCCGGGAACCCTGGAGCGCGTGCTGAAGGCCTCCGAGGAGATCGTTCGCCTCTGCGTCGATGCGGGCGGCGCACTGAGCGGCGAGCACGGCATAGGCCTGGAGAAACGCGACTTCATGCCGCTGGTCTTCTCCGAAGAAGACCTCACCGCGCAGGCCTGCGTCCGCGCGGCCTTCGACCCGGGCGGGGGTATGAACCCCATGAAGGTCCTCCCGGACGGGGCGAGGTGCGGCGAGTTCGCGATCGCGCGCGGGATGGAGGCGGCCGAGGCCGCGGCGTCCATGCCGGAGGGCTCATGGATCTGATCCATCCCCACACGAAAGCCGACGTCGCCGAGGCGCTCCGCGACGCGAGCGAGCACGGCGCCCGCGTGCTCCTCGTCGGCGGCCGACAACATATGGACAAGGGCAACCCTGTGGAGACCGACGCTGAGCTGTGGACCACCATGCTCGACGGGGTGATCACCTACGAGCCCGCCGAGATGATCGCCGTAGTGGAAGCCGGCCTGCGCGTAGGTTCGCTACGGCTCCTCCTGGCCGAAAGCGGGCAGGAATGGCCCTGCGACGCTCCGGACGAGGCCACCGTCGGAGGCGCGATCGCCGCCGGCGTGAACTCCCCCCGCCGGCTCCGAGTCGGCGCGATCCGCGACACGGTCCTGGAGATGGAGCTCGTCACCGGCGACGGCCGCTTGATCAAGAGCGGCGCACGAACCGTGAAGAACGTGACGGGGTACGAGATCCACAAGCTCGCCGCCGGCTCGCTCGGAACGCTCGGGGTCATCGTGCAGGTGGCGCTGAAGCTGCGGCCGCTCCCCGTCGTGCGCCGCACGATCCGCGTGCCGGGTGGTATCGAGGCGGCCAACCGGCTGCTTCACGCGGTGCCGGGCGCCGCCGCGATCCTCGCGACGCCCGAAGTCGTCGAGGTTCGCTTGGAAGGTTGGCCCGAAGAGGTCGCGGAGCAAGCCGACGCGGCGTGGCGCGTCGCCGCAGCGATCGAGTCGACCGACGATGCACCGTTCCCGAGCGAGCGCCCGTGGGACGACGAGCCGATCGTCGTTGAAGCGGCCGTCCCTCCGTCCAAGCTTCCAGAGCTGGTCGCTGCGGCTGGAGGCATATGGGGTGCGCTCGTCGGCGTCGGCGTCGCGTGGTGCGGTCTCGAGCGCGCGGATGGATCGCTCGGCGCGCTCCGCGAACGCGCTGCGGCGCTCGGCGGCATCGCCCCCGTCGTACGAGGGCCGGGCGGGCTCGGGAACGTCGCGCCGGCAGCGCTCGAGATCCATCGACGGCTGAAAGCCTCGTTCGATCCGGCCGGCGTCCTTTCGCCCGGACGCTTCTGGGGAGGGATCTGAACGATGCTCCTCGACCCCGAGAGCGGCGAGGTCATCCTCGGCGCGCACGTTCCCGAGGGTGCGCGATTCATCGGTCCGGAGCCGGGCGCCACGCCCAACTGGCCTCTTCCCGGGGAGGCGCCAACCGAGTCCGACCTCTCGACCTGCGTCGCGTGCGGCCTCTGCCTCCCCCATTGTCCGACCTATCGCCTGACCGGCGAGGAGTCGGCATCGCCTCGAGGCCGCATCGCCGCGATGCGTGTGGTGAGCGAAGGGCGCGAGAGCGTCGATCACACCTTCTCGGATTTCATGGACCTCTGCCTGGTTTGCCGGGCATGCGAGGACGTCTGCCCGTCGCACGTACCTTTCGGCCGGATGATGGAGCGCGCGCGCGTGCAGATCGAACCCCTTCGGTCGCACCGAGCCCGGTTCCTGAGATGGCTGGGGCTAGACGTGACGCTGTCCAGCGATAAGATGCTCTGGCTCGCATCCGCATCGCAGCGTCTAGCGAAACCGTTCCTGCCGAAGCGGCTCCGCCTGCTGCTTCCCAGGCACGTAACGCTCTTCGGACGGCTGGCAGCCGTGACCGACCCCGAAGGCGAGGAACGGGGGACGGTCGCGATCCTCTCCGGCTGCGTGCAAGACCGGTGGTACCGCGAGACGAACCGAGCGACGATCCGAGTCCTCGCGCGCAACGGATGGCGCGTGCTCGTCCCGCGCGCGCAGGGCTGCTGCGGGGCGCTGCAAGCCCACCACGGCAAGCTCGACACGGCGAGGCGGCTCGCCCGCAGGAATCTCCAGGCCTTCGCCGACGCGGACGTCGTCGTCGTGAACGCAGCCGGATGCAGCGCCCACATGAAGGAGTACGACGACCTCCTCGGCGAGGAGGCGTTGCCACTCGCGACCAAGACCCGCGATCTCATGGAGTTCCTGTTCGAGCAAGGCATCCGGCCTCCTGAAGAGGGGGCCGGCGTCGGGCGGGTCGCCTACCACGACGCGTGTCACGCGAGCCGCGCCCAGGGGATCCGGCGCCAGCCGCGCGCGTTGCTACAGGAGATCCCCGGCCTGGAGCTCGTCGAGATCGCGAACGGCGACCGGTGCTGCGGCGCGGCCGGCCTCTACAACGTGCTGCAACCGGAGATGGCCGGCGCGCTCCGGGCGGAGAAGGCGGAGGCCGTCGCGGCGACAGGAGCGAGCGTCGTCTGCTCGGCGAATCCGGGCTGTTCCCTTCAGATCGCGGCCGGTCTGCGGACGATCGGCGCGGATGTGGAGGTCCTCCACCCTGTCGAGCTGCTCGACCGCGCCTACCGGCAGGGCACGTAGGGCTGGTCGTAGAGCGAGAAGTTCGGCGCCTTCAAGATCGAGTTGAACCCGAGCTTCGCCGCCTTCGGGCAGAACGCATCGAGCGGCGTCCGGTACTCGACGGTGAACACGGCCTTCCCGTCCTGGACGAAGCGCGAGAGGTTGTCGCACTCGTGGTACTGGAAGCATTGCTCGTTGATCGCGAAGTCGAACGCGGGCTCGAGCTGCGGGATCTGCGCGAGGTCGTTCTTCAGACCGGCGGCCATGCCGTACCGGTGCGCGATGCCCGCGAGCGCGCGGTTGAACACGAGCTGGGTCTGCGCGCTGATGTCCCAGCCGCTGCGGTTAGCACTGGTCTGCCACGAATCCACCACGTCGAACTCCACAGCATCGAACCCTGCCTGCTTGCACTTCGCTACTCGCGCTTCGTTCATCTTCAGCATGAAGTCGCGTTGCCCTTGGTCGTTGTTGAGGTTCGCGTAGTTCTCGTCGTTGAAGATCTTGCTGAACGGGTTGCCGATCAGGCAACCGTTGCACGCGTGGTCGAACTCAACGAACCGCTGGTAGTCGGGCCGGTACGTTTCGATCGAACCGGCGTCCACGTAGCAGACCGCGTGGCCGCCGGAGGCGTGGATGGCGGCGACGGCGGCGGTGTTCAGCTCGCCCGTCTTCAGATCCGCGTAGAGGTCGATGTCGAAGACCGAAGGGCGCACACACACCCCGCCTGCGAACGGGAGCTCGCAGATGTCCACGTTGATCCCGCCGGTCGAAGGGAACGCTCCCTTGTGGCTCTGGAGCTGGTACTGCCAGCGCTCGCCGGGGGTCGGTTGCCACATACCGGAGTCGGAGGGCGAAACCGAGGACGAGACAGGCGGATCAGGCTCGCGGCCGCCGCCTGTGCAAGCCGAGGTCAGGAACAAGATCGGAACGGTGAGGACCGCGATCAACTTCACGTGCGCAGGCTACTCCGGTAGCATCTCCCCGGCGAGCCACCAACCGAGGGAGACCATCTTGTCCATGAAGATCTTTCGCGCTTCCTCCGCCGCTCTGATCGGTCTCGCGCTCGTCGCGGCCGCGTGTTCGAAGGGGTCGGACACAGGGCCGAGCTCTACGAGCTCCACGAGCTCGCCCAGCGCGTCGAGCTCCACTAGCGCGTCGAGCTCCACGAGCGCCTCAGCCACCACCTTCACCGGAAACGGAGTGTCGTTCGACTATCCCGCGGGCTGGCAGGAGTTCACGCTCACCGGTACGTCTGCGCAGAGCGGCAACAGCCTATGGACCGAGACGGTCGGATCGGACCCGATCAACTTCGCGAGCGTCGCCGGCTACACGATCAACATCCCGATCACCGCCGACAACCTCGCGGCTCAGAAGGACGGCCTCTCGCAACAGA
>JBGPKY010000037.1:0-15592 GCA_041486205.1 Actinomycetota bacterium
ACGGCTTACGACTTCTCCAACAGCTTCGACTACTCCCAGCCGCCGCTGCCACCGATCCCGCTGATCCACAGCCCGATCCCGGGATGGGAGCGGCGATACCTGAGGAAGCATCCGCCCCCCAACAGCTGGACCTAGCGCGCCGACAGGATCTGTTAGGTCTTGAACGCGGACGATGAGCGTTCCAGTCTCGGAGTCGATCGCCTCGCTGCCCTACTCACCGATCGTCGCGTAGGTTCCGGTTTCAGGAAACGCGGGTCTTGCTGCCGTCTGGCATCCTCGTCGCGTACTCGGGCCCAAGGGCGCTGACCGGCTTGTCCTTCCAGAGCGGGCCGCCGACCTTCATGATCTGCCGACCGGCCATCCCGTTCAGGACCCCCGCCGCCGAGGCGTACCAGGCGACGACCGCGGTCACGACGCCGACGATCCCGCCTGCCTTGATTATGTTCTCCGAGCCCTGGAAGAAACCGATGAACAGGACGATCTCGGTCAGCTCCAGCGTGAGGAACACCATGAACGTCGCGATGGTCGTGCGAGTGCTCCAGAGCAGCATGTACGTGTTGAAGATGGCGAACGCGAGCAGGATGAACCCGAGGTCGTTCAGCGGGTTCGCGCTCGAGCCCTCAGCGAGCAACACGTACAGGCCGAGCCCGATCCAGAACGAGCCGTACGTGGAGAACGCCGTCGCGCCGAACACGTTCTTGTTGCGGAACTCCCACATCCCGGCCAGCAGCTGGGCGAGCCCGCCGTAAGCGAACGCGAAGCCGAGCCACGCGCTCCCCCCGTCGGTCCAGCCGGCGTTCTTGGCCGAGAGCAGGAAGGTGGTCAGAGCGAAAGCGGCGAGCCCGAGCGGTGCCGGGTCGGCGACCGAAGGCAGCTCGATACGCCGTGTCGGTGTCTCTTCCACGAGGTCCCTCCCTCATCCTGGGTATGCGTGTGACTGTCACCGTGGATGTTCGCGGAGGATGGCAGCGGTGCTTACGGTCGAAGGTCCCACACTTCGGGGGTCGAGCCCCCGCCAGATGAGGCTCAGACCCTAGGGCGCTGTCCGTAGATCACGCGCTCCAGCGTCAGACCCTGGGCCGGAGCGATCTTGCCCGCGCGCGAGCGGTCGCGCGCCGCGAGCACCTCCGGGATCTCATCCGGCTCGAGGCGACCCTCGCCGACGGCGACGAGCGTCCCGACCAGACTCCGAACCATCTGGTGCAAGAATCCGTTCGCCCGAGCAGAGACCTCGATCCGATCCCCCCCTCGGGAAACCGAAAGCCGCTCTAGCCGCCGAACCGTCGAGCCCCCGTCCCTCGGCGTCCGGCAGAACGAGGCGAAGTCGTGCTCCCCAACGAGGTGGCGCGCCGCCGCCCGCATCCTGGGAAGCGACAGAGCACCCGGCCGATGCCAAACGAACCGAGCCGTGAACGGATCCGCCCACCGCCCCACCTCGATCCGATACCGGTACTCCCGCCCCGTAGCCGAGAACCGCGCATCGAACCCCTCCGAAGCGACCCGAGCGTCTAGGACGACGACCTCCGGCGCCAGCATCGAGTTCACCGCCCGCTGCAAAGGAGCGACGTCGACGCGGTCGGGCACGCGAAACGAGACAACTTGCCCACGAGCATGCACGCCCGCATCGGTTCGCCCCGCCACCGAGAGCTTCGGCACCGAGCCCAGAACCCGCTCCAGAGCACCCTCCAGCACCCCCTGCACCGTCCTCAGGTCCCGCTGCCGAGCCCACCCCCGAAACCCAGTCCCGTCATAAGCAACAGTGAGCCGAACGACGCTAGTCACGGATGGAGTATGCCGCGGGGGAGGGGTTCCCCCGGGCGTCGTCGAGGTCGCCAAGAGCCCCCACGAACGGTTCCCACCCACGCGATCCGAGCAGCCCGGGGGGAAACCCCGACCTCAGCCCGGTCGAGGATCACTCCTCCCCGACCAACTCGATCCGCGCCATCGGCGCCCCATCGCCCTGCCGCTGCCCGAGCTTCAAGATCCGCGTGTACCCACCGTTCCGCTCAGCGAACCGCGGCCCGATCTCGCTGAACAGCTTGTGCACGACGTCGCGGTCGGGGATCACCTTGAGCACCTCGCGCCGCGCGGCAACGTCGCCCTTCTTCGCGAAGGTGATGAGCTTCTCGGCGAGCGGACGGACGGCTTTGGCTTTCGCCTCGGTCGTCTTGATCCCCTCGTGGACGAAGAGCTGCGCGGCCAGGCCGCCGAGCATCAGCTTCTGGTGCGCCGGGCCGGAGCCGAGACGGGCTCCCTTGGTCGGTCGCGGCATCTGCTACTCCTCCCGAAGCGAAAGACCGAGCTCCTCGAGCTTGGCCTTCACCTCGTCGATCGACTTCTGGCCGAAGTTTCGGATGTCCATCAGCTCGGCCTCGCTCTTCTCGACGAGGTCGCCGACCGAGTTGATCCCCTCGCGCTTGAGGCAGTTGTACGAGCGGACCGAGAGGTTCAGCTCCTCGACCGTGATGGCGTAGTCGCCGGGGACCGACTCGTCCTCGGCCGGACCCACCGTCACGCTGGCGGCGTCGGCCAGCTCGCTGAACAGCTGCGTGAGCTCGAGCAGCGTCCCACCGGCGGAGGCGACAGCCTCGCGCGGCGTGATCGAACCGTCGGTCTCGACGTCGAGGATCAGCCGGTCGCGGTCGGTCATCTGCTCGACGCGCGTGTTCTCGACCGCGTACGAGACCTTCCGCACGGGCGAGAAGATCGAGTCGACCGGGATGACGCCGATCGGATCGCGCGCGTTCTTGTTCTTGTCGGCCATGCGGTAGCCGACGCCTTGCTCGACCACCAGCTCCATCTCCAGGCTCCCGCCTTTTCCGACGGTCGCGATGTGCATGTCGGAGTTGAGGATCTCGACGCCGGCGGGCGGCGCGATGTCGCCGGCCGTGACCTCGCCCGGACCCTTGGCTTTCAGGTAGACGGTGACCGGCTCCTCGACCTCGGAGCGGATCACCAGCTCCTTCAGGTTCAAGATGATGTCGGTGACGTCCTCGGTGACCTTGGGGATCGTGGAGAACTCGTGAAGCACGGTCTCGATCCGAACCGACGAGATCGCCGCGCCCGGGATCGAAGACAGCAGCGTGCGACGGAGCGAGTTGCCTAGCGTGTAGCCGAAACCCGGCTCCAGTGGCTCGATGACGAACTTGGAGCGCACCGGGTTGATGCTCTCCTCGGAGATCTGTGGCCTAGCGACGATGAACAACTGCCTACCTCCTTCGGTGGGGGATCATCCATTCCTCCCCACCATCCGCGGCCCGAGTGCGGGCCCCTTCGGCGCAACCGCTAGACGCGGCGGCGCTTCCTCGGCCGGCATCCGTTGTGGGGAACCGGCGTCACATCTTGGATCCCGGCGACCTCGAGACCCGTCGCGGCGAGCGATCGGATCGCCGTCTCGCGGCCCGAGCCCGGGCCCTTCACGAAGACGTCGACCTTCTGGACGCCGTGCTCCTGAGCGCCGCGGGCGGCCTTCTCGGCGGCGAGCTGCGCGGCGAACGGGGTGGACTTGCGAGAGCCCTTGAACCCCACGTTCCCGGCGCTGGCCCAGCTGATGGTGTTGCCCTGAAGGTCGGTGATGGTCACGATCGTGTTGTTGAAGGTCGACTTGATGTGAGCCTGACCGTGGACGATGTTCTTCTTCTCTTTCTTGCGGGCCTTCTTCGCTTTGGGCTTCGCCACGATCGCTCCTCTACTTCTTCCCGACCTTCTTCTTGCCGGCCACGGTCTTCTTCGGACCCTTGCGGGTGCGCGCGTTGGTGTGCGTGCGCTGGCCGCGCACCGGCAAGCTCCGGCGGTGGCGGATGCCCTGGTAGCAGCCGATCTCGATCTTGCGCTTGATGTCGCTCGCGACGTCGCGGCGGAGGTCGCCCTCCACCTTGTACGTGCGGTCGATGAACTCGCGGATGCGGATGACCTCTTCCTCGGAAAGGTCACGCACCTTCGTGCCGCCGTCGATCTGCGTACCCGCGACGATCTCGTAGGCGCGCGTCGGACCGATGCCGTAGATGTAGCGGAGCCCGATGTCCACCCGCTTGTCGCGGGGAAGATCGACGCCTGCGATACGTGCCACGCTCTGCCTCCTCTAGCCCTGCCGCTGCTTGTGTCGCGGGTTGGTGCAGATCACCCTGATGACCCCGCGCCGACGGATCAGCTTGCACTTGTCGCACATCTTCTTCACCGACGGCCGAACCTTCATCTGTCGAGCCTTCCCACTCGTCCTGCCTACTTGTAGCGGTACACGATCCTGCCGCGCGTGAGGTCGTACGGCGACAGCTCCACCAGAACCTTGTCTCCGGGAAGGATCCGGATGTAATGCATCCGCATCTTCCCCGAGATATGTGCCAGCACCATGTGGTCGTTCTCGAGCTTCACCCGGAACATGGCATTGGGAAGCGGTTCCGTGACCGTCCCCTCAACCTCGATGGCATCTTTCTTCGGCAAGCTCCTAGGTGACCTCTCGAGCGGACAGAACACGACTCGTCCGAAGACGAGCCGAAAACCGCCCCCGGCTGGGGGCAGCAAGCAAGTATACGGGCGGTTAACCTCGTGCGTCCACGGCCCGGACACGGCCACTGACCTGCAGTTTCGCGACTCAGCCCCGAACCGTCAGGACCTCGTGGCCGTCATCGGTCACGGCGATCGTATGTTCGAAGTGCGCAGACAGCGATCCGTCGTCCGTGACGACCGTCCAGCCGTCGGCGAGGACCCGGGTCGGCCAGTCCCCCACGTTGACCATGGGCTCGACCGCGATCACGAGGCCGGACTTCATCTCGGGGCCCCGGCCGGGATCGCCGTAATTGGGGATCTGTGGGTCCTCGTGCAACGCGCGCCCGACGCCGTGACCGACGTACTCCCGCACCACCTCGAAGCCGGCGCCACGCACCACCTGCTCGACCGCATGCGAGACGTCGGTGATCCGGCCGCCCGGTCGGATCTGCGAGATGCCGGCCTCGAGCGACTCCTCGGTGACGCGAACGAGCTTCTCAGCCTCGGCCGAGGGCGGCCCGCCGACGAAGACCGTTACGGCCGAGTCCGCGTGGAAACCCTCCCAGATCGCGCCGAAGTCGAGCGAGAGGAGGTCCCCCTCCTTCAGCACGCGCTTAGGCGAGGGGATGCCGTGGACGACCTCGTCGTTCAGCGACGTGCAGATCGTCGCCGGGAACCCCCGATAGCCGAGGAACGACGGCGTTGCACCCTGCTCGCGGATGTAGCTCTCGGCGACGGCGTCGAGATCGGCGGTCGTCCTCCGGGGAGCTACGGCCGCCAGTACCCGTTCGATCGTGCCGGCCACGATCCGGCCGGCCTTCCGCATCCTGTCGACCTCGTCGTTGGATTTGTAGACGATCATTGGGTGAGGTCGATCAGGTCCGCGATCGCCTCGATCGTGCGGTCGGTGACGATCTCCTCACGCGCCTCGGCGTCGATGTCGCGAAGCAGACCTCGTTCCCAGAAGTAAAGCTCCAGCGGCTCGGTGTCCTTGCGATAGACCTCTAGCCGGCGGCGGACGGTGGCCTCGTCGTCGTCCGTCCGAAGGACCAACGTTCCGCCGCACACGTCACACACGCTCTCCGCGCGCGGCCGCTTGAACTCGAGGTTGTAGGTCCGCTTGCACGTCGAGCATACGAGCCGCGCCGCCAGACGCTTGACCGCCATCGCGTCGCTGATGCGGAAGTTCAACACGGCTGACAGCGGCCGGCCGTTCGCGGCGAGCGAGCTCTCGAGCGCCTGCGCCTGAGGGACCGTTCGAGGGAAGCCGTCGAGGATGAAGCCTTCGCGAGCATCGGGCTCCTCGAGGCGAGAGAGCACCATCTTCACCGCGACCTCGTCGGGAACGTACTCGCCCGCGTGCATGTACTTCTTGGCCTCGAGCCCGAGCGGGGTGCCTTTCTGGACCTGATCGCGGAAGATGTCGCCGGTTCCGATCACGGCGAGGCCGTAGCGATCCGCGAGCCTGCGCGCCTGCGTCCCCTTCCCTGCACCTGGCGGGCCCAGGAGGACGATGCGCATGGCTACTTCAGGAAACCCTCGTAGTGACGCATGAGGAGCTGCGACTCCAGCTGCTTCATGGTCTCGAGAGCTACGCCCACGGTGATGAGCAGCGTCGTCCCGCCGAACGGGAACTGCTGGATCACCCAGAAGGCGAAGACGATGGAAGGGATCAGCGCGATCGCGGCCAGGAACATCGAGCCCGGAAGCGTGATGCGCACCAGCACGTCGTTGAGGTAGTTCGCGGTCGGCGCGCCGGGACGGATGCCGGGAACGAACCCGCCGTATTTGCGCAGGTTGTCGGCCGTGTCCACGGGGTTGAACGCGATGGCCGTGTAGAAGTAAGCGAAGAACACCACCATCATCCCGTACACGAGCATGTACACGGGGCTCCGCTGGTTCGTGAGCGAGCCGCTGACGAAGTTGGTGAACCAGGTGGCGTGATAGACGCTGGCGAGGAGCGTCGGGAAGTACAGGACCGAGGACGCGAAGATGATCGGGATGACGCCGGCCTGGTTCACCTTCAGCGGGATGTAGGTGCTCTGCCCGCCGTACATGCGCCGGCCCACCACCCGCTTCGCGTACTGAACGGGGATCCGCCGCTGGCCCTGCTCGATGAACACGACCGCCACGACGATCGCCACTCCCAGCGCGAGGATCGGCCAGAACTTCGCCGAGCTGGTCGCCCAGATCGCGTGCCCCTCCGAGGGAAGGCGCGAGATGACGCTGGTGAAGATCAGGATCGACATCCCGTTGCCGATGCCGCGCTGCGTGATCAGCTCGCCCATCCACATGATGAGCGCCGTGCCGGCCGTCATCGTGAGGACGATCAGCGCGACGTTCGGGGCGGTGAACTTGCCTGCCGGGAAGATGTCCACGCCGCCCAGCGAGGACGACCCCGAGTGGAACAGGAACACGAGCCCGGTGGACTGGAGCAGTGCCAGGACGACCGTGACGTAGCGGGTCCACTGGTTGATCTTCTTGACCCCGGACTCGCCTTCCTTCTGCCACTGCTCGAGCTTGGGGATCACGACCGTGAGGAGCTGCATGATGATCGAGCTGGTGATGTACGGCATGATCCCCAGCGCGAAGAGCGCCATGCGGGTGAGCGCCCCGCCGGAGAACAGGTCGATGAACCGAAGGAACCCACCCGAACCCTGAGCGTTGAGCGCGCTCTGGAGTTTCCCGATGTCGACGATCGGCACGGGCACGTGCGCGCCGAACCGGTAAACGGCGATGATGAACAGCGTGAAGAGGATCTTCTTGCGGAGATCCGGGACCTTGAATGCGTTGACGAAGGCTCTCAGCACGTGGGCTCGATTCTACCCCGTCACCCGATGATCTCGGCTCGGCCTCCGGCCTGCTCGATCTTCGCCTTCGCGGCATCGGAGAACGCGTGCGCGCGCACGACGATGGCTCGGTCGATCTGGCCGCGCGCGAGCACCTTGACAGGCTTGCCCTTGCGGACGAGACCGTGCTCCAGCATCGCGGCCGGGTCCACTTCGCCGCTCGGGAACACCTGGGCGAGCTTCTCGACGTTCACGACGGCGTACTCGACGCGGCCGAGGTTGGTGAAACCCTTCAGCTTGGGAACGCGGCGCTGCAACGGCATCTGACCGCCCTCGAAGCCGAGCTTCGGGTTGTGCTTGGCGAGGTAACCCTTCGTGCCACGGCCGGCGGTCTTGCCGCCCTTTCCCGCGCGCCCGCGGCCGACCCGCCTGCGCGGCTTCGTCGCTCCCGCGGCCGGTTTCAGATGGTGCAGCTTCATCCGGCGACCTCCTCGACGCGAACGAGATGCTGCACCTTCGCGATCATCCCGCGGATCTCGGGTCGGTCTTCCTTCACGACGGTGTCGTTGATCCGGTGCAGGCCGAGACGGCGCACGGTGTCCTTCTGCGGCTTCGGCCGGTCGATGACGCTGCGCACTTGCGTGACCTTCAGCTTGGTCATCGGCGGCCTCCACCGGGGCGGCCACCGGGGCGGCCGGGTGGGCGGCCGCCGGTCGAGGAACCTTCGGACTGATCGGCGTAGACCGCCTCGAGGTCCGCGGCGCGCTTGGCCTGGAGCCGTTCGGTCGCAGCGGCAACCGCTTCGAGCATCGGCCTCGGCGCGACCTGATGAAGCTCGCGCCCGCGCAGACGCGCGACCTGCTCCGGGCGGCGCAGCATCTTCAGGCCGGCGACCGCCGCCTTCACGATGTTGATCTGGTTCGATGAGCCGAGGGACTTAGAGAGGATGTCTTTGATGCCGGCGCACTCGACGAGCGCGCGCACCGGGCCGCCGGCGATGACGCCGGTGCCGGGCGCGGCGGGCTTGAGGAGCACGACGCCGGCGCCGTCTTCTCCCGTCACCTGATGCGGGATCGTGGTACCCATCATCGGCACCTCGAACAGCTTGCGCTTGGCCTCCTCGACGCCCTTGGCGATCGCGGCGGGCACTTCCTTCGCCTTGCCGTAGCCGACGCCGACGCGGCCGGCGCCATCGCCCACGACGACGAGCGCGGCGAAGGAGAACCGGCGCCCGCCCTTGACGACCTTGGCCACGCGGTTGATCGAGATCACGCGCTCCTCGAAGATGCTCTTCTGTTCGGCGGACGCGTCGTACCTGCGCATCAGATGGAAAGACCTCCCTCTCTGGCCCCATCGGCCAGCGCGGCCACGCGGCCGTGATAGAGCCGGCCGCCGCGGTCGAAGACCACGGTCGTGATGCCGGCGTCCTTGGCCTTGCCGGCGAGCAACTCGCCAACCTTCTTGGCCGTTTCGGTCTTGTTCGCCGAGGTGACCTTCAGCTCACGGTCGGACGCGGACGCGACGGTGACGGCCGCTCGGTCGTCGATGAGCTGCGCGTAGATGTGCCGGTTCGAACGGAACACGGCGAGGCGCGGACGTTCGGGGCTGCCCGTGACCTTCTTGCGCACGCGCGCGTGACGGCGCACGCGGGCCAGACGCTTCGTCTTCGCGTCGCTCATACGGCAGCACCCTTCGCGGCCTTGCCGGCCTTCTTGCGAACGAACTCGTTCTCATAGCGGATGCCCTTGCCCTTGTAGGGCTCGGGCTTGCGGATCTTGCGGATCTTGGCGGCGACCTCGCCGACCTGCTGCTTGTCGTTGCCGCGGATGACGATGGAGGTGGGGGTGGGAACCTCGAACTCGATGCCCTCGGGTTGGGGCACGAACACCGGGTGCGAGTAGCCCACGGCGATCTCGAGGTCGTTCCCCTTCAAAGCGGCGCGGTAACCGACGCCGATGATGCTCAGGCGCTTCTCGTAACCCTTGGTCACGCCCTCGACCATGTTCGCGATCAGCGTGCGGGTCAGCCCGTGCAAGCTCCGGTGGAAACCTTCGTCGGTAGGACGCTCGACGGTGATGACGTCGGCGTCGCAGAGGATCCGCATGTCGGGGTGCAGGCGCTGCGCGAGCGTTCCTCGCGGCCCCTTCACCGTGACGAGCGAGCCCTCGCCGACCGTGACGTCGACGCCGCTCGGGATCTCGATGGGCTGCCTGCCGATCCTGCTCATCTGCTCCTCACCACACGTGCGCCAGGACCTCGCCGCCGATGCCCTTCTTCGAGGCCTCGCGGTCGGTCATGACTCCTTGGGACGTGGACAGGATCGCGATGCCGAGGCCGCCCATCACCCGCGGCAGGCGGTCCCTGCGCGCGTAGATGCGACGGCCCGGTGTGGAGATCCGCTTGATGCCGGTGATCGTGCGCTCACGTTTGGCGCCGTACTTCAGGCGAACGCGGATGGCCGCGTGCACGCCGTCGTCCTCCGTCTCGCGCTCGAAGCCGCCGATGAAGCCCTCGCGCTCGAGGATCTTCAAGACGGCCTCGTTCACCTTGGACGCCGGCACGAACAGCTCATCCTTGGAAACCATGTTGGAGTTACGGATCCGCGTGAGCAGGTCCGCGATGGGATCGGAGACGTTCGTCGAGACCCTCACCATGACGACTTCGTCACCCCCGGGAGCTCTCCGATGTGCGCCAGCTCGCGGAAGCAGATCCGGCACAGCATGAACTTGCGCAGCACGGCGCGCGGCCGCCCGCACCGCCGGCACCGCGTGTACTCACGGACCTGGAACTTCGCCGGCTTGCCGTGCTTCTCGAGGAGCGCTTTCTTCGCCATCTGCTTTCCCCCGCTAGGAGGCGACCGCCGTCACCGCCGGCATCCCCTCGAAGGGGAAACCCAGCGCGGTGAGGAGCGACCTGCCCTCGTCATCCGTCTTGGCGGTCGTGACCACCGTGATATCCATCCCCCGGACCGTCGCCACCTTGTCGTAGTCGATCTCGGGGAAGATCAGCTGCTCGGTCAGTCCGAGCGTGTAGTTCCCGTGCCCGTCGAACGCCTTCTGGTTCAGCCCTCGGAAGTCGCGGATCCGAGGGACCGCGATCGAGAGCAGTCGGTCGAGGAACTCCCACATCCGGTCGCCCCGAAGGGTGACCTTCGCACCGATCGACTGGCCCTCGCGGAGCTTGAAGCCGGCGATCGACTTCCGAGCCTTCGTCACCACCGGCTTCTGCCCCGTGATGACCACGAGGTCGGCCAGGGCGGCATCCAGCATACGACCGTCCTTCAGAGCGTCGCCGATGCCCATGTTCACGACGATCTTGTCCAGTCCCGGAACCTGCATGACGTTGGACTTGCCCAGCTCCCGCATCAAGCGAGGGACGACCTCGTCCCGGTAGCGAACCTTCAGGCGGGGGCGGTAGGTCTCGCTCACAGCTCCGCCTCGCATCTGCGGCAGGTCCGCACTTTCGAGCCGTCGGCCCGGAGCGCGTGGCCTACCCGCGTCGCCTGCCCGCAGGACTTGCACACCAACTGGACGTTCGAGATGTCGATGAACAGCTCTGTGTCGATGATGCCACCCTGCTGCAGCTGCTGGCCGGATGCCGAACGCTTGCCCGTGGCGCGGGCGTGCTTCTTGGCGCGCGCCGCGCCGTCGACCATCACGCGACCCTCCGAGGGGATCACGCGTATCACTCGCCCGGTGTGACCGCGGTCCTTGCCGGCCATCACCCGCACGTTGTCGTCCTTGCGGATGTCGACTCCCGGCATGGCTAGAGCACCTCCGGCGCGAGCGAGATGATCTTCATGAAGCGCTTCTCGCGCAGCTCGCGAGCGACGGGCCCGAAGATGCGCGTGCCGCGCGGGTTCCGCTGTTCGTTGATCAGGACCACGGCGTTGTCGTCGAAGCGGATGTAGGAACCGTCCGGGCGGCGGCGTTCCTTGGCGGTGCGAACCACGACGGCCCTCACGACCTCGCCTTTCTTCACCGCGCCGCCGGGCAGGGCGTCCTTAACCGAGCCGACGATCACGTCGCCGATGCCGGCGTAACGACGCGAGCTGCCACCGAGCACGCGGATGCAGAGGACCTCCTTGGCCCCCGTGTTGTCCGCGACCTTGCAGCGCGTCTCCTGCTGGATCATCCGCCTACTTGGCCCTTTCCACGATCTCGACGACCCGCCAGCGCTTCGTCTTGGAAAGCGGGCGGGTCTCCATGACGCGCACCGTGTCGCCCACGTGCGCGTCGTTGTTCTCGTCGTGCGCGGCGAGCTTCGATGAGCGCCGGACGATCTTGCCGTACCGCGGATGGCGGAACTTGCGGTCCATCGCGATCAGGACGGTCTTGTCCATCTTTTCGGACACCACCACCCCGGTCCGGGCCTTACGTCGGTTCCGTTCCTGCGTCGCCTGCTCTTCGCTCACTTCTCCTCCTCGGCCGCGTCGTCGCCCTGGGGCTCTTCGGCCTCTTCAGGCTCTTCTACCTCGGACATCGCGGCCTCTTGCATCGCGGCGAGCGACTCGCCCTTCTTCTCCCCGCTCGCTTGCGCGGCGCGCGAGCGCGCGAGCGCCTCTTCGTCGGCGCGCCCGATCTCCTCCTCCAGCTCCTGCTCGAGGTGGCGTTCGCGGAGCACCGTGAGGATCCTGGCCACGTCGTGGCGGACCTGCCTCACTCGCATCGGGTTGTCGAGCTGCCCGGTGGCGAGCTGGAACCGGAGGTTGAACAGCTCCTCCTTGTTCGACTCGAGCCTGGCGAACAGCTCGTCGTCGGGAAGCTCGCGGAGCTCGGCAACGATCCTCGCCATCTACTCCGCACCTCCCACACGAGCGATGAACTTCGTCTTGATCGGAAGCTTGTGGGAGGCGCGCAGCATCGCCTCGCGGGCGAGCGTCTCGGACACGCCGGCAAGCTCGAACATCACACGGCCCGGCTTCACTACGGCAACCCAGCCCTCGGGGTTGCCCTTGCCGGAGCCCATGCGCGTCTCGGCCGGCTTCTTCGTGTAGGGCTTGTCGGGGAAGATGTTGATCCAGACCTTCCCGCCGCGTCGGATGTGCCGCGTGATCGCGACACGAGCCGACTCGATCTGCCGGTTCGTGATCCACGCCGCCTCGAGCGCCATCAATCCGTAGTCGCCGAAGTGCACGTCCGAGCCGCCCTTGGCCATTCCGCGGCGACGGCCGCGGTGCACCTTGCGGTGCTTGACCTTCTTGGGAGCGAGCATCAGGCGTCGCCCTCCTCGGGCGTTGGAGACTCGGGCGTTGGAGACTCGGGCGTTGGAGACTCGGGCGTCGCAGCCTCGGGGGTCGCAGCCTCAGGGGTCGCAGCCTCGGGCGGGGCGGCCTCGACAGCCGGAGGGGCCGACTCGGGCTCCGTCACAGCTTCCTCGGGCTCCTCGGCGGCGACCGGAACGATAGGCGTCTCTTCCTCGACCTCGAGCACTTCCTTCTCGTCGGTGATCAGCGCGCCGGTCGAGGCTCCGCCGCTGGTCACGGACGCCAGCGCGCGGGCACGAGCCCGTTCAGTCTCCTGCTCGGCGACCGGGATCTCGTCGCCGTGATAGACCCAGACCTTCACGCCGATCAAGCCGAAGGTGGTCTTGGCTTCGGCCGTGCCGAAGTCGATGCGCGCGCGCAGCGTGTGCAGAGGAACGCGACCCTCGCGGTACCACTCGCGCCGCGACATCTCGGTGCCGCCGAGGCGGCCGCCGCACTGCACCCGAACGCCGAGCGCGCCGGAGCGCATCGCGGTCTGCACGGCACGGCGCATGGCCCGGCGGAAGGACACCCGGCCGGCGAGCTGCTCCGAAACGCCCTGCGCCAGCAGCGTGGCGTCGGTCTCGGGGCGAAGAGAGGATGCGGCGGAGTTCATGTCCTCGACCTTCACGTCCACGCGCTTCTTGGTCACGCGCTCCACGTCCTTGCGGATGCGATCCACCTCCGCGCCCTTGCGGCCGATCACGATGCCCGGCCTCGCGGTGCGGATGAACACCCAGATCTGGTCGCCCTTGCGCTCGATGTCGATGCTGGAGATCCCCGCACGCGAGAGGCGCGTGCGGATGTGCTGCCGGATCCAGATGTCCTCGTGCAAGGACTCCGCGTAGTCCTTCCCGGCGTACCAGTTGGACTTCCAGGGGTAGATGACCCCCAGGCGGAAACCGTAAGGATTGACCTTGTGACCCACTAGACATCCTCTCCGAGCGAACGAACCACCAGCGTGATGTGCGACGTGCGCTTGCGGATGCGCGCCGCGCGGCCGTAGGCCCGTGGGTGCCAGCGCTTGAGCGTCGGGCCCTCGTCGACCCACCCTGCCTTGACGATCAGGTTCTCCGGGACCACGCCGGGGACCTGCTCGGCGTTGGCCACGGCGGAGTTCAAGATCTTCTCGATCGGCCGGCACGCCCCGAGCGGCGAGAACTTCAGGATGCGCCGCGCCTCCTCGACCTGCCGGCCGCGGATGAGGTTCACCACGCGCCGCGCTTTGCTCGGCGAGATGGCGATGTATCTGACCGTGGCCGTCGCTTCCATCTCTCCCCTACCTGATCGTCGTGCTTCGCTCGGCGCGCGCGTGCGCGCGGAAGGTGCGGGTCGGCGCGAACTCTCCGAGCTTGTGCCCGACCATCGACTCCGAGACGTAGACCGGAACGTGCTTGCGTCCGTCGTGGACAGCGAGGGTGTGCCCGACCATCTCGGGAACTACCGTCGAACGGCGCGACCAGGTCTTGACGACCTTCTTGTCGCCCCGCTTGTTCATCTCGGCGACCTTCACCATCAGGTGCTCGTCGACGAACGGACCCTTCTTGATCGATCTCGGCATCGGCTAGCCCCGTCCCTTCCCACGGCGGCGAACGATCATCTTGCTCGACGCCTTGTTCTTCTTCCGCGTGCGGCCTTCCTTCTTCCCCCATGGCGAGGTGGGATGGCGGCCGCCCGAGGACTTGCCCTCGCCGCCGCCCAGAGGGTGGTCCACCGGGTTCATGGCGACACCGCGCACCGAGGGTCGCTTGTTCAACCAGCGGTTACGGCCGGCCTTGCCGAGTTGGATCAACTCGTGCTCGGCGTTGCCGACCTCGCCGACCGTCCCCTTGCAGGTCGCCTCGACGAGCCTCATCTCCCCGGAGGGCAGGCGAAGCGTGGCGTAGCGGCCCTCCTTCGCGACGAGCTGCACGCTGGTGCCGGCCGAGCGAGCCATCTTGGCGCCACCGCCGGGCTTCAGCTCCACCGCGTGGATGACCGTGCCGACCGGGATGTTGCGAAGCGGGAGCGAGTTGCCCGGGCGGACGTCCGCGCCCTCGCCGGACATCAGCTTGTCGCCGACCGCAAGGCCCTGCGGCGCAAGGATGTAGCGCTTCTCACCGTCGACGTAATGGAGCAACGCGATGCGGGCGCTTCGATTGGGGTCGTATTCGATCTGCGCGACCTTCGCGGGGACGCCGTCCTTGTTGCGGCGGAAGTCCACCAGGCGGAAGCGTCGCTTGTTCCCGCCACCTTGGTGCCGCGTCGTGATGCGGCCCTTGTTGTTACGGCCGGCCCTCTTGCGACCCTTCTCGACGAGCGACTTCTCGGGGGTCGAACGCGTGATCTCCTCGAACCCGGACACGCTGGCGCCGCGGCGACCTGGAGACGTCGGCTTGAACTTGCGAACGGCCATGGTTACTTCCCGGCCTCGAAGATCTCGATGGAGTCGCCCTCGGCGAGGGTGACGATGGCGCGCTTCTGATCGGGGCGCTTGCCCTGGGTGAAGCGACGCCGCTTGACCTTGCCCTTGCGGTTGATGGTGTTCACGGAGAGCACCCGGACGTCCCAGATCTTCTGGATCGCCTCCTTGATCTCCGTCTTGTTCGAGCGAGGGTCTACGAGGAACGTGTAGGTGTTGTTCTCGAGGCCGGCGTAGGACTTCTCGCTGACCACCGGGCGGATGATGACGTCTCTCGCGGTCTTCATGCTGCCTTCCCAGAGAGCAGGTCGATGGCCGGCTGCGTGAAGAGGATGCGGTCGGCGGCGATGATCTCGTAGACGCCCAGGCTCGGGGTGTAAGCGATCCTCACGTTGGGAAGGTTGCGGAAGGACTTCTCGATCATGCCTTCCGTAGGGGACGGCAGGACCACCAGGACCCTGCCGAACAGCTCCAGGGTCTCGAGGATCTCGACGGCCTGCTTGGTCTTCGGCTCGTCGAAGCTCAGATCGCTGACGACGCAGAGCTTGCCGCTGACGAGCGCGTCGGTGAGGGCGGATCGGAGGGCTCCGCGTTTCATCTTCTTGTTGACGCGCATGTCGTGGTCGCGGGGCTTGGGACCGTGTGAGACGCCACCGCCGGACCAGATAGGCG
>JBGPKY010000038.1:0-15569 GCA_041486205.1 Actinomycetota bacterium
CCAGCTCCCCCGTCTCGAAGAGTGGCTGGCGACCCACGAGGACATCTTCCGCTACGTGCGGCCCACCGCAGGGGCGATCGCGTACGTCGAGTACGACCTGCCGGTCGGGTCCACCACGCTCGTCGATCGGATCCGACGCGAGCGGTCGGTGCTGCTCGTCCCCGGCGACATGTTCGGGCTCGACAAGGGGCTGCGGTTCGGGTTCGGTTACGACATCGAGCACACGCTGCAAGGCCTCGCCCGGGTCGACCAGGTGCTCGCGAGCGCGTAGTGGCTACGCGGTGAGCTTCCGGCGGAAGAGGAAGGTCACGAGCCCGAGCAGCACAGCGGCGTAGAGCGCAAGGACGCCGAGCTGCGGAAGGATGTCGGCCACCGTCCCTTCATGTCCCAGGACCTTGGTGAAGGCGTCGAGCGCCCACGCGTGCGGCGTGACATGCGCGATCGCTCGCATCGCCGGCGGGAAGACCTCCAGCGGGACCATGCAGCCGCCGAGCGCCGCGGTGATCAGCCCGAAGAACACACCGAAGGATCCCGTCTGCTGCGCGTTCTCCGATGTGGTGTCGACCACATTGTCCTCGACGAAGACCTCGCCTTCATCGCGGGTCAGCAGCCCGCACACCATCGAGATGGTCGTCGTCTTGCCAGCGCCGTTCGGTCCGAGGAGCCCATAGGTCTCGCCGGCCGCGATCGTGAACCCCACTCCGTCGACGGCCACCCGTTCCCCGAACCGCCTGCGCAACCCCCGGCATTCGAGCACGAACCCGTTCCCGCCCATCGACACCTCCCCGGGTCCTTCCCGACGAAGCCTAGAGGACCGCCCACAGCCGACTCCAGGCCGAAGGACCCATCAAGTCCCGACCGACCTGCAGGAGCTCTTGTCGAAGCCCTAGGCCCGTCCGCGCGATCTCGACAACCGAAGGGCGGTGACCCCGAGCACCAGGAACAGGACGGAGATGGCCGTCGCCATGGTCGTGAGCGCGTACACGGGCGGCGGCACCGTGTCGATCGCCCCGCCCCGCGAGAAAAGGATGGTCGGGATCGTGCGACACGAGTTGGGCAGACAAAGGTAGTCGCTGAGCGGAAGCGTGTTGAACGAGAGAGCGAACGCGACGGCGGCGGCGACGGTCAGTGCCGGCGCGAGCGCCGGCAGCAGCACGCGGCGGATCACGTGCGCGGGCGGAGCTCCGAGGTCCATCGCCATCTCCTCGATGTTCGGGTCGAGGTAGAGGAGGCGGGTGTAGACGATGAGGGCCACGAACGGCAGCGCGAGCGTCACGTGCCCGAGCAGCTGCGTCGGCGTCGTCAGACGTATCTTGACGACGGACACGAATAGGTAGAACAAGGCCACCGCGAGCGCGGCCTGTGGCAGCGCGACACCTGTGAAGAGAACACCGATCGCCACTCTTCGCACGCGGCCCCCCAGATGACGGAGGGCGATCGCGAGCGAAGATCCCAGCGGCACGGCGATCACGACCGTCATCAGGGCCAGACGCACGGTCTGTTCGAACGCCGTCTTCGAGTCACCTTGATCGAAGCGAAGGGATCTCCCGTACCACTGGAACGTGAATCCCGACGGGATCGGGGCGGTGAAGTCGGCCCCGAACGAGGCTCGAACCGCATAAGCCACGGGGATCAACGACCACACGATGTATCCCCATGTGACGAACGCGAGAACCCTTGGTTTGCGCCATGCCCCCACCGTGGCACGCAGGCTATGCGGCCTTCACGCTCCGGTGCAAGGCGGAGCACCCATGGCAGGGTTCGGCCCAAGACCGGGTAGCCTTGGGGCAGCGGGTCAGGAGATGGAGATGATGGACAGCGAGCTTGCCGTCGTCGCATCCAGGCTCTCCAGGCGTTTCGCCGAGCTCGAGGCAGTGAGGGACGTCGACCTCGAGGTGCGGGGCGGCGAGATGTTCGCGTTCCTCGGGCCGAACGGCGCCGGCAAGTCGACGACGATCAAGATGCTGTGTAGTCCTCATCCTCGTCGCGTTCTCTTTCGTGTTCCTCGGGGCCGCGATCCGGCAATTCGGAAGGACCGAGTGATGGCCGCACCTCGCAGCATCCGCGCGCGTCTGAAGAATGTCCTGATCGTGGCGGTCATGATCTTCGCGCTCCTGCTGTCGCCGTTCGCCCTGCCGATCACGATGGTCGTGAGGTGGGTCCGCGGTCGCGCGACGAAGACGCAGATCGTGAGAGGTGCCGAAGCTCAAACGAGCCTTCGGTCGGAGGCCCAGCGGCTGAGCTCGTAGCGGTTCGAAAGCTGGAGCTTGCGAAGGACCGCGCTCACGTGGGTTTCGACCGTCTTGACGCTGATGTGCAACTCGCGCGCGATCTCCTTGTACGCGTAGCCACGGGCGATGAAGCGCAGCACCTCTCGCTCGCGGGCGGTGAGCTGATCCAACTCGGGGTCGACCGGCGGCGGCGTCGAGCCTGCGAATGCATCCAGGACGAATCCCGCCAGGCGCGGCGAGAATACCGCGTCGCCGTCGTGCACTCGGCGGATCGCGGTCGCGAGCTCGTCCGGCGAGATCGATTTCGTGACGTAGCCGCGCGCCCCCGCGCGGATCGCCGCGATCACGTCGTCGGCGGCATCCGAAACGCTCAGGGCGAGGAACCGGATGTCCGGATGGGACGAAGTAAGGGCTTCCGCGACGCTTGCTCCTCCGCCGTCGGGAAGGTGGACGTCGAGCAGCACGACGTCGGGCTCCGCGGCAGGGATCCGCGCGATGGCTTCTTGCGTCGTTCCCGCATGGCCGACGATCTCGAACTCGCGCCCCAGCTCCGAGCGAACCCCGGACGCGAACAGCTCGTGATCTTCGACCAGGAACACGCGGATGCTCATGCGCGCGTCCGCGGGATGCGAAGGCTCACTTCGGTGCCTCGGCCAGGCTCCGTCGAGACCGTCCCGACGCCCCCGTTCCGCTCCATGCGGCCTTCGATCGATTCGGCGATGCCGCGGCGATCCTCCGGGACCATCTCCCGGACGAACCCGACGCCCTGGTCGCGCACGTACGCTGATACCTGGTCGGCCTCGACCTCGACGTAGACCGAGACGCCGGCCGAGCCTGAGTGCTTCGCTGCGTTGATCATCCCCTCGCGGCAGGCGTGGACGAGCGCGCGGACCCCCTCGTCCAGGCGACAGTCTCCCACCATCACGACCTCTATCCGAACCCCGTGAGCCCGCTCGACCTCCGCCGCGGCGGCGTCGAACTCGGTGCTCAGCAGGTCGGCGTCGCGGTGCTGGGACTTCCCGTAGAGCCACGAGCGGAGCTCGCGTTCCTGCGAGCGAGCCAGACCGGCCATCTCACGCGGCTCATCGGTCCGCTGGATCAAGGCCAGCGTCTGCAACACGCTGTCGTGAAGGTGCGCCGCCATCTCGGCGCGCTCCTCCTGCCGGATGCGCTCGCGCCGCTCCTCCGTGCTCTGGCGTGCGAGTCGCCACACGTAGGGACCCATGATCACCGCGAGCCCGACGACCGCGGCAGCCACGGCGAACGGTGCGCTCGCCAGCTGGAGCGGGTTGTTCGACGTGAGGAACATCGCGAGCCCGAGCGCGATCACGCCCGCTCCGATCACCAACCGGAGTCGGGAACCCCTGCCCTGCACCGCTGCCGCGGCATGTCCGGGCATGCGCGAGAGCAATCGGCTCCACCGGAGGCGATCGGATTCGTCGCCACGGGTCCAGATCACCGCCGAACCGAGCACCGCGAGCGCGGCCGGCCACACGATCCGGTCGCCGAACCACACGCCAGCTTCGCGAAGCAACAGCAGCACCCCGGCGATGACGAACCCGACCGCGATCGCCTGAAGCGTGCTCCTACGCGGCCGTGACCCCGGCGCCAGCGGATCGGGTGGCGAGGACAGGATCAGCGCGCCGAGGTACACGAGAACGCCGGTCCCGCCGGCCAGTGTGAGGACCAGGAAAGCCAGCCGAACGACCACCGGGTCTATCCCGAGACGCTCGCCGATCCCTCCGGCGACGCCCGTCAAGACCCGGTCGTTGGCGCTTCGCGTGAACACCTTGGCCGATGCTCTCACAGCGACCCCGGCGGGTACATCGGGGACGTCCCCGACATCCGGTGATGCGCCTCAGGGTTTCTCGGGGGTCATCCCCGATGGCAGAGCGCGGTCCGGGTCGGCATCATCAGGCTCGATGGAAGAGACCGCAACTAGTGGCGGCGCGACCCAGGGCGCCGGCATCGCGACCGAGGGGTCCCTTCCCCACCCCCCGCAACCGCGCGTGCTGCGCCGCAGCGCGGACCAACGCATCCTCGGGGGCGTCGCAGGAGGGCTCGGCGACTACTTCGGTGTCTCGCCAACCTGGTTCCGGCTCGCGTTCGCCGGGTGCGGACTCGCCATCGTCCTCCTCGGGTTCATCACGCGGGTGGGAGCCGCCTACGTGCCACCCGTGTTGTACCCCTACGCGAGCCCGCTGAAGCTACTGTTCAAGACCTTCGCGGGTGTGGGGTTGCTCGCCTACCTTGCGCTGTGGCTCGTGGTTCCGCCCGAAGATCGACCGGGCCCCGCGGCCTCCCGGCCGATGCGCGCGTTCCCGAGCTTCGTTTCGCTGTTCGGCGAGGTCCTGCTGATAGTGGGTGGCGGGGTACTGGGAGCGGTCATCGGGCTGTGGCGGCTCGACGTCATCTGGGCCTTCCTGCTGATCTGGTTCGGCGTGGTGCTGTTCCGTCACGACGCCATGCGAGAGAACGCCGGTACGACCGAGGCTTCGGTGGCCGCGCCGGAGACGAAGGGGATCATCGAGCCTGTCATCCGCGTGCAACGTGCCAGGCGAGAGCGTTCGCCGCTCGGGTGGCTGACGCTCGGCGCCGCCTTGCTCGCCTTCGGCGTCACGGCGGCGCTCGGGGGCGCGGGGGCGTTTCACCTGTCGTTGGTGCGATACCCCGCCGTCGGTCTGCTGGTGCTCGGGATCGGGTTGCTGATAGGCGCGGCGTGGGGGCGGGCGCGTTGGCTGATCCTCCCGGCTGCGGTGGCGGTCCCGATCGTGCTCGCGGCGAGCGTCATCCAAGTTCCGCTTCAGGGCGGCTTCCGCCCGGTGAACGTGACCCCCAAGACGACGAGCGACCTCCAGCCCGAGTACCACACGCTCGTTGGGAACGTATCCCTGAGCCTCTACAACCTCGACCTCGGTGGGGCCACCGCGCACATCGACGCGACGTCGGCCCTCGGCACGATCTGGGTTACCGTCCCCACCCATGCCCTCGTCGAGGTCTACGGCGACGTCGGGGGTGGCCATGTCGAGATCGGTCGCTTCTCGAGCGACGGACTCGGCCAAACGTTCCACCGGACGATGATCCCGAAGGGTCGTGTTCAGGGAACCATCGTGCTGCATCTGCGTGTCGGCATCGGCGACGTCACCGTCTTCCGGTACGCCTCCGCCCCCCCGCCCAAGCACAACAAGGACAACTCGAACCATAAGGCGAACGGCAAGGGGAGCAACCCATGAAACGTCACCCGCTGGATCCGCTCTCGCTGGTGTTCGGTCTTCTGTTCACTGCGATCGCACTGGCGTTCCTCGGAGGGGACCGAAGCGTCGCCGACCTCGGCGCCGCGTGGCTCTGGCCGATCCCGATCATCACCATCGGTCTGCTCATGTTGCTCTACGGCGCCAAGCGCCTATTCAGACATGAGCCCTTGCGTGATCCGGACGTCGACGACGGGGAGGACGCTAGTCCTTGATGCCGCTCTCCACGTGGGAGCCGTCACAGAACGGCTTGTTACGCGAGAGGCCGCAACGACAGAGCGTCTGGCGGTTGCGGATCTCGTAGGGCGTGCCGTCCTCCGAGACCACCGGCACGCCGCCCTTCACCCAGTAAGGGCCGACGTTTGGTCCGTCGTTGGTGACCGACACCTGCGGTTCGTAGGTCACCTCGACCGGTTCGGGGTTCGGAGGGATCGAGTACTCGAGCCGGCCCGACGGGCATCGGTCGATCATCCGCATCAGGCGCGACTTGACCTCAAGGTCCGAAGCCCCGTCGATCATCTGCCAGACCTTCGTGAAGCGGTCGCCACAGAAGCCGGCGTGCGTGCAGAGCCCGAAGTCGTCGGACATCAGAACGCCGTCGCCCTCCCAGACATCTCGCCTGGTCGCAGACGGAGCGCGGTCGGCCGTCTCGGTCCCATCGAACCCGATGCTCTCGTGCGTCGAGTCGCAGAAGGGCTTTCGACTCGAATGCCCGCAGCGGCAGAGCTCGTAGGTCGGCCGGGCCCCGAACCCTTCGCCTCGCTCCCACTCAACCGGCTCGCCGTACTCGGTCTCGACGATCGTCTCGCGCGCGAGTGGGAGTCCCCCTTCGACCCGGTAGGGGCCGTTCTCGGTGACGACGATCCGTCTCGGAGCCGGGGTGGATTGGTCGCTCACCCCGCAGATTCTATGCGGAGACGTGTGTGAGCCGCCGCGCGATCCCCTTCGCCCATCCCCGGATCCGGTCGGAGTCCCGGAGATCCGCTAGAGCACCACTTGGTGAAGGAGTCCCGCGAGGGCGCTCGCGAGAACGATCAACGCGACGTTCCAGCGGAACCGCCACATCCCCACGAACGCGACCGCCGCCACTAACAGCACGAAGAGGTCGATCGAACGTAGGTTTGGGATCGGGACCGGCCCGCCGAACAGCGACATGTCGTGCACGCGTTCGAACATCGTGTGAACTGCGAACCACACGGCGAGATTCAAGACCACGCCTACCACAGCAGCCGTGATCGTCGACAGCGCTGCGGACAGGCGCGCGTTCCCACGCGCCCGTTCGATGAATGGAGCGCCGAGAAATATCCACAGGAAACAGGGCGCGAACGTGGCCCACGTCGCCACAACGGCGCCGAGCAGTCCGGCGATGGCGGGATCCAGGCCGCCGGGATGACGGTACGCCCCCACGTAGCCCACGAACTCGGTGACCATGATGAGCGGCCCCGGCGTGCTCTCCGCGAGCCCGAGCCCGACCACCATCTGCCCCGGCAGCAACCAGCCGTACTGCAACACCGCCGCCTGGTTGATGTACGCGAGCACTGCGTACGCGCCCCCGAAGGTCACCAGCGCCGCTTTCGAGAAGAAGAACGCCTGTTGCGACAGCACGTCTCCGCTCCCCCGCCAGGCGGCGACCGCGAAGAGCGGCCCGAGCCACGCGACGAGCCCAACGACGAGCACGACGAGACTGCGCCGCAAGCTGATCCGGGTGTGCGCCCCTCCGAGCGAGTCTTCATCGACCTTCTCGACCACGAACGTCCCAGGCCACCGCGGGCCGGCCACGAGCCCGATCGCCCCCGCCGTGATCACGACGAACGGGAACGCGACGTGCAGGAAGAACAGCGACACGAACGCGGCCGCCGCGACGCCGACCATGAACGGGTTCCGAAGGGCCTTCTTCCCGATCCGGATCACCGCAGCTGCGACGATCCCGATCACCGCAGCCGACAAGCCGAAGAACACGGCGGCGACCCACTCGATGCTGCCGTGCGTCACGAACGCCCAAGACAGCCCCCAGATCAGGAAGAAGGCCGGAAGGACGAATGCGATCCCCGCGACGAGACCACCGCGAACCTTGTGCAGCAACCACCCGACATAGATCGCGAGCTGCTGCGCTTCCGGTCCCGGCAACAGAGTGCAGTACGAAAACGCGTGCAGGAACCGCCCGTTCGAGATCCAGCGACGTCGTTCGACCAGCTCGTCGTGCATGATCGCGATCTGCCCGGTCGGCCCACCGAAGTTGATGAACCCTAGCTTGACCCAGAACTTGGCGGCGTCGCAGAACGAAACCCTATCTGCGACCTCCTCCTCAGAGCTCACCGACGACCTCGGGCGAGAGCCTCCGCATCGCGTCGAGCATGCGGTCGACGTCGGCTTCCGTCGAGAGGTAGTTCACGATGCCGGCGCGCAAGTATGTGCGGCCGCGCAGGGTCGTCGTCGAAACCCATCCCTCGCCGCTCGCCTCAAGCCTGAGCTGCAGCCGGTCTTGGTAGGCGTCGAGCTTCGCGTCGTCGAGCCCGAGCGGAACGTGACGGAAGCAGACGATCGACAGCTCCGGCTCTTCGGGCTGGATCTCGAAATCGCCCAGCTCGCGACAGCGGCGAACCAGATACGCCGCCAGGTCGTCGTTCTGCTCGATCAATCGCCCGAACCCCTCGCTGCCGAGGTGCTTCCACGACAGCCAGAGCTTCAGTGCACGGAACCTGCGCGTGCCCTCGATCGAGTACGCCATCCAGTTGAGCGGCTCGTCTTCAGGCTTGGGGTGGCGGTAGTACTCCGGCGCGCGATGGAACGTCTGGAGCAGGTCCTCACGCCGCCTCACGATCAGCGCGCCGATGTCGTATGCCTGGAAGAACCACTTGTGCGGGTCGACCGTCACGCTGTCCGCGCGATCCAGTGCCGTCACGCGACCGGCGTCTCGTGCGGAGAACCGCGCCGCGCCGCCATAAGCGGCATCCACGTGAAGCCAGAGCCCTTCCCGCCCCGCGACGTCGGCCAGCTCGTCGACGGCATCGACCGAGCCCGTGTTCGTTGACCCCGCCACCGGCGCGATGGCGAACGGCACCAACCCCACCGCCCGGTCGGATGCCACCGCCGACGCGACAACGTCGCCCCTCAAGCGGAACCGCTCGTCGGACGGCAACAGGTGCAGCGTCTCGGGCGGGAACCCGAGCACGTCGAGCCCGCGCGCGATCGAGAAGTGAGCCTGGTCGCTCGCGTACACGCGTACGCCCTCGAGCGCCCCGCCGCGCGGAGGATCCGCCAGTCCGAGCAGCTTCGCGAGGTGTATGTCCCGGGCGACCGTGAGCGCCATGATGTTCGCCATCACGCCGCCGCTCGTCAGAACCCCCCACGACCCCTCGCCGAACCCGATGAGCCCGCGCAGCCAGGCCGTGACCTCCTCTTCGACGAACGCCGCCGCTGGTCCCGCGTGCCATACGTCCACGCCCTGCTGTCCCCACTGCGAGAGCACTTCGCCGGCGATCGACATCGGGAGCGGCGGCGGCGTGAAGTACGAATACGAACCAGGGTTCTGCGAGTTGAACAGGTAAGGTGCGACGCGCTCGCGGAACTCGGCGAGCACGTCGGCGGATCTCGCGGGCCCAGACGGCGGCGGTGAAGGCTCGTTAACCTCCCCGAAGAAGCGGCGCCTCATCGCCGGGTACGAAGCGGAAACGACCGGCCGGCGCAGCGCTTCCTCGTAGAGGTAGTGCAGAGCTTCGTCCCACGTAGCCTTGCCGAGCCGCTCCAGCGCCTCGCGCGCGACCACCTCGTCGCGGAAGCCGATCAACTCAGGTTCGGGATGCCACGAGAACGGGTCCGCCACGCGGGCGAGCCTAGCAAACGCATGAGGAGCGAACCCAGCCGTCGGTCAGGGCACGGGCTCCCGCCGCTCGATCGCCGTCCGAGATCCCAACCGCTTCGCGTAGTGGCGTGCGACCCTCGTGCGGTTGCCGCACGCGGCAGAGCACCATCTCTGGTCGCCGCGGGAGGCCAGGAAGTACCTCCCGCACGCCGGACAGCGCCGGAGCCTCTCCCGGTCGGCGCCGCCGAGCGTCTCGATGGCCGATCGGGCCACCGCGGCCAGGGCGGTCGCGGTCGGGTTCCCCGATACAGGCTCTTCCACGGCGACCCCCGAGGATGGATCGAGGCGGAGCACGCGCGGAACGCGGGAGCTGGCTTCGTTCAGGCGCTCGACGGCGGCGGCGGGAAAGGAGCCGCCGCCCATCGAGGCGTCGAGGAGATCGCGAACCGTTCCCCGGAGCCGCGCGAAGTCAGGGAGCCGGAGCGCCATCTCCTCCTTGGCGCCCCAGGCCCGATCACCCGCCTCGGCGAGCCATCGTCCCAGGTCGCCGGTCGAGCCGAGATCCGCATTAACAAGTTCGAGGGCCGGAACGCCGCGCATAACGTGATTATCCCATAATTTCATTAGGTCATTGTCAAGTATATAATGGCTGAATCCGGTCTCTTAATTAGACAGCGGATCCACGCTAGGCTAGATCACATGGCGGACGACATCGCCCAGGCACGGGCCAGGCGCTGGTGGCTGACCAAGCGCAAGATCGGCACCATCCAGCGGGCCGCCTCCTTCGTCGAGGACGTCGGGTTCGCCCTCCTGTTCCCGAAGGCCGGGATCCCCCTCCCCTCACTCTGGGAGGTGGCCACCGAACAAGCGTTCCTGGACCAGGAATGGGGCCCCGATGCCGAGCGGGTGTGGGGTTGGAAGGACGAGCTCCCCTTGCGCGGGCTGGCGTGGTACGGCCGTTTCCTACGCGGCCGCCCGACCTTCCTGTCTCCGTTGCTCCTCGCGGATCTCTACCCCCGAGCGGGACGGCCGGAGGACTTCGAGGAAGCGAAGCTCTCACGCGATGCCTTCCGCATCGCGAGGATCCTTCTTCGCAGCGGCCCCCAACCAACCTCGGCCCTGCGTGAGGCGCTCGCGGTCGAGGGCCGCAAGGGGGGCGAGGCGTTCACAGCCGCTCTCACCGAGCTCGGGCGTGAGCTCGTCATCACGCACCTCGGCACGGAAGACGAAGGCGCCGGGTGGCCCAGCGCCGTGCTCGAGCTCACCGTGCGAGCCTTCCCGATCCCGAAGCGTCGCAACATGGAAGCGGCGCGGCTCCGCGCAGCCGGGCGATTCCTCAACACGATGCTCGTCGCGCGCCCCTTCGAACTGGGGAACGCCTTCGGCTGGGGAGCCACGGGAGCCCGTGCGGCCCTCGATGAGCTCGTGCGACGCAGCGAGGCCGTTCGCGAAGGTCCGGGCTATCGCGTCCTCGGCGAGACGGACAAGATCCTCTCGATCTGACCGAGAGCACCGCCGACAGGATCGCCTGGACCCTCGTCGCCCTGTTCGCCGTGGGGCCGGCGCAGGGCTCCGGCTCGCCGCCGTCAACCATCCGCGTAGGTCGATCAGCGGACGAGCCGCGATAGGCGACGGTCGGCGAGAACCTTCCCGCCGGTTTGGCAGGCCGGGCAGTACGTCACCTCGTGCGATCCGTAGGACACGCGGCGCAGATCTTCGCCGCAGCGCGGGCACGGCGTTCCATAGCAGCCATGGACCGAGAAATGGTCCCCAAGCTTGGCGGGCAGGCCTCCCGTGCGTCGGCGTTCGACCTCGAGAGCTCCGGCGAGCACTTCACGCACAGCTTCGAGAAGCGTCCGGCGCTGCTCGGCATCGAGAGAGCCGAGCGAGGCGTAAGGAGACAGCTTCGCGCGATGCAAGATGTCGTCCGAATACCCTCGCCCGATACCTGCCACCGTCCGCTGGTCTCGCAGGATCGTGTGGACGCGCCGCGGATCGTCCCCACGAACGACGAGCTCCTCGAACTCGTCCGACGAGGGTTCCGGCCCGAGCCGGGCGAGCGGTCCGTCGTCCGCTTCGGCTAGAACCCACAGCCCCGCCTTCCGCTCACGGCCGAACTCCTTCACCAGGATCGACGGCCGGCCATCGAAGCGCAGGCGCGACACCGAACCTCGCGGCTTCGTCGCCTTCGGCGGATCCTCGACGTCCACGCGCCCACCCTGCGACAGGTGCACCAGCATCCGCGGTCCTTCGAACGCGAGGACGAGGAACTTCCCTCGGCGGCCGACCCCCGCGATGGTTCGCCCGATGAGTTCGGCGGGTCGGGGCGCCACCGTTTTCAAAGAGGAGAACTGAAGGAGGTCGACGCCCGCGAGCGCCGCACCCGCGACGGCCGCTCCGAGACGCTCCGAGAGTGCCTGGACCTCGGGCAGCTCTGGCAATGTGGGCCTACCCCACCACGTCGGCGACCGCTCGTCGGACGATCTCGATGCACTCGTCGATACGATCGCGGTGCGTCCGGTGCGAGAGTATGCACGCGCGGATCAGGAACCTCCCGTCGACGACCGTGCTCGAGAGGAACACGCGTTCCGAAGCGTTGATCGTATCGAGCAGCCGCCTGTTCGAAGCGTCGTCACCGTTCCGGAGCCGGAACGGCACGATCGAGAGCTCCGGCTCCCACGGCATCTCGAGCTGAGGGATCTCGCACAGCGCGTCGTACAGGACGCGGGTGAGGTCGAGCTTCTCATCCAACGCCTGGCGGAACGCCGAGACGCCGTGCAGCTTCAACGGGAACCAAACTCGCAGGCCGCGGAAGTCCCGCGAGAGCTCCATCGAGTACTCCGTGAAGTTCGGGATCTCGTCCTCCCCGGGGAAGTCCTGCAGGTAGGCCGCGCCGGCGTAGTGCGCCTGCCGAAGCTTCTCGCCGTCGCGAACGACGAGCGACCCGGTCCCGTACGGCAGGAACATCCCCTTGTGCGGATCCAGCGTGATCGAGTCTGCCCGCTGGATGCCCCGCAACTTCGCGTGGCCACGCGAGGTGAGCTGGAAGAACCCACCGTAGGCCGCGTCGATGTGGAGCCACAGGTCCTCGGCCGACGCGATCTCCGCGATCTCCTCGATCGGGTCGACCGCGCCGGTGTTGGTAGTGCCGGCCGTCGCGACCACGAGGAACGGCGTGCCGCCCGCATCGCGGTCGTCACGGATCATCGAGCGCAGCCACCCCATGTCCATCCGTAGCTCCTCCGTGCACGGCACCACGCGGACGTTGCGGTTGGGGAACCCGGCGAGCGACGCGGCCTTCGTGGCCGAAGCGTGCACCTGCTCGGATACGTACATGGTGCCGTCCAGGAAGTTCTCCGGCAGCTTCGCTTTGCGCGCCGCGACGACGGCCGAGAAGTTCGCCATCGAACCGCCGGACGTGAGCACCCCGCGCGAAGCCGGCCCGTAGCCGAACAGGTCACACAGCCACCGCACGACGTTGTTCTCGACCTGCGCGGCGACCGGGGCGTGTGCCCACAGGTTCACGAACCGGTCGATGTTGCACGCCAGGAAGTCCGCCAGCGCCGACGTGAACAGCCCTCCGCCGGGGATGTAGGCGAGGTAGCCGGGTCCGGCATTGTCGGTCGCCTTCTCTGCCGCCGCCCTGACCAGCTGGAGCATCGGCCCGAAGCCTCCTCCCACCTCGGGAGGCGACTCGCGGTACGCGCGCGCCACCTCAGGCGAGCCGGCGAGACCGGCCGCCGGAGCGTCGCCGCGTGCGTGCAGGAACCCGACCGCGAAGGAAAGCGCGGCCTCCCCCATCTCGAGCATCTCCTCGGGGGATGGCTCCAGCGGAAACGGCATGGCGCCCATGCTACGAAGGGCCGGGGGCGATCGCTTCGAGCAGGCGCTTCGAGGCGGCGGCTATGTCCTCGACGGCCGTGTCGAACGCTTCGGTGTTCCGTCTCGACGGCACGCGGTAGCCGCTCACCTTCCTGACGAACTGCAGAGCCGCCTCGCGGATCTCCTCGGCGGTCGCCGGCTCGTCATCGCGACGTAGCTTCTTGATGCTGCGGCACATGGTCTCCCTCCTCGCCTTACCGATCCTAACGCGGCCTTGCGCGTACCCTTCCCGGATGCGATCCCCCCAGAAACGGCGAGGGTGGGTTGCGCTCGCGACGGGCGCAGCCGCGCCGTGGGCATGGTTCGCCGTTCGCAACCTGTCGGCCTCCTTCGACGAGGTCGCGTTCTTCCTGCCGGGGATCGTGCTCGTCGCCTTGGTCTGCCTCGGGGCGATCGCCATCGGGAAGAAGAAACCAGCACTCTTGGTCGTGGCCGTCTCGCTCGTCGCGTTCGCGTCATCTGCGGTGCTCGAGCCGCGGACGCCGATCGCCGGGCCCGCGCCGGTTGACGCCATCCACATCGTCTCGGCGAACGCCTACGAGCACAACGCGAACCCGGTCGAAGGCTCGCAGGGCCTGCTCGATCGTGATCCGGACGTGCTCGTCGCCCTCGAGACGACGGTTGCCTTCCGCGCCGGGCTGGCGCCCGCGTTCCCCTACTCGGTCATCAGGGGCCTGAACGCCGTCTACTCCACCTGGCCCCTGACGCTCCTGCCCAGCCCCGAGGCTCTCCCCGATGCGCAGGTCATTCGCGTACAGGTGGCGGCGCCGTCGCGCCCGTTCGTCCTGTACGCGGTCCACACGGAGAACCCGCTCCACGAAACTTCATTCGGCGGGGCGCTCGCTCTCATCCAGCATCTGACTGCCGCGGCTGACTCGGAACAGCTCCCGGTGGTGTTGGCCGGCGACTTCAACGAGACGGACCGCTCCCAGGCCTACCGGACGCTCGCGTCCTCGTTCCGCGACGCGATGAGGACCGGCTGGGCAGGCTCCACATACGAGAAGGGTATCTTCCGCCTGTTCCAGCTCCGGATCGATCACGTCTTCACGACGAGGACCTGGTGCTCGGCCAACGCGGGAACCTTCTCGGTCAGAGGATCCGACCACGAGGGCCTCGAGGTCGACGTAGGCCCATGTCCCTCGGTCGCGCCTGCGAGTTGACCATAGAGGCTCGCGCGCGGCCCCCGCGCGTGCTTCCTGTGCACACCGCCTGAGCCGTGCGGCTCGGTGAGCGTCTGGGCCTCCCTCGTTCGCGGGCACACCGGGGAGCTGGGGCGCCGTCCGGTCCTCAGGCTCCCCAGTCGAAGTTCGCGAAGACGGCGTGGCGCCCCGACACCTCGAATGCCATCTCGGGAAGTTCGACCTTCAGTACGGTGCTCGTCGCCACCTTGCCATCCTTCCAGATGAAGGCGTTCGGCTTCACGATCCGCACATCGTTCACGTCTCCGGTTGCGCCGCGCAGCGGCTGCATCACAGCCTCCCCGACGCCGGCCACGGACATGCTCGACTCCCGATCCGCAAGCGTCAGGTCGACCTTCGCCCGATCGACGGCGGAGGGCTCCTCGAAGGTCGAGTTGAAGATCTCGAAGAACTCGTAGCCGACCTCGCCTCGGAAGATCTTCGCGAGGGCTTCGAACTGCTCGTCGCTAGCGCAGTCGACGAACGCGTGGCCGCGGCCGCCGCGATCGTGGATCGCGCCCGGCCACCAGAGCGCCCACGCCACGTTCGTGCCCGAGAGATCGACCCCGTCCAGGTCGCCGGCCTCGATGTTGCTCCCGAGCAAGGCCTCGCAGTTCCCCTCCAGCGAGTTCGGGGATCCGGCGAAGTTACACCCGCACCCAGGATCACAGCTACAGAACTCGAGCGTGGTCCCCTGCAAACGCCACGTCATGACGCCCCCCTCCCGGCGCAGCCGCTCGCTCAGCTACTTGGCGCGCTTCTTCAGATCCGCATCTATCTCGCGGGCCGCGTTCGCCCCCGGAGCACCCGTGATGCCTCCGCCTGGATGGGCGCCCGAACCGCACAGGTAGAGACCGTCCAAACCGATACGGTACCTCCCGTGGCCGAGCAGAGGCCGCCACGCGAAGAACGAGTCAAGTCCGGGCTCCGCGTGCAAGGGGTGACCTTGCGATAGCCCGTAGTCCCGCTCCAGGTCGAGCGGCGTGATGACCTGCCGTCCGGTTACCAGCTCGCCGAGGCCCGGTGCGTGCTGCTCCATAGTCTTCACGACGAGGTCGCCGAGCGCGTCGCGTTCCGCGTCCCAATCGCCCTCGCGGAGCCGGTACGGCGTCCACTGCACGACGATGCTCATCACGTGCTGCCCCTCGGGCGCCAGCGTCGGGTCGAGCAGCGACGGGATGGTCGCCTCCATGTAAGGCTCCTCGCTGATACGGCCGTACTTCGA
>JBGPKY010000039.1:0-15360 GCA_041486205.1 Actinomycetota bacterium
CGGTTCGTTCGCTAGCGGCCGGCGCGGGCTTGCAGCGCTTCGAGCTGTTCGGGATCGGTCGTGGCGCAGCCGAGGCGAACGGGGTCGTATCGATCACCGTGGCAGTCGGAACCTCCGGTGGCGACGAGGCGGAGTCTCTTCGCCATCCCGCGGTAGCGCTCCCGCTGCTCGGGCGTGTGATCGGTGTGATCGACCTCCAGGCCGGCCATGCCGCGTGCCGCCATCTGCTCGATGAGCTCGTCCGGTACGGCACCCTGTCCGCGCCACATGCCGGGGTGCGCCAGCACGCACGCGCCGCCGGCCGCGCGGATGAGATCGACGGCATCGAACGGGTGCAGCGCGTGCTTCGGGACCGCGGCGGGTCCGTCGTCGGCGATGTAGAGGTCGAAGGCCGACTTCTCGTCGGGGACGACGCCGGCCTCGACCATCGCCTGCGCGACGTGCGGCCGGGCGATGAGGCCGGATCCCGCGATCTCGCGGACCCGTTCGAACGACAGCTCGTGCCCGAGCTCGCGGAGCTTCTCGACCATCAGCTCGCCGCGGCGGAAGCGAGAGTCGTTCAGACGTTGCAGCTCGGCACGGAGACCTTCATCGGCCGGATCGATCCAGTAAGCGAGGATGTGCAGGCTCGCGCCTTCGTATTCGGCGGAGAACTCAACGCCGGGAACGACCATCACCCCGATCGCCTCGCCGGCCGCCAACGCCTCCGCGAGGCCATCGGTCGTGTCGTGATCGGTGATCGCCACGACCGAAAGCCCTCGTTCGCTCGCGAGCTTCACGACCTCGGCCGGCGCGAACGTGCCGTCCGAATAGCTGGTGTGCGTGTGGAGGTCGATGGCGCCCATCGAGCGTTCATGGTGGCAGAGGCCGCCGGTCCCGTCACACGGCGGGCGCGATCGAGCCGCGCGTCACCTCGGCCACGAGGTTGCAGCCCGAGAGCGCCATCGCGTTGTCGAACTCGCGATGAAGGATCTCCAGGACATCGACGACGCCTTCTTCGCCGCCGACCGCGAGACCCCAGATCACCGGTCGGGCCACCATCACCGCTGCCGCGCCGAGGGCGAGCGCCTTCAGCACGTCGGTCCCGCGCCGGATCCCGCCGTCGACCATCACCGGAACCCGCCCGCCGACGGCTTCCACGATCTCGTCCAGAACCGTGATCGCGGCTGGTACGCCGTCGAGCTGGCGTCCGCCGTGGTTCGACACGACGATGCCATCCACACCGAGATCCACCGCGATGCGGGCATCCTCGCCCGTGAGGATGCCCTTCAGCAGCAGCGGGAGC
Organism: Actinomycetota bacterium; assembly: GCA_041486205.1. Lineage (GTDB taxonomy): Bacteria > Actinomycetota > UBA4738 > UBA4738 > HRBIN12 > JBGPKY01. The sequence continues at coordinate 1,286 of JBGPKY010000039.1, forward strand.
GGCGCTTGCTCGCGGACCCACGGCAGGTCATCCCAAGACAGATCGGGGTCGTACTCGAGCTCGGAGGACGGCAGGCCCATCGGCATCACGAATCCGCTCCGCGAGTCACGGTGACGCAGACCGTTCTCGGGGAAGTCGACGGTCAGCATGATCGCTGCGTAGCCGGCCGCATGGACCCGATGGAGCATCTCCGCCGTGTAGCCGCGGTCGGAGAACACGTAGAGCTGCCACCACTTCGGACCCTCTCCAGCTGCGGCCACCTGCTCGAGGAACGACTCGGTGGTTGTCGAGACGACCATGATCGTTCCCGCGCTCCCGCACGCGCGCGCGGTGGCGAACTCGCCGTCGGGGTGGGCCATCCCCTGGTATGCCCACGGGCCGACGAGCACCGGGAAGGACAAGCGCTGCCCGAGGATCTCGGTCGAGAGATCGCGCACTCGTTTCGTGCGAAGCACCCGAGGCCGAAGTACCCATCGCTCGAACGCCGAACGGTTCTCGCGAAGGGTCCATTCGTCGCCGGCTCCGCCTGCGTAGTAGTCGAAGACGTCACGCGGGAGCCGCGCGCGCGCGACCGGCTCGTAGTCATCGACCGTGAGGAAGCGCGGCGCGTCGTCGGTGGGCGCCATCTAGATCTGCGAAGGCGGCACCTGGTTCGGCGGAACGCCGACGGACGCCACGACGCGGAAGTACCCCTGCTCGAAGGCGATCGTCTGCCGCAGGTAAGAGGGCGGGCAGCACGCCGCTTCGTCGTTCGGGTACTGAGCAGCGTACTCGTCGAGGTTGCCGCCGGAGACCACGACCGAACCGAGTGCAGCAGGGTCAGGGTGCGCGACGACTTGCGGCAGGCCGTTCTCCGTGTACGAGACGACGTCGAGGTCCAGTGTCTTCTTTTCGTCCGAGGAGCGGAAACCGACCAGGAGCTCGGGGACCCCGTCGCCGGTGAGGTCTGCGGCGACGACGTTCACGTCGGCCCATTTCCCGCCGCCGCCATCACTCGCCTGGAGCCATTCGACCCAGCCGGCTGAGGCGGCGACCCACGTGAAGATCCGCGCGGTGAAGCTGGTCGTCCCGAGCGTTCCCGGTTGTGTCTGCACGACCCAGATGACGCGGTTGCCGGCAACGGCGACCTCTCCGCACTCACCAAGGAACCCGGCCGAGACCAGCGCGTGGCAAGACGCACCAACCGGCTGCTTCACCACGGGACGCGAGCCCTCCCGCAGGATCTGGCCATCGGGTCCGATCGCCGGGGGCAGGCCGGCGGTCGGTGTCACGACCGGAGGCGGGCTCGTGACGAGAAGCGGTGGGCTCGATGCATCCGACGGCGCGACCCGCGTTGGGGAAGCGGCCACTTCGCCTACCCCTGTGCGACCGATCGCGAATCCAACGACGCCGCCGGCGACGAACACCACTGCGGCGGCGATGGCAAGGATCGTCCTATCCCTCGACGTCATCCACGGCACCGTACGTCCGGGGGCAGGTTCGGACAAGGACGGGGGCTCATTCGATCGGCACCGCGGCCGGTCGACGGGTCTGCGCTGAGATCGTTACGTAGATGCCGGCCAGGATGAGAAAGCCGCCCGCTAGCGCGGTCCAACGCGGAACCTCGGAGAAGAACGCGAGCGCGAGCAACGTCGAGCCGATCGGCTCGCCGGTCACGGCGATCGCGACGATACCGGCCTCGACGTCGGCGAGCAGATAGTTGAACACCGTGTGGCCGAGGATCTGGGGCACCAACGCCATCAGCCCGAACAACAGCCAGACCTTCGGCTCGAAACCCGCGAACGGCCTGCCCGCAGCGCGCATGGCCAGCGCGAGCAGCCCCGCGCAGGTCGTGTAGGCGATGCCGACGTACGTGAGGAGCGACAGCCGCGTCCGCACGCTCCGACCGGCGAGGAAATAGCCGGCTGCCGCCACCGCACCCGCCAGCGCCAGCACGTCGCCGAGCGCCGCGCGGCGCGACAACGTGAAGTCCAGCCCCGAGATCGCCACCGCGCCGGCCAGAGAGAGCCCGATCCCTGCCATCGTTCGCCCGGAAACCGACTCGCCGAACGAGCGCCCGATGGCGGCCACCCAGACCGGCTGCGTGGTAACGAGGACGGTACTCGCCGCGACGGTCGTGTACGAAAGCGACGGGATCCACAAGGCGAAATGGACGGCGAGAAGCGCGCCGGCCAGCAGAGCGACCGCCCACTGCCGGCGCGAAAGCGACCGGAATTCGTCACGATGCCGAGCGAGCGCGAGCGGGAGCAGCACGGCCGCCGCCATCGCGTTGCGGTAGAAGGCGATCGACAGCGCCGGGGCATGTGCCCACCGGATCAGGATGGACGAGAACGACACCGCCACGACGCCTAGCGCGAGCAGGGCGAGATGCCGCGGAGACATGGGGCCATTATCGTGGGCCCCGTGGCACGCGTGACGATCTTCGGGGCGGGGGCGATGGGGACTGCCTTCGCCATGCACGCGGCCCGCTTGGGCCTCGACACAGCCCTGTGGGCCAACCCGCACGACGCACGAGTATTGACGGCGCTCAGGACCGAGGGCAAGCACCCGCTTCTCCCCGAGCACCTCCCGGCAGGGGTTGCCGTATTCCCTCCCGAGGGATTGGAGAAGGCCGCCGCCGGCGTCCAGATCGCCGTGATGGGCGCGAATTCCCACGGCGCTCGTTCGCTCGCGAAGATGGTCGCCGATGCCGCGCGCGAGGCGGAGGTCGTCGTCTCGGTGGCGAAAGGGCTCGAGCCCGAAAGCGGGATGCGGATCTCGGAGGTCTACGCGCGAGAACTTCGAGCCGAAGTAGTCGCGGTCGGCGGGCCGTGTTTGGCGTCAGAGCTCGCCGAGGGTCTGCCGACGGCCGCCGTGTGGGCTTCGCGAGAGGTCTCCGTCGCGCGCGGCGCCGGCGAGCCGTTCGCCGCGAGCGCCGCATATCAGATCACCTACACCGACGACGTCGCCGGCGTCGAGCTGTGTTCGATGGTGAAGAACGTTGCGGCGATAGGCCTGGGTTTCCTCGATGGGATCGGCAAACCCACGCAGGAGGACTTCAAGAACGCTAAGGCCGCACTGTTCACGAAGGCTGCCCACGAGCTGTCGGAGTTGGTGACCGCGCTGGGTGGGCGAGCCGAGACGGCGCTCGGCCTCGCGGGGCTCGGCGACGCACTGGTGACCAGCCTGGGAGGTAGGAACCGCCTGTACGGTGAGCTCGTCGGAGCCGGCACCGAGCCGCGGGCTGCGCACGAGGAGATGGAAGGGCGTGGGATGACCGTCGAGGGGGTGGACTCCACGCGCGACGTACGACGCCTGGCCGGTGAGGCAGGGCTCGACCTCCCGTACCATCTCGCCATCTACAGGGTTCTCTTCGAGGGCGCGGACCCTCGCCACGTCTTGGAGGTGCTCAGATGACAACGACGAACGGATCCAGACCCGACCGGAACCTAGCGATGGAGCTGGTTCGCGTGACCGAGGCGGCGGCACTCGCAGCTGGACGCTGGGTCGGGCGAGGCGACAAGATCGCTGCCGACCGAGCGGCGGTGGATGCCATGCGCTTGATGATCGACTCCGTCTCGATGCACGGCACGGTCGTGATCGGCGAGGGCGAGAAGGACGAGGCGCCGATGCTCTACAACGGCGAGGAGGTCGGGAACGGAGAGGGTCCCGGAGTCGACGTCGCCGTAGATCCGATCGACGGCACGCGGCTCACCAGTGTGGGCCAGCCGAATGCGCTTGCCGTCATAGCGATGGCCGAGCGCGGCACGATGTTCTTCCCCGGTGCCGCCGTCTACATGGAGAAGGTCGCGACGGGCCCCGAGGCCGCCGACGCGATCGACATCACGGCGCCGCCCGAGGAGAACGTCCGCCTGGTCGCGAAGGCGAAGAACAAGAGGGTCGAGGACATCGTAGTCACGATCCTCGATCGCGACCGCCACGCCGACATGATCTCAGCCGTCCGAGGGATCGGCGCGAAGGTCTTCCTCATCACCGACGGTGACGTGGCCGGCGCGATCGCCGCCGCAACGACTCGGCGTTCGGGCATCGACCTGCTGCTGGGCATCGGCGGGACCCCTGAGGGCGTTCTCGCCGCGGCCGCCCTGAAATGCGTAGGAGGTGCGATCCAGGGGCGACTCTATCCGCGGAACGAGGAAGAGCGCGAGAAGCTCGTGGGAACCGGTTTCGACATCGAGAGGGTCCTCACGACAGACGACCTCGTCTCGGGTCAGGACGTGTTCTTCGCGGCCACAGGTATCACGAACGGTTCGCTCCTGCGCGGCGTCAAGTATTGGCCCGACGGCGCGACCACGTGGTCGATGGTCATGCGGTCACGGAGCGGCACCATCCGATACGTCGAGGCCGAGCACCAGTTCCGCAAGCTCGAGACCTACACCAAGATCACGTACCGCTGAACGGCTCCGGCAGCCCATAGACACCCTTCGCTTGTCTGGCGACGGTCCCGGACTTAGCGCCCTCCGCGAGCGCCGTGACCAGATGTCGGCGAACGTCGGGCTGCGTGAAGGGGTCGAGATAGCCTCGCCGAAGCGCGAGATCCTGGATCACCGTCCAGTGCAACGGTTTGCCCTCCTCACGAAGGACCGCAACTGCCGCCTCGAGGAAGTCCACGGCTACAGGGAGTGGGCCGCCGAGATGACGGTCCCGGCGATCACGTCGAGCATCTGCGGATCCGGCACCGAGAACGGCAGCGGCGCCGGAGAAAGGATCACCTCTTCCACGCCGAGTTCCGCGAACGCGCCCAGCCGATCCAGGACCCGCGAGGGTGTTCCCGTCAGCGTGTCCCGCGCGAAGTCTCCAAGCGACTCGACGTCGATCGCACGACCGGGCATCCACTCCTGCATCGCTCGGAATCTGCGCGCGAGATCCGTCTCGTCCTCGCCGACCACGGTGTAGAGACCGATCGACAGCCGGAGCTCCGCGGGGTCGCGATCTTCTTCCTCGAAGATCTCACGGCCACGACGCACCCGCGCCGCATACTCTTCCGGCGTCCAGCGCCAGACGGTGTTCCAGCCGTCGGCCTGCCGCGCGACCAGGCGGAGGAGCCTGTCGCCTCCCTTTCCGCCGAGCCACAGCGGCGGTCGCGGGTCGGGCAGCGGATGGTTGTGAGCCTCGCGCAGCTCGAAGAACCTACCCTGGAACGACGCCGGGCCTTCGCGCAAGAGGAGATGGAGTACCTCCACGTGCTCCTCGAGCATCGAGAAGCGCTCTCCGACAGAGCCGAACCTATAGCCGAAGGCGTCGAACTCCGCCTGATACCAACCCGCTCCGACCGCGAGCTCGAATCGTCCGCCGGACAGCTGCTGGATGGTTCCGGCCGCCTTCGCGACGACCGCGGGATGTCGGAACGGAGCCCCCAGGACGAGGGGCCCAAGTCGCACCCTCTCGGTCACCACGGCGAGTCCCGCGAGCGTCGAGAGCGGTTCGAGGGAGCCCTGCAGATCCTCCCCCGCTCCGTAGCGAGCGAGCGAGTAGAAAAAGTGATCGGACACCCAAACCGAATCGAACCCGAGCGCCTCGGCGGTCTTGGCGAACTCGGCCGCTCGCGCGAACGACGCCGCCTCCCCCCGGATGGAGAAGTCGTAGTGCGGGAGCGCCAAGCCGACCCGCATCTACATGTACCGAAGCACATCCGCCGGACCCGTCAACTCCACGCCGGGCGGGATCGAGATCCCGGAGGGCATCTTCAGCCGGGGGTACACCGACACGTGATCCGCGAGATGGACGCCCGGGTATACGGTCACCTCGTCGCCCAACGCAACGAACCCCTCGACGACCGTCGGGTGGTATGGCTCGGAACGGATCTCCGACATGGAGCCGACGACCACCTCCGACAACCGCGCGCTCGGCCCCACGATCGCGCCGTCGCGGATCTGCGACCGCAGGATCGTCGCGTTCCGGTGGACCTCGATGTCGTCGTCGAGGTTCGACTCCGCGATCGTAACCCCGGGGTGGATCTCGCAGAACCGTCCGATCCGCACGCCCGGCCCGATCGTAACGAGTCCCTCTTCCAGCTTCTCCTCCAGCGTCTTCCCGCTGGTCGAGTCTCGCATCGCGAGAGACTCCGGCGCGATCCACACGTGGTTCTCCGGGTCGAACGGCGGCCCGAGGAGCCGGTCGACGGACTCGAAGTTCCCGTTCAGAACCTCGACCATCGTTTCGATGAAGTCGGCGACGTTGCCCAAGTCGCCGAGCCGGCGTGCCGGGAACGTGTAAACGGGCTGTCCGTTGCCCACCAGCCACGGCAGCAGGTCCTTGCCGAAGTCGCAGCGCCGCTCTCGGAGCTCCACGATCGCCGGATCGCGCGCCAGCTCCCGAAGCCTGCTCGAGTCGATCAGATAGAACCCGGCGTTCGTCATCAACGGCAGTTGCTTGAAGTCGTCGTCGCTGGGTGCCTGGAAGTGCTCGCGAAGCTCCGCGAGGGTCGGCTTCTCGACGAACTCGTTGACGCGACCTTCGGCGTCGGCCAGCACGAGGCCGTACTTCTCGGCGACCTCGTCCGGCTCGCGCATCATCGCCGCGATGGTGACTACGGCGCCGGTCTCGAGATGCTGCTTGTACATCGGAGCTAGATCGAAGTCGATGATCGAGTCGGTCGGGAACACGAGGGCCGGTCGCGTGATCTCCCAGTAGTCGAGCATCCGAAGCGTCGAATCGGCGCTCCCGTGCGAAAGCGCGTCGTACTTCACCGGGGAATAGCGAACGTCGACGCCGAAGGTCTCGCCGTAGCCGATCATGACCTTGATCTGGTAACGGTTCTCCTTCCCGTGCGCGATCACGAAGTAGTCGGTGATGCCCTCGCTCGACAGGATCTGCATGACCCATCGGATCAGCCGGCGTCCCAGGAACGACATCGCGGCCTTCGATCGCAGGTACCCCGGCGCCTTCAGCGTCAGTGGGCGCGCCCGGACGCCCTGTCCTCCAGCGAGACCGATCCCCACAACATCGGACACATCTGGCATGTGTCCCGCATGATATCGGGGTTCCGTTCCGACCAGACCGACAGATGGGAGGGGTACGACCGTGGAGCCGTGGAGCCGTGGGTACGCGGGAAGGATCGACGAGTTGACGATCGACAGCGAAGCCTTGCGCGGCAACCCGCTAGAAGATCCTTCGGAAAGACCCCTGTGGGTCTACACGCCGCCCGGCTACGACGACGAACCTGACCGCAAGTACGCGTCCGTGTACGTGATCCAGGGCATGACCGGCCAGCTCGACATGTGGCGCAACCGCCATGCCTTCCGTCCGACGTTCCCCGAGATGGTCGACGAGCTGTTCGCCACCGGCGGGGCGCCGCCGGTGATCGTCGTGTTCGTAGACTGCTGGACCTCATACGGGGGATCCCAGTTCATCAACTCGCCGGGGACGGGCCGCTACCTCGACTACCTCTGCGACGAGGTGATCGCGTTCGTCGACGCGCGATATCGGACCGACGCACGCCGCGAGATGCGAGGGATCCAGGGGAAGTCGAGCGGCGGCTACGGCGCGCTCGTCGCTCCGATGCTGCGGCCGGACCTGTTCTCGGCGCTCGCGTGCCACTGCGGGGACTCGTTGTTCGAGGCCTGCTACCTACCGGACTTCCCGAAAGCCGCTCGCGCGCTACGGGAAGAGTACGGCGGCTCCTACGAACGCTTCTGGGAGGACTTCCGCTCGCGCACGGCGTGGACGAAGCCCACCGACGAAGCCATCTTCGAGCCGTACGGGTACGCGGCCTGCTACTCGGCCGACGAGGACGGCACGGTCCGGCTTCCTTTCGAGACCCAGACCGGACGGCTGATCGACGAGGTCTGGCAACGGTGGCTCGCGTGGGATCCCGTGCGGATGGTGCCGCGGTACGCCGACGGGCTCAGGTCGATGCGCGCTCTCTATCTCGACGCCGGGAAGCAGGACGAGTTCTTCCTGGACAACGGGATGGTTGCCGTTTCGCAAGAGTTGGCGAAGATCGGCGTCCCGCACACGCTCGAACTGTTCGATGCGGGGCACGGAGGCATCGACTATCGCTACCCGAAGAGCCTTGCCTTCCTCGCGGAAGCCCTCTCGCAGGAGGCCTGAAGTCCCGGGTCGTTGCTACCGATACCTACGCGAGGAGTCGAACAAGCCCTAGCCACGAGGGAGCAAGAGAGATGAACGAAGGAGGATCCGTCGGGCCGCAGCCGTCCCGATGGGCCGCGCCGATGCCGGGCCCAACATCGCCGCCACCGCCCGCGGTCGCCCCACCCAAGCGCCGCGGTCGGCTATCCGCCGCGCTCGGTCTCGTCGCCGTGCTGGTCGCCGGTCTACTGGCCTTCCAGTTCACTCGCTCGAACACGGAGGCTCGAGCATCGCTCGCCCTCGCGTTCAAGACGGGCGACTCCACGACCTACACGTTCCACATGACGATGAACGGGAACGTCACGTCCGACACTTTGGGCTCTCAGCCGTTCGCGATGGACCTCTCGGAGACCATCTCCTGGAAGGTAACCTCGGTCGACTCCGACGGGATCGCGACGATCGACATGACCGTCACCGACGCGTCGGGCACCATGAACGGGATCCCGGTACCGTCCGCGGTCTCCGGCACCACGATGACCACGAGGATCGCCCCCGACGGACGGATCCTCACAGCCGACGGGGTGCAACTATCCGGAGCGGCGAGCACGGGCGGGGTCGGCTTCCCTGGGATGGGACAGATGACCCCGATCCTGCCCGATCACCCCGTAGCTCCGGGCGACTCGTGGAGCAAGTCGTTCTCGGTGCCGTTCCCATTCGGCAAGGGCTCGATCGACTACGCGACCAAGAGCACGTTCGACCGCTATGAGAACGTGAACGGTACTAACGCCGCGGTCGTCACGACGAACCTCCAAGTACCGCTCGACTTCACCCTCGACTTCGGGAAGCTCTCCGCAGCCTTCGGCGGTACGTCGACGTCAACGGGCGGTCAGGATCTCTCCGACGCGAAGATCGCCTACGGCGGGAACGGCGCGTTCACGATCACCAGCTGGCTCGACGCCGCCGACCACCAGCTGCTGAGGAGCTCGAGCACGGGCACGTTCGACATGACGATGGACTTCACCGGGGCTCCACAGGCACCGGGAACCATCGGGATGAAGGGAAGTTACACGCTGGAGCTGACCACGGGCTAGCGGCTTCAGGGGCCGGTCGCGCCCCGTTGCACGGTTCCCCGGAGCACCACGTGCCCGGCCGCATCGCGCACCACGACCGTCGCATAGGAACCGATATCGCCGGCGAACTGGTGGAACACCTCCCCGCCTCCGTCGGCGTCGAGCGAGGTGATCCGCCCGGCGCCCAGGGTAGCTCCGACCGGGTTCTCGAGGGTGACCCGGAGAGGAAGAGCGGACGGGGACACGCGAGACAGCCCGCTCACGATAACGATCGCGAAATCCTCCACCGTGGGCGACGAGTAGATGAGCGCCGCACCTCCTCCGATGCCTCCGGCCACCGGCGCGAGTTGCCCGAGGTGGGCTGTGTCGGTCGAAACCCGGACCGGTAGTCCGGAAAGGACCTTCTGGAACTGCTCGAGCGCCGTGACCCTGCGCTGGTCGGCCTCGGCAGCCCGGTCGCGGAAGAGGTCGGCTCGCCCGGCTTGAACCGCGCCCCATCCCAGCCCTGCCACGGCCACCATCGCCGCGATCACGGAGGCGGCAGCGGTGCGCGCCCTGCGGCGCGTCCCAGGAGCCCCCGAGGCCGAGCGGACCCGCGCGACGACTCGGTCTGCCAGACCCTGCGGAACCGGCGCCGGTGCGAGCGCGAACGCGAACGTCGCCGCGGCCTGCCCCAGCTCTGAGGCCTCCTTCCTGCAGCCGGCGCACCACCTCAGATGCTGCTCGACCGCTGTGCGGTCATGGTCCGACAGCACGCCGATCGCCATCTCCGGCAGGAGCTCGCGCACCAGCACGCAGTTCACGGTCGTTCCTTGTCCTGGTTAGCCCGACGAACCTTGATGAGTGCGGTTCGAAGCCTCGTCTTCACGGTGCCAAGCGGGATGCCATCGGCTTCTGCGATCTCACGCGCCGTGAGCCCGCCGAAGTACGCGCGCGTGAGAAGCCGCCGCTCGCCGTCGGAGAGCGACTCGAGCGCGCGAACGGCGACGTCGCGCTCGATGAGCGGGTCCTCCTCATCTGTGCCGATCATCTCGGGTAGCTCATCGACAAGTACGAGACGGGGGCGCGACGCCCCCGATTCACGCCGCAGTCGGTCGACGGCGAGGTTGTGAGCGATCGTCATCAGCCAGGTGGAGAGCCTCCCTCGGCTAGCGTCGAAGCGGGCCGCCTTCCGCCAGGCCATGAGGAAAACGTCTTGCGTGAGCTCCTCCGCGGCCTCGGAACTGCCGAGCAAGCGAAGCCCGAGCGTGAAGATCGGTCGCGCGAACCGGGCGTAGAGCGCGCGGACCGAATCCTCGTTGCCGGTGAGCATACCTTCCACTAGCTGTTGTTCCTCCCGAGCCGTCAGGGGGCCGTCGGCGCGAGTGCTCATCCGGCCTCCTTCCGATATACGGCCCACGGGACGTCGCGAGCTTGCGCTCCGATCGAGACCCCATTATGCGCCGCGACCTGGCCTTCCGGGCTCGAACCCCCCGTCGCTCCTCACCTCACGCGCCTTTGACGGCGGTGCGATGATGCAGACATGCGCAAAGTGCTTCGCGCCGCGAGGCTCCTGGTCGCCGCCTCGGCGATCGTCGGCTCGTTCGCGCTCTCGGCCGGCGCCCAGGCGACGACTCCGACGGTCGTACAGCTGAAGCTGAACGGGGTGGTTGACCCCTTCGAGGCGAACTACATCAAGGGCGGCATCGACGCGGCGAACGCGCAGGGCGCGGCCGCCATCCTGCTCACCATCGACACGCCGGGCGGTCTTGACTCCTCGATGCGCCAGATCATCCAGGCCATAGGGGGTTCCCGAGTCCCGGTCATCTGCTACGTCTCCCCGTACGGGGCCAGGGCCGCGTCGGCCGGCACGTTCATAATGATCGGCTGCGACGTCGCGGCGATGGCTCCCGGCACGAACATCGGCGCCGCCCACCCGGTCGGCGTGAGCGGCGTGATCGAGCAGCAGAAGGTCTTGAACGACGCCGTCGCCTACATCAGAAGCCTCGCTCAAACCTTCGGCCGCGACGCCGACTGGGCGGCCTCCGCGGTCACCGACTCGGTGAGCATCCCAGCGACGGAGGCCCTCGACATCAACGTGATCGACCTGATCGCCCCCGACGTTCCGACGCTACTCGAGGACCTCGACGGCACGACCGCCCCCATCCTCGGTGCGAAGGAGAGCGTGACGCTGCATACGGCGGGCGCTTCGATCGAACAGCGGAACCTCGGCATCGGCGCGGCGCTCCTTCACGCTCTTCTGTCGCCCGACTTCGCGTTCATCTTCTTCTACCTCGGGATCGGGCTCATCATCATCGAGCTGCTTCACCCGGGGCTCTCCATCCCGGGGATCCTCGGGGTGCTCTCGCTGATCGCTGCCTTCGTGACGTTCGGGGTGCTGCCGGTGCAGATCGTCGGCGTGGCGCTCCTGCTCGCCTCGGCCGGTTTCTTCTTGCTCGAGCTGAAACACCCGGGTATCGGCGTGCCGATGGTGGCTGGGGTCATCGCGCTCGTAACCGGCGGCCTCACGCTGTTCAACCCGTCTGTGCCGAACGCACGGGTCTCGCTCGGCACGATCCTGCCCGTCGCCGTGTTCCTGTTCCTGTTCTTCGCGACGGTGGTGAAGGCCGCGATGCGCGCGCGGCGGATGCCCACCTCGACCGGACCGCATCGCCTGGTCGGTATGGAAGGGATGGTCGAGCGGGACCTCGAGCCCGAGGGTGTCGTGCACGTCGGCTCGGAGCAATGGACCGCGCACGCGGTCTCGGGCTCTCTTTCACGCGGAACGCGCGTTCGCGTGACCAAGGTCGAAGGATTGCGGCTCGAGGTCGAGCCGCTGAACGTGGATACACACGGAACGCCCGCTCCGACGGTTTCGGGGCAGGCCGAAGGGAGGGCAACGTGACCGGACTGTTGATCGGGCTCGGGGTGGTGCTGGCGCTCTTCATCCTGATCCTGCCCCAGGCCATCCGGATCGTCCGCGAATACCAGCGGCTCGTCGTGTTCCGTCTGGGGCGATGCATCGGGATGAAAGGGCCGGGGTTCGTGTTCCTGATCCCGGTCATCGACCGCGCGGTGTGGGTGGACCTGCGAGAGCTGTACCTGGAGATCCCCCATCAGACCGCCATCACGGAAGACAACGCGCCGATCTCGATCGACTTCATCGTCTTCTACAAGGTGATCGACGCGCAGATGTCGGTCCTTGCCGTCGGCAACTTCGCCGGCGCCGCACAGAACATGGCGGCCACCACGCTTCGATCCGTCGTCGGCGACATGACGCTGGACGACGTCCTCGCCAAGCGAGAGCAGATCAACGAGATCCTGCGCGTGAAGCTCGACGAGGTCACCGAGCGATGGGGCGTGAAGGTTACGAACGTCGAGATCCGCGAGATCATCCCGCCGCCGGCCGTCCAAGAGGCCATGACGCGGCAGATGTCGGCCGAACGGACTAGGCGTGCCGTCGTCACAGAGGCTGACGGGACCAAGCAGGCAGCGATCACGGTCGCCGAAGGCAACAAGCAGTCGGCCATCCTCAACGCCGAGGGCGACCGGCAGGCAGCGATCCTTCGCGCCGAGGGTTTCTCGCTCGCGCTGTCGAAGATATTCGAGGTCGCGAAGACGCTTGACGCGAACACCATGAGCCTCCAATACCTGGACGCCCTGAAGCAGATCGGAGCGTCGGCATCGACGAAGTTCGTGATCCCGATGGAGTTCTCGTCGCTGCTCGCCGGCGTGACGGGCATGGCCGGCAGGTCCTTCGGCAGCAACGGCAACGCAGGGGGTGGTGGCGAGGGCTGATCGAGCCCGTTCCGCGAGGTCTAAGCGCTCGGGAGCTGGATGCCGGCCTGCTGGAGCAACAGCTGGAAATCGTGCGGCGCGGAAGCCGTCTCCATCGCTTCCTCCACGGCCACCCGTCCCGACTTCACTAGCTCGAGCAACGACCGGTCGAACGTGATCATCCCGTAGTAGCCGCCTTCGGCGATCACGTCGTGGATCTCCGCCGTCTTGTCCTGGTCGGCGATCCTCTCCGAGATCCGCCCCGTGTTCACGAGGATCTCGTGGCAGGGAACCAGACCGCCCGCCACGCTGGACACCAGACGCTGGCAGATGATCCCCTTCAGGGCGCCTGCCAGGGTGAGCCGGATCTGCCCTTGCTGGTGGGCCGGGAAGAAGTCCACTATGCGGTTCACCGTCTCGGTCGCGTCCACAGTGTGAAGGGTCGACATCACGAGGTGGCCGGTCTCCGCAGCCTGCAACGCGGCCCGGACCGTCTCGGTGTCGCGCATCTCGCCGATCAGGATCACGTCGGGGTCCTGTCGCAGCGACGCGCGGAGCGCGGACAGGAAGCTCTCCGTGTCGTTGCCCACCTCGCGCTGGTTGATCGAAGCCTGGTCGTCCTTGAACAGCACTTCGATCGGATCCTCGATCGTCACGATGTGGACCTGCTTCGTGTGGTTCAGGTGCTCGATCATCGCGGAGAGCGTCGTCGTCTTGCCCGAGCCGGTCGGCCCGGTGACGAGGACGAGCCCACGCGATTCGTCCGAGAGCTGGCGTACGGCGTCGGGCAGGCCCATCTCGGCGAAGGTGGGGCCGCCGAAGCGGAGCTTGCGGAGCACGATGCTGGTCGAGCCTCGCTGGCGGAAGACGTTCACCCGGAACCTGCCGACGTGCGGTAGCGAGTAGGCGAAATCGACCTCGCCCGCCCCGTCGAATCGCGCCCTGCGGTCGGGGGGGATGGTAGCCATCGCGACCTCGTCGCACTCCTGCGGTGTGAGGGGCGAGCGGTCCAGCGGCGCGAGGCGCCCGGATTCGCGGATCTTCGGAGGCGCACCGACCTTCAGATGCAGGTCCGAGCCCTCGCGCTCGACGAGCAACGCGAGCCACGACTGGAACTCCCCGACCACCCCCGGCTCGTGCTTGGGCGTGTTCCCTCCCTCGACTTCCTCAGCGGTGATCACCCAACGCCCGCCAAGACCCCTCGAGGCGCCGGCGACCGAG
>JBGPKY010000040.1:0-15301 GCA_041486205.1 Actinomycetota bacterium
CGAGGTACTCGAGGCGCGCGCGGATCTCCTCCTGCGAAGCCAGCCTCTCGCGCGATACCAGCGAGAGGATCGCTTGCTGGCGCTTCGACTTCACCGCCGCGCCGCCGCCGTTGCGACTCACGGTTCTTCCTCCTGTTGTCCAGGTGCATCGAGCGTGACCATCGTCCCGATGCCCTCCGGCGTGAACAGTTCCAGGACGAGCGCGTGCTCGACGCGCCCGTCAAGCAGATGCACCCGAGGCACGCCGGCTTGCACCGCGCGCACGGAACTTCGGAGCTTGGGGATCATGCCTCCATCGACCGCCGTCTCGTGGGAAAGCAGATCCAGCACGTTCTGCGCGCCGAGCTCGCTGAGCAGGTCGCCGTCGGGTCCGATCACGCCCGGGACGTCGTTCATGTAGACGAGCTTCTCGGCGTCCAGACCGATCGCCAGCTCGGCCGCAACGACGTCGGCGTTCACGTTGTAGGCCTGGCCGCCTTCATCCATGGCGATCGGAGCGACGACCGGGACGAACCCTTTGTCCATCAGCGTGCGTGCGACCTCGACGTTCACTCGCACGACCTCGCCCACGAAGCCGAGGTCCGGCTCCATCTGCCGGCGCGCGACCACGAGGCCGCCGTCGACACCGGAGAGCCCGACGGCTGGAACACCGCCGGCGATGAGCATCCCTACAACCTCGGTGTTCACCTTTCCGGCGAGGACCATCTTCGCCACATCGAGCGTGTCGGCGTCGGTCACGCGGTGGCCGTCTACGAACGTCGTCTCCAGCCCGAGCCGGCTCGAGACCTGCGTCACCTGCGGACCGCCGCCGTGCACTATCAACGGGTGGATACCGGCGTGTTGCAGGAGCGCGATGTCCTTAGCGAACGGTCGCGCTAGCGGCGCGCGATCCATCGCCGCGCCGCCGTACTTGATCACGATGACCTTCCCCCAGTGCTCCTGCATGAAGGGGAGGGCCTCGAGCAACGTTCGCGCCTTCGCAACCGTGCGCTCTCGGATCTGGGGAGGAAGATCGATGCTCACGTCGTGTACTCCCCGTTGATGCGGATGTAGTCGAAGGAGAGATCGCAGCCAAGTGCCCGACCCTCACCGGGTCCTTCGCCGAGCGACACCGAGACCACGATCTCGGGTTTCTTCATCTCCCCGCGGGCAAGGTCGGCTCCGCCCTCGCGGTACGACGCCGGCACCTCCCCGCCCGTGATGACCATCACCTCGCCGATCGCGGCTTCGACCGACTGGGGCAGGAACTCCGCGCCGCTGGAGCCGATGGCCTGGAGGATCCGTCCCGGGTTCGGATCGCCGCCGAACGCTGCGGCCTTCACTAGCGGGGACTCCGCGATCGCCTTCGCCACCATCCGGGCATCCTTCGTCGTGACTGCGCCGAAGACCTGAACGATGATCACGTGGGTCACGCCCTCCGCGTCTGCGATGAGCTGATGCACAAGAGACTCCCCGACCTCATCGATGGCCTCTGTCACCAGGTCCCAAGCCGGAGTGGAGGGCAGGACCAGCTCGCCGCTCGACGCCCCGCTCGCGAACAGCAGGACGGTGTCGTTCGTGCTGGCGCATGCGTCGACGGTGAGCGACTCGAACTTGGGCTTCAGTATCTCGGTTGCCAGGCGCCCGGTCTCCGACGGGGGAACCGCCGCGTCGGTCGTGACGAACGCGAGCATCGTCGCCAGGCGCAGGTCGGGCGCGATCATACCGACGCCCTTGGCGCAGCCTCCGACTCGATAGGGCCCGCGCTCGGCTTTCGCCTGCTTGGCAACCGTATCGGTGGTCATGATCGCCTCGGCGAAAGCCCCTCCTCCGTCGGGCGACAGCGCGCCGACGAGCGTCGGCACCGCGGCGAGCAGCTCTTCCATGTGCAACGGCTCACCGATCACGCCGGTCGAGCACGCGAGCACGAGATCCGGCGATAGGCCGAGCGCCGCCGCCGCCGACGCCGTACTCGTTTCTGCGTCGCGATCGCCGACCATCCCGACGCCTGCGTTCGCCTGCCCGCTGTTGACCAGAACCGCCTGAGCGAGCCCGTGCCGCAGACGCTTGCGCGAGAGGTTCACGGGCGCCGCTGCGAAGGCGTTCGTCGTGAAGAGCCCGGCGGCCGAACGCGCGTCGTCGGCGATCAGGAGGCCGAGATCGGGCCTGCCGCTCGGCTTCATGCCGGCCGTGACGCCGGCCGCTCGGAACCCACGAGGGAAGGTGACGCTCACGGGTATACCGCCACGGTCGCAAGTCCGGCCGTCTCGTCGGCTCCGAACATGAGATTGAAGTTCTGGATCGCCTGGCCCGCGGCGCCCTTCACGAGGTTGTCCAGGGCGCCGGCGACGATCGCCGTGCCGGTGCGCAGATCGGCGACCGCCTGTAGCTCGATCAGGTTCGAGCCACGGGTGCGCTTCGTGTCGACCATGCCGCCGGGCGGTAGCACGCGCACGAACGGCTTGCCCTCGTAGGCCGCCATCAGACACTCCGTGAGCGACTCGGTCGTCGCGCCCGGCCCGAGCGGCGCGTAGGCCGTGATCAGCACCCCTCGAACGGCCGGGACCAGATGAGGAACGAACGAGATCGAGGCCGCGACACCGGTCGCGAGCTCGATGGCGTGTTCCATCTCAGGCGTGTGCTGGTGCATCGGGAACCGGTAGGGCCGCACGCTCTCCTCCGTCACCGTGTAGATAGTCGCTTCCGCCGGCGACTTCCCTGCACCCGACAGCCCCGTCTTACCGTCGACCGATATCGGGCCTGGCCCGAGCAGCCCTGCCCCAACGAGTGGCGCGAGGCCGAGCGCCACCCCCGTCGGATAGCAACCGGGGTTCGCGACCAGCTCCGCCCCCTCGACCTGCGAGGCGAACAGTTCCGGCAAGCCGTACACGGCTTTGTCGAGCCACGCGGGCGCCGGATGTTCGAATCCGTACCACTGAGGGTACGCCGCCGCCGGCAACCGGAAGTCTCCCGCAAGGTCGACGACGCGCATGCCCGCGTCGAGCAGAGAGGGTGCTAGCGCAGCGCTCGCTCCGTGCGGGAGCGAGCAGAACGCGAAGACCGCACGAGAAACGACGCGGGTGGCCTCGAGCGGCTCGAGCGGCATGTCGACGGCGTATCCGAGGAACGGGTGAACATCACCCAACGTCTTCCCGGCCGACTGATGCGCTCCGAGGTAGACGAGCTCGACCGAAGGATGGCCGAGCAGCAATCGGACCAGCTCACCCCCCGCGTAACCGGAGGCGCCGAGGACGGCGACAGGGATCGGGGAGTCGGCCATTGGAAGCATAGTTATGCATGAACTGCATGAAGACGTCAACCGCCTGCGGGAGGACGAAGTCATGCCCGCGGCGGGTAGAGCTCACGGGACCGCCTTCAGGACACTTTCGCCCGCACCCTGGTCGACGATGGGTTCGGCGGTCGCGACGCGGCCGCGCGCGACCGAGCCACGAGCCTTCCCGAGGTGCGAGCGGAACACGTCGGCCCCGTTCGCGATCATCGCCACCGCGCGCGCGAACCTGTTCTCGACGATCAGCTCCATCTCACCGAGGAGCGCCGCGACTTCCGACAGGCATCCCTGAACGTCGCCGGCGTCGCCGTAGCGATGGACGAGGCTGTAGAGGAACAGCAACACCGGCAAAGCCGACGAGTACGGAACGATCACGACGCCCTTCGCGAACGCGTCGGCGTGCGCGCGGCGGAGCACCGCGTAGGCGGCATCCGGGATCGCCGCGACCGCGACGGGTGCTGTGAGCGCGGGATCGAGGTATTGCGCGACCTCCTTCGCCCGGGCAGCGACGACCCTCTCGACGTCACGGGCGCGGGCTTCGCGCTCGGCAGGATCCTTGGCCGCCTCGAGCGCTTCCAGCTCCGCGAGCGCCGACCATTTCGAGTCGATGGGCAGCGTGCGGCCGTTCGGAAGAACGAGCCCGAACTCCACGACCTTCCCGTTCACCCGGACGTCGGTTAGGAGCATGCCGGGCGGAAGCTGCGTGAGGTGCTCCCGAAGAAGGTTTTCGCCCGCGCGACCCTTCGACGCGCCGCCCGCCAGAACCGTCGAGAGGCGGCGGACGACCTCGCTCTCTTCAACTTGCCGGGCTCGGCGTTCCTGCTCGCGGACGGCCAGCTCCTCGAGCGCGCGGCGTGCGCCCGACAGCTCGGCCCGGAGCTGCTCCCCTGCCCCGCCCTGTGCGGCGGCGCCGTCGGCCAGGCGGCGCATCTCGGCAGCCTGCACCTCCAGCCTGGCCTCCAGCCGGGCAGTCGAGTCGGGCCCACCCGCCTCGCCCTCGTTCCTCCGACGGGTCATCACCAACGCCCCGACGGCCAGACCCACCGCGAGGCCGACGATCGCGTAGCCCAACTGCGTCAATCTCCACCCCTCCTCCGGTCGCCGGGCACGTGCCCGTTCGCGGGCGACCCTAGCGGGTGGGTCTGACACGACCCCCGTCAGGGGCGGATGCGCTCATGGAACCGTGTGTCGGTCCAGGCGCGCAGCTCCGCGGCCTTGGCCCGGAGCGAAGCCACCTCTTCCGAATAGCGCCGGACGGTGTCCGCGTCCTTCAACGACGCGACGTTGATCTCCACGTTATAGAGGGCGCATTCGGTCGCCGCGGCTAGCAGTTCTGCGCCGGACGCGCCATCGGAAGCGGCGTCCGGGTTCCCGTTCTCGAGCGCTTCGCGGGCTAGGTCCATCAGGGCCACCTCGCGACGGGCTACCTCTAAGGGAACGTCGGCTGCGGCCTTGAACCCCCGCTGGATGGCGGCTGAGCGTTCTGCCTTCTCCTCATCCGTCTCCTTCGGCATCTTGAAGGCTGCCATCACCTTCTCGAAGGCTTCCGCGTCGCGGTCGGCCAGGGTGAGAAGCTTCGCGCGCGCCGCATCGGCCGAGGCGCTCAGCTCCCTCATGCGAGCATCGACCTCCTCGAAGCCCTTCCTCCCGACCGTGAGCCGGGCGACCATCGAGACGAGGGCTGCGCCCGCCGCGCCGGACAACGCGGCGACGCTTCCACCGCCCGGCGTCGGCGAATCAGACGCCAGCGCGTCGAGGAACGCGCCAACCGACCCTGCGCCGATAGCCTCGCCCCCGCTCACGAGCTCTTCCAGCACTTGTCGCTTCGCATCGAAACCCTCCAATCGCAGGTACCGAACATCTGCCTCGCCGAGTGCGGCGCGCGGCACGAGGCCGACGATCTCGCTCGATATCACGTCCATGCCGTGTTTGGCAGCCTCGGAGACGACCGCGTCGAACGCGGCTCGCACGCCGGTAACCTCCCAGTCCACGAGGTTCATCGACACCGTCACGCGGTCCCGCTCCGGCACGTCGAATCCGATCGCGCGGACCGCCGCCAGTCCCCCGGAGGACTCCCGCACCGCTCGAGCCACAGCTTTCGCGGCCCCTTCATCTCGGCCAGTGAGGTACACGTTGAACGCGATCAGCAGCTTCCTCGCGCCCACCGCCACCGCACCCGCACGCCCGATCTCTCGCGGGCCGAAGTCCGGGAGCCGCTCGCCCGAAGCGACGGCCGCCCTGAGGCCCTCGTACTCGCCCTTGCGAACCTCGGCGAGGCTCGATCGCTCGGGCAGGAACGCCGCGCGGTCATAGCAGTAGACCGGTACGTGCAACGTCTCCGCCAGCTCACGAGCGAAGTCGCGTGCTATATCGACGCACTCCTGCATCGTCACCTCACGCACCGGAACGAACGGGATGACATCGACCGCCCCCATCCGTGGATGGCTGCCGCGATGCTGCTCCATATCGATCAGCTCGATGGCCTTCGCGGCGCCGGCGAGAGCGCTTCGGCGCACGGCCGACGGCTCCCCCACCAACGTGCAATCGAGCCGGTTGTGATCGGGGTCGGCTTGGCGATTCAGCAACAGCACGCCCGGCACCATCAGCGCATCTACGATGGCGTTCATCACATCCTCGCGACGCCCTTCGCTGAAGTTCGGAACGATCTCGACCAGCGGTCTATCGACCCGACCCATCCCATCCCCCATGCCGGAATCCCCAGAAGATAGTCGCTCGGTGGCCGGATGGGCCCGTGTGGTAGGAATCGGAGGAACAACCTCGAGAAGGAGAGGGTCGATGCGCTCTTCAGCCGGGCTCCGCCGCAGCCCTCGGATCATCCGCACGCTCGCGTTCTTCGCGTCGGTCGTCGTCGCCGTCTTGTTCCTGCTCCCGGGGATCGCCGTGGCCTCGGCCGGCTCGGCCGACGACGCGCAGGTCGTCATCACCGGCTCGGTCGTCGTCACCTCTGATCAGACGGTCGGTGACGTGGTGATCTTCAACGGGCCGGCGACGATCGACGGTCAGGTCGACGGCAGCGTCGTCGTGTTCAACGGTGATGTCACGATCTCGGGATCGGTCCGGCGTGACGTCGTCTCCTTCAACGGCTCAGTGGTCCTCACCGATACGGCGCGCGTCGGAGGCAACCTCGTGACGCGAACGGCCCCCGAGGTCTCACCGAGCGCGCAGGTCGACGGGACGATCAAGCGGGTGAACTCCGCCATCATCCTTGGGAAGCTCCGCTGGATCAGCGCGATCGCGGTGTGGATCGCCGTGACGGTTTCGACGTTCGTCTTCGGGGTACTTCTGCTGCTCTTCGCGCCGCGAGCGGCCGAGCGGGTGGCAGCGGTCGCGACCTCCGAGGTTGGTCCGTCGGTGGGCTGGGGGCTCGGGTTGTTCTTCGGCATCCCGATCGCCTCGGTGATCGCGCTCGTAACGATCGTCGGCATCCCGTTCGGGCTTGGGATGCTGTTCGGACTCGGAGCCCTGTACACGCTCGGGTACGTGGCGGCGGGATTCGCGCTGGGGCGCGGGCTGGTGAAACAGCCGGCGAACCGCTTCCTGGCGTTCCTCGTTGGCTGGGGGATCGTACGGGTGGCCTCGATCGTGCCGTTCCTCGCCGGGTTCGTGTGGTTCGCAGCGATCGCCTACGGGCTGGGGATCATCGCGGTCGCGGCGCGGCGAACCGGTCGTGGAACGAAGGCAACGTTGATCCCGGAGATACCGCCACCTCCGGCGCCGGCCTCTTGAGGTTCAGAACACCCTGGATTCGCGGATCTTCTCTAGGGCTTCGCGCGCCCGTTCGCGTACCTGGACATCCTCGTCGTCCAGGATCTCGGCGAGCGGGCCAACAGCGGTCACGTCGCGGGTCTCGCCGAGAGCGACCACGACACGAACCCGATCCACACGTGGACCGTGCTTCAAGGCTTTCGCGAGGCAGTCCACCGCCGAGTGCCCGAGGTTGCCGAGAGCCTGGATCGCCGCCCAGCGGATCGTCGTGTCCTCCGGCTCCTCCGCATCTTCCAGTGAGCGCAGGATCGAGAGGCTTCCGATCAGCCCGAGTGCGACCGACGCTCGGCAGCGCACGTCGTCGTTCGGATCCTGCAACATGCTCACGAGCGGCCCGACGCTTCGAAGGTCTCCGATCCTGCCCAACGAGAAGGCCGCCGCCCCGCGGATCGGCGGGTGCTGGTCGTGCAGCGCCCCGAGCAAGGCTTTGACTACCGGGTCGCCGCCGTCGGTGCGTCCCAGGCGGTCGGCCGCCTTCGCGCGGGTATCCAGATCCGCCTTCGGGTCCTCGAGGAGCTCGATCGCCTTCGGAACGTCCTCCGAGTGATCTCCGGGGGCGGGGTGCACCAGTACGTCTACGTTCTCTGATCCGATCACTCTCGACACCCCCCTCTCGTGGTCCACTTCCTCACGCCTACATTTAGGCAGGCGGCGACCCGATCGGGGAAGGGCGAACGGCCCTTTGAGGCGGGGACGTTCCACACGACCGTGGTCGTGCTCGATACCATCCGGGCGTGACGCCGCCGCCGATACCCGTCCTGAAGGTTCGCGGTACGCACCGGGAGACCGGTCGCCAGGTCGGCGAGGCATGCGCGGACGTTATCCGCCGCGAGGTAGCGTTCCCCGAAGGCGCCCTCCCGGATGGCCGGAGCCGCGAGCAGCAACTCGCGCTGGCAGACCGTTACCGTCACGTCACGGCGGCCGCGTATCCCTGGTACATGGATGAGATCGAGGGCGCGGCAGAAGCCGCCGGGGTCGATGTGCGCACGCTCTTCGCCTGCATGATCGAAGAGATCTGGTACGAGCCGTACGGGCGGAAGCTCCAGGGAAGATGCACAGACATGGTCGCGATCCCCCCGGCGACCGCCGGTGGCCATGTTCTGGTCGCTCACAACAACGACATGCCGCGGTCCTACCAGCAGGACCTCGTAGCGATCGAGCGGGCGATCGACGGCGACCCGACGGTGTTCTCGATCGGCAACGGCGTCTGGATGAGCGCCGGCTGGAACTCGGCCGGACTATCGTTCACCGGGAACGAGCTCGCACCGCTGGACGAGAAGATCGGCATCCCGCGCGAGATCCAGTTCCGCTCTATGCTGCGCCAGCCCTCGCTCGACATGGCCGTCGGCGAGGCCTTGCGTCACGACCGCGCGTCCTCCTACAACAACGTCGTCGTGAGTCGCGACGGCCGGGCCACGAACGTCGAGGGTTCGGCGACCGCGGCCGAGCTCACCGAGCCGGACGAGCGCGGTCACCTCGTCCACACGAACCACTACGTCTGCGACTCGATGCTGAAGTTCGAGGGAGACCCCGACTACGTGCCGCACTCCGGGGCGCGCTACCGTCGCGCGCGGGAGCTGCTCGCGGCCGCCGCGCCGGCGACGATCACGGTGGAGATGTTGCGCGCCTTCCTATCCGACCACGAGGGCAGGCCGAACTGCCTCTGCCGGCACCCGGAGCTGTGGGGTGGGCCGAACGACTCGGCGACGGCCTTCTGGTGCGTTGCCGACGTGACCGAGATGCGGGTCACGTTCGGCCGAGGCAATCCGTGCGACTCCGGATCCCAGATGTACGCCTTCACCTAGCCGTTGGCTAGAGGGCCTGGCCGGCGACGACGTCGCCGGCCTTCATGACCATGGTCGGCTTCAACACCGCGTCGATCTCCTCGAGGGGGTTGGAGGAGTAGAGAACGAGGTCGGCAGCCTTGCCGATCTCGACGGTACCCACGTTCTCGAGCCGAAGCAGCGTCGCGGCGTTCGACGTAGCCGCCTGCATCGATCTCAGCGGAGTGAGTCCCCATTCGACCATGCGGACGATCTCATGCGGGGCGTTCCCATGTGGGTTGAACGGAGTGCCGGCGTCGGTACCGCAGGCGAGCCGGACTCCGGCGCGAACCGCGCGGCGGAACGCATCGCGCTGTTCCCCCGCGAGCGCGCTCGCCTTCTCGAACGCGTATGCCGGAACCTCGTCGGGATGCTCCACGATCCCACGGATGGCGCTGATCGTCGGGACGTGGAACGTTCCCGCGTCCTTCATCAGCCGGGCTGCCTCGGTGGTGATCTGCGAGCCGTGCTCGATGGAATCTACGCCGGCGAGCACCGCCTGGGTGATGCCGTTCGAGCCGATCGCGTGCGCCGCGATACCGCGTCCCCACTTGTGCGCTTCATCGACCGCAGCCTCGAGCTCCTCGGGGGTGAACGCCGTGAAGTCGGCAGTGATGCCGGGGGTCAAGACCCCGCCGGTCGCGATGATCTTGATAGCTCTGGCTCCGCCGCGGATCTCCTCGCGGACGGCTCTGCGAACGGCGTCGGGGCCGTCGACCTCGCGGGCTATACCGATGTTGTACCCGTGGCCGCCGGTGATCGTGAGCGCGCGACCGGCGGCTACGACGCGCGGACCTGGGATCGCGCCGCGCTCGATGGCCGTGGCCACTTCGCAGACGCTCGACTTCCACCCACCGAGGTCGCGGACGGTCGTCACCCCGGCCTCGAGGTCGCGGACCGCGTTCCGCGCCGCCTTCAGCGCGGCGAGCGTATCCGTCAATCCTTGAGCCTCGCCGGCGAAGTCGGCAGTGCCGTCGAAACACAGATGCACGTGGGCGTCGATCAGGCCCGGCGTGAGGGTCCGGCCCGCGCCCTCGACCTCGTGGGCGGCTCGCGCGATGCGTGGGGCGCGCACGTGCGCACCCACCCAAGCCATGGAACCGTTCGCGGTGAGGACCCCCGCCTTCGTCCTCAACGTCCGGCCATCGAAGAGCGTGACGTTCGCGAAGTAGGTCGCCATCTACGCCCTCCGGGGCGAGACGGTGGATCCGTGTTCTTCCGGCATGGTTGGCTCCTCGTCAGAGAGATGCCGGCGCATCATGCCACCCCCCGCCGCTCGCTCGCACGTCGATCAGACCGGGTCCAGATCATCAGCCACGAGAGCATCTAGCCGTTCGCCTCCGCGAGGGTTCGAAGCGCCGCCACATCATCCGTCCGGGCGATGAGCGTCGCCACGCCGGCCTCGCGCCACGCGGCCATACGGTCATGGATCCGCGCCGGCGGGCCGGCCAAAGCGACGTCGTCGACCAGCCCATCGGGGACGGCTGCGACCGCCTCGCGCTGGTGCCCGCCGAGGAACAAGTCCTGGATCAGGACCGCCTCGGCTTCATAGCCATACCGCGAAACGAGGTCGTTGTAGAAGTTGCTCCCGCGACCGCCCATGCCACCGACGTAGAGCGCGATCGTCGGCCGCAGCCGGTCGCGACACGCGTCTACGTCGTCGCCGACCACTACGTGTGCCACCGGAGCAACGTCGAATCCTGTGCCGTCGCGGTCCGCGCGCGCGAACCCGCGCTGAAGGCTCGCGTCGAACACCTCCGTGTGGAACGGCGAGTAGAGGATCGGCAGCCACCCGTCGGCGATCTCGGCCGCGAGCGCGACGTTCCGCGGCCCGATCGCCGCGAGATAGATGGGAAGGTTGGCACGCAGCGGATGCACGATCGTCTTCAAGGACTTCCCGAGCCCCGTGCCACCGACCGTCACTGGGATGTCGTAGTGCTCGCCGTGATGCTCGACCGGCGCGTCGCGACGCAGCACGGCGCGAACGATCTCGACGTACTCCCGCGTGCGTCGCAACGGACTCCCATACGGCGAGCCGTGCCACCCCTCGACGACCTGCGGACCCGACATGCCGACCCCGAGCCGGAACCGACCGCCGGAGAGGTGGTCCAACGTGATCGCCGTCATCGCGGTCGCGGCCGGCGTTCGGGCGGGGATCTGCAGGACGGCCGTCCCGACGTCGATCCGCGACGTCCGCGCCGCGACCCACGCGGCAAGGGTGACGGCATCGGATCCCCAAGCCTCAGCGCTCCACACCGAGTCGAACCCGAGCCGTTCGGCCTCGACCGCTAGCGGCACGGGGTCGGAAGGCCTCGCGCCCCAGTACCCGAGGTGCAGACCGAGCTTCATCGCGTGAAGCATAGGCAGCGGATGCCGGCGTCGGCGCGCTCGGGTAGGCTTTCGCCCGGCCCGCGTCTTTCGCGCGAGCCGCGAACTTTCGTCGGAAGGAACGCGCAGGTGCTTGACGTCGCGAAGCAAGCCGTCGAGGCGGCGAAGGTCGCAGGGGCCGACTACGCCGACGCCCGAGTGGCCTCCGAGGAGTCCGAGGCCCTTACCGTCCGCAACCAGGAGATGGAGGGGATCGACCGCTCCTCGAGCCTCGGCGTAGGCATCAGGGTCCTGGTGAACGGCTACTGGGGATTCGCGGCGACCGCACGGCTCGAGGCTCACGAGATCGAGCGCACCGCGCGGCTCGCCGTCGAGATCGCCCGCGCCGCGTCGCGTCTTCCGAGTGAGCCGGTCGCGCTCTCCGAGGTCGAACCCGTCACCGCGACGTGGTCGAGCTCGATGCAGGAGGACCCATTCAACGTCCCGCTCGAGGAGAAGGTCGCCCTGCTGATGGAGGCCACGCGCCGGATGCAACAGGTGAAGGGTCTCACGTTCGCCGAGAGCGGCCTGGACTTCTACCGAGTGAAGACCCACTTCGCGTCCAGCGAGGGCGCCGCCATCAGCCAGACGAGCGTCCACTCCGGCGGCGGCATCGAGGGCACCGCGATCGGCGAGGGCGAGATACAGCGCCGCTCCTATCCCAACTCGTTCCGAGGACACATCGCGGCGGCGGGCTGGGAGCACATCCAGCGGCTCGGCCTGCTGGAGGAGGCTGAGCGAACCGCGAGCGAAGCGGTCCAACTTCTCAACGCGAGGGAGTGCCCGAGCGAGGTCACGACGCTCGTCGTTGACTCGGGACAGGTCGAGCTGCAGATCCATGAGTCGATCGGTCACCCCGTCGAACTGGATCGCGTGCTCGGCATGGAGGAGGCCTACGCCGGCTCATCGTTCGTGCGGCCCGGCGACCGCGGGAAACTTCGTTACGCGAGCGACCTCGTGTCGATCATCGCCGACGCGACCCTCCCCGGTGGGCTCGGCTCGTTCGGCTTCGACGACGAAGGTGTTCCGGCGCAGCGGATCCCGATCATCGTCGACGGCATCTTCCAGAACTTCCTCTCCAGCCGCGAGACCGCACCCGTGATCGGCGAGAAGTCCTCGGGCGCGATGCGCGCCGACGGCTGGTCGAACCTCCCGCTGATCCGCATGACGAACATCTCGATCGAGCCGCGCGAGGGTTCGCTCCAGGACATCATCGGCGATACGAAGGACGGCATCTTCATGGCCACGAACCAGTCGTGGTCGATCGACGATCACCGCGTGAACTTCCAGTTCGGCTGCGAGATCGCTTGGCGCATCAAGGACGGCAAGCTGACCGAGATGTACCGCAACCCGAACTACACAGGCATCACCACGGAGTTCTGGGGCTCGTGTGACGCGGTGGGCGGCCGCGAGGACTGGACGCTGTGGGGCACGCCGAACTGTGGCAAAGGGCAGCCCGGCCAGGTCGCGCGCGTCGGCCACGGCGCGGCGCCGGCGAGGTTCCGCGACGTCCGGGTTGGGGTGCGCGGCTGATGCCGGGCATCATCGGCCCCGACGAGATCCGACGAGTCTCGCAGGCGGCGTTGGAACTGCCCGGCGTCGACGGCGTCGAGGTCATGTTCATGCACGAATGGGGCGGGCTGACTCGGTTCGCGTCGAGCGCCATCCACCAGAGCACCTGGAGCGAGGACACGGCGATCAGCGTTCGGGTCGTGAGCGGTGGTCGCATCGGGGTCGCATCGTCCAACGACTTCTCTCCAGAGGGTGCGCGTAGATGCGCCGAAAGCGCGAAGGAGATGACCCAATTCATCGCGCCCGACCCCTTGTACCCAGGCCTCGCGCCGAAACAGCCGGTTCCGGAGCGCGACAGATTCGACGAGGCCACCGCGGGCACGACGCCGGAGCAACGCGCCGGAGGGGTTGCCGCGCTCGTCGCCCAGGCCTCCGATGGCTTCGTCGCCGCAGGCGCTTTCGAGACCAGCGCCGCGGAGGTGGCGGTGGCGAACAGCGAGGGACAGTTCTGCTGGGCGCCGTCGACGCAGGCTTCCCTCACGGCCGTCATCACCGGCGGCGAGGGAGGGAACGGCTTCGCGGAGGTGTTCGGTGGAAGCGTCGCCGATATCGACTCCGAGGCGGTCGGACGGCGGGCAGCCGTGAAGGCTTCCGCTTCGCAAGATCCGCGTCCGCTCTCCCCCGGCAGGTACACGGTGATCCTCGAACCTTCGGCAGTCTCGACCCCGCTCGGCTTCCTCGCGTGGATGGGCTTCGGCGGGCGCGCGTTGCTGGAAGGCCGGTCGTGCTTCTCCGGCAAGGAAGGACAGCAGGTGGCCGCGAAGTCGATCTCCATATACGACGACGCGACGTCGCCTCTCACCCTCGGTATCGCATTCGACTTCGAGGGCGTGCCTCGCGAACGGACCGATCTCGTGAAGGACGGCATCTTCGTCGACGCCGTCTACGACATGCGGAGCGCGAAGCAAGCCGGCAAGCAGACGACCGGCCACGCGCTCCCGCCACCTAATCCCGAAGGCCCACTGCCACTCAACCTGTTCCTCGAGCCGGGCGACGCGACGCTCGAGGACATGATCGCTTCGACCGAGCGAGGTCTGTTGATCACGCGCTTCCACTACTCGAACATCGTGCACCCGGTCGAATCGACCATCACCGGGATGACCCGCGACGGCACCTTCTGGATCGAGAACGGCGAGGTGGCCTACCCGGTGCGGAACCTCCGATTCACGCAGTCGATCGTCGAGGCTCTCTCCCACGTGACCATGATCGGCCGCGAGACCGAGCTCGCGAGCGAGTTCTTCTTCTCCGCCTCCCGTGTGCCGGCGCTGAAGATCGACTCGTTCAACTTCAGCAGCGCAAGCGACCACTAGCACCAGCTCGCCCGCCGGAAAGGCGATGGAGTACCCTACTGACCCCTGACTTCCCGAGGAGGCCGCGATGCAGGTCGGCGAGATCATGAAGTCGAACGTGAAGACCACGTCTCCGGAGGACACGTTCGCCCATGTGGCCAAGCTCCTGCACGACAACGGCATCTCGTCGGTTGTCGTGATGGACCGAGGGGATCTCGCCGGCATCGTCACAGAGCGGGACCTCGTGAACGTCGTGGCCGATGGAGCAGACCCGAAGGCGATCACGGTCGGCGAGCGCATGACGCGCGATGTCGACACGGTCGGCCCCAGGACGGACCTGGCCGAGGCGGCTGAGCACATGGCAAGGCTTCGGATCCGTCACCTTCCGGTCGTTGACCGCGGCAAGCTCGTGGGGATCATCTCGATCCGCGATCTCACGAGCTGGGCGGCGGAAGAGCTCTCCGGCGGCCACGAGCTGCCCGACATCGGCCGCAGCCACACCGCGCTCTCGGCAGCGGCGAAGATCAACCGCACCACGTAGCGGCTACAGCCATGCGAGGGCGGCCGGCAGCTCGGCTAACGAGCGAACCGCCGCGTCGGCCTCCGCTAGCTGTTCGGGTGTCGGCTCCATGGGGGCTTCACCCCGGAGCACCCAAACCGTACTCATGCCGGCCTGCTTGGCCGGGCGAACGTCTTAATCCAGCCTGTCGCCGACCATAGCCGCGCGGGAAGGCTCGACGCCGGCGGCTTCCAGCGCGTGCGCGAAGATCCGCGGGTCCGGCTTGTCGATGCCGAGATCGTCGGAGACCCCCCACACATCGAAGAACCCTTCGATCCCGTCTCGGCGCATCGCCTCGCGGACGGCGCTCGGCTAGTTCGCGATGACGCCCAGCCTGTACCCCGCGGCCGCCAGGGTTCCAAGGCAGAGACGGACGTCGGGCTCGAGCGCCTCGGGAGGGTAATGCCAATGCGCCGACGCTCGCCTCTCGACATCGCGAACGTCGGCGCCGCTTCCGAGGAACCGCGCGGTGAGCCGCTCGCGGAACGAGCCGTTCTGCGCCCGACGGCAGGCTTCGTATTCCGCGTCGAAGTCCTCGTCGCTCACGTCCCCACCGAGTTCGCGGAGCGCTAGCAGGAGCGCCCGCGCATAGACGGCGTCGTCGTACAACACACCTCCGACGTCGAGGAAGACGATA
>JBGPKY010000041.1:0-15153 GCA_041486205.1 Actinomycetota bacterium
CCGGCACGGCGACGTTCGCTGCGGCCGTACACACGTCCCCGAGGATGGTTATCGAGTGGTGCGAGACGCCTCTATGCCGCTCCCGCGGGTCCGCGAAGGAGACGCGCAGAGCCGCCACCGGCCTTCCCCTCACCGCGGCGACAGCGTTCAAGGCTTCGCCGCTTGCCAACGCCGAGACTCCCCAAGTCGTGTCCGTTCCGAGGTTCCCCGGACCGTCTGCGACGACCACCACGTCGGCACCCAGTACCTCCTTGGCCGCGAGAAGCCCCGTCCAGATCGTGACCGCCTCGAGTTCGCCGCCGAACGCCTGCCCGCACGTGACGAACCCGTTCAGGAGCTCGGCTTCGCGGAGCGCGGGGACGAGCCTTGAAAACGCCCCCGGCAGCGCCGCGCCGTCCGTCATCACGTAGATCACCCGTTCGGCACCGGCGGCCTTCGCCCCGGCCGCGATCGGCGCGACCATGGAGTGCAGAGGGGCGCACACGACGGGTACCCCGGCGAGCCCGTGCGAGGCTTCCAAGGCGTCCCGGTGCGTCTCCTCCACCCCCACGACGGCAGCCTGCAAAGGCGTGTAGCGCGCCTTCATCACCCGTCCGACGTGGCCGGCGTCAACCGGATGACGACCCTCGACGGCCACGACCAGATGGAAACCGCCGGTCCCGAGGCCGAGCGCGACCGCGGTGGTGTTCAGCAACACCGCGTCGCCCTCGCGGATGGGACCGGTGAGGTCTGGGTAGGCGAGAGCCGCCTCGTGGGTGCCTTCGACCGCGACGGTTAGCTCCTGCGCACCCGGTCGAGCGCGCCCGAGAGCGATCACCGTACCGCGTCGCAGCCTCACCATCCTGTCGACCGATCCGTAGCCATCACGGAAGTATGATGCCGCAACCATGCACCCGCTCGAGCGGTTGGTGAACCTCGTCGCGTTGCTCCTCGAGGCACGCAAGCCCCTCACGTTCGAACAGATCCGCGACAAGCTCGAGGGCTACGAGGACTCCAACCTCGCTTCGGCCAAGCGGAAGTTCGAACGCGACAAGGACATCCTGCGCGACATCGGAGTCCCGATCGATCTCGCGCCCACCGACGCTTGGGATGTCGAAGAGGGCTACCTCATCCGCAAGGAGAAGTACTACCTCCCTGAGATCAGCTTCACGCCCGAGGAGATCTCCGCCCTGTTCGTGGCGGCGCGGTCGGTCGGGGAGGGCGAGGACGGCTCGGCCGAGCAAGGGGCTCGCAAGCTGCTCGCCGGGGCGGATGGGGGGATCATCACGGGAGTCTCCTCCGGCCCCCTCGTAGCCGGAGGAGACGTTCCGGGTGTCCTTCTGATCGCCGCGGCCGAGGCGGCTCTTCAGCAGCGAAGCGTTCGGTTCGGCTACCGGACGGCGCGCGGGGCACCCTCTGAACGCCTCGTCGACGCCTACGGCCTCGTGTACCGCTCGGGCCATTGGTATCTGGTCGGGCTCGACCGCGAGCGGGAGGAGATCCGCGCTTTCCGTCTGTCTCGAGTTACGGACGGCCCGGACGTAACCGGCGAGGGAAGCGCACCGCCGGACGACTTCCGTGCGGGCGCTCATGTGCAGGCGGGGCCATGGGGAGCGGGAGAGCCGGAAGAGAGGGCGCGCGTGGCGTTCGCGCCGGAAGTCGCGTGGTGGGCGACCTCTGGGGTGCCCGCCGCCGACGTACTGGGAGCGCGGGACGACGGCTGGGTGGAAGCGCTGGTTCCCGCCGGGCCGGGGGACGACCTTGCCTCTTGGGTGTTGTCCTTCGGCCCGGACGTCGAAGCTGTGGAGCCGGACTGGCTTCGGGCCGAGGTCGTGGCTCGCCTGGAGGCGGCGCGTGCCGACTGAAGACGTCCGCTCGCAGAAGGGGGCTAAGGCCTCCGAGCGACTCCGGCGGCTCCTGGTGATCGTCCCGTACCTCGTCCAGCACCAGGGATGCGAGGTCGCCGAGGTGGCGCGACTGTTCGACATCGACGAGAAAGACCTCGTCGCCGACCTGCACTTGCTCTTCATGACCGGGCTGCCGCCCTACGGCCCGGGAGACCTCATCGGTGTCGAGCTCGAAGACGGACGCGTGTGGGTCGACATGGCAGATCACTTCTCCCGACCGTTGCAGCTCACGCGGACCGAGGCGCTCTCGCTCTACCTTCGCGGAACGGCCCTGGCGGCCGCGCCGGGGCTGCAGGAGGCTCCGGCACTGGCTTCGGCACTGGGGAAGCTTCGCGACGAACTCGGGCCAGAGGCTCTCGGTGGGCCCCCGGAGCGGGTGGAGGCGGCGACCGACGAACGGCCGGCCGAGACGCTGGATGCTCTTCGAAGAGCTGTCGCCGACAGCGAGCGCGTCGAGATCGAGTACTACGCGGCGTCGACCGCCGAGACGACCACCAGACGGGTCGATCCGGAGGAGGTCTTCTTCGCCATCGGTAACTGGTACGTGGCGGCATGGGACCACCTCTCCGGCGAGGAACGGCTGTTCCGGGCCGACCGCGTCCATCTGATCACGCCCACGGGCGAGCGGTTCCAGCCCCGGGAGCTGGCCGGCGCGGGCCGACCCCTCTACACCCCAGGAGAAGGTGACGTGCCCGTCCGTTTGCTGCTAGGCGCGGGCGCTCGCTGGGTGGCCGAGTATTACGAGACAAGCTCCGAGACGGACCGGGACGATGGTGCGATCGAGGTGGTGCTTCCGGCCGGCCGTCTCGAGTGGGTCGCCAGGCTCGTCCTGCGCCTGGGCGACGAGGTTACGGTCTTGGACCCGCCCGGTCTGAAAGACCGTGTCCGGGAGCTCGCGAGCCGGACCTTGGAACGGTACGAATGAGGTAGCCCCGACCGCTCTCGGAAGGCTCAAGCCGTCCCTCGCTGCGTCCGATACAGGTCGGGAGATGACAACCATCCGGACCACCTGTCCCCGTTGCGGGGAAGTGGATATGGGACCCGAGTCGATCCTGCTCTCCGTGACGCAGAGCGGCCGGGAGGGCACCTACCGGTTCACATGCCCCACGTGCATGGACGCCGTGGAGAAGCGCGCGGACCGCAAGATCGTCGCGCTGCTGGTCTCCGCCGGTGTCGACGTCGCCGGACGCGGCTCGGGCGATACCACGATGACCGAGACGATGTTCGACCAAGAGGAGGGATCTCGCGACCCACGCGGCGACTTGCCAGAGGGCCCACCGTTCTCGGTCGACGATCTGATCGAGTTCCACTTCCTGCTCGAGGACGACCGCAACATCCAGGAGTTCCTGGCGAAGCGCTGAGCCAGCGGCTCGGCTACCATCTTCGGTATGTCTTCTGTAGCCATCGTGTGGCTGGTGATCGGCCTAACCTCTACGCTAGCGATGCTCGCGCTCCTGATCGCGCTGGTGCGGCATCTGATGGTCTTGATGCGCGCGCTCGGCCGATTCCGGGACGAGGTCCAGCCGGTCGCCGAAGAGATCGCAACAGAGTCGCAGCGGGCAGGCGAGCGCACCTCGCGGCTGTCCCTCCCGGCTCAGCTAGGCCCTTCCTGAAGCCCCGGCGGTAGAATCGCGATGGTCGGGCCTCCGAGCCCGCTATCTCAGAACGAGGCCACATGCTCAACGTCGGGCCACTCGAGTTGATGGTCATCCTGATCGTCGCCCTCTTGGTCGTAGGCCCGAGCCGCCTTCCCGAGGTGGGCCGCTCGATCGGCCGAGGGCTCCGCGAGTTCCGAAAAGCCCAGGACGAGGTGCGGGCAACACTGCAAACGGCCCTCGCAGACGAGCCGCCGCCGGCGAGGGTGAAACTCCCTACGCCGTCGGCCGACGGTGAGCCCGAGGACGTCGAGTCATCGACGGACGATGCCCCCATGCCGGGACCAGCCCCTGAGGCCACCACCGGATCGGAGGCTGTCGAGATGGCAAGGACCCTCGGGCGCGGACTCGCTGAGCTCCGCCGAGCCCGCGAGGAGATCCAGCGGACGTTCAAGGTCGATCTGAGCGACATCACGGCGGCGCCGAAGAACGAGCGGCCGGGGGCATCCCGAGCCTCCCAGCACTCTCGACCCGCCGAGCCGGCCGAGCCGGCGGAGCCGGCAACACTCGCCGAGCCCGAGCAGTTCGACGAGAGTCCTCCGGGGGAACCGGCCGCAGCGGAGTGATCCGCCCCCCGGCCCGCGCACATGCCTCTCCTCGCTAGGCTCAGACGCCGCGGCAGGTCCGACGGTTCGATGACACTGGTCGAGCACCTGGAGGAACTGCGTCACCGGCTATTCGTCGCGCTGGGGGCGACCGCCCTCGGCTCGGTCTTCGGGTGGTTCCTCTACGGCCCAGTACTGAGCCTTCTCCGCAAGCCCTTCTGCGACACGCTTCACCACCTCCCGAAGGCGAGCCGCCCTCCAACCGGGTGCGACTTCGTCTTCCAGGGAGTGCTCGACCCCCTGGTGATCAAGCTGAAGGTGGTCGTGTTCCTCGGCGTCTTCCTCGCGTTGCCAGTCGTTCTTTGGCAGTTGTGGGCCTTCATCGTGCCGGGCCTCACGAAGCGCGAACGCCGGCTCGCGGTGCCCTTCATCGCGTCCTCGACCGTCCTCTTCGCTCTCGGCGGGGTGCTCGCCTACATCACGCTGCCGAAGGGGCTGGGGTTCCTCCTCGGTTTCGCGGGGAGCGGGTTCGTGCCCTTGCTGACCGGCGACCGGTTCCTCGGATTCGTGATGATGCTCTCGATCGCCTTCGGGCTGTCGTTCGAGTTTCCCGTCGTGCTGGTGTTCGGCCAGATGGTCGGGATCGTGTCGACCCGCAAGCTCCGAGACATGCGCCGGGGGGCGATCCTGTTCATCGCTATCTTCGCGGCCGTAGTGACGCCGTCGTCTGACCCGTACACGATGACGGCGATGATGGTGCCCATGATCCTGTTCTACGAGGCGGCTATCATCGTGGGCCGCGTCATGAAGAAGTAGAAGGAGCCGGATGGCGATCAAGGGGAAGACCAAGTCCAGGACGAAGAAAGCGGTAACGCAGGGTCCGAAACCCGCGTACGTCCCGGTCAGGAAGCCGTTCCTCGCGCGGAGGGGGGTCCAGTTCGGGATCCTCGCGGTGCTGTTCGCGGTGCTGGCGGGCGGGCTCTGGTACGGGTTCGCGAAGCAAGCGACCCGGGATCGGGAGAAGGCTCGCGCGGCGCGAGCGGCCGCTCTGCAGGCTCGCGAGGCTTCCACCGTCGGTCAGTTCGTATCCCAGATGGACGCGGCGCTCGGACCGAACGTGGGGAGCAAACTTCCCCCAGGAGACCGCTTCGGGGCGTTCCCCGGCCTGAAGACGAGCATCGACGACATGACGGCGGGCAAGGTGAAGCCGAAGGATGCGGTGAGTTCCGCGAAAGCCGTCGTGGCGGCTGCGCCGCTCGCCTACAAGGCGATCGAGGCCATAGGGGTCGCCAACCTCCTCGGCGGCAACGGGTTCCCGGCCGGCCTCATCGTCAGCGCATTGGACGCGCAGACGAAGATCGGAACGGGGCTACATCTGTACGAGGACGCCGCGAACCTCCTCCAGATGGCCACCGCGGCGAGTGGGGATCAGCGGAAGAAACTTCTGGCTACCGCGTCCAGCGTGCTCGGAACCGCGACCTCGATCTTGGATTCCGGGTACACGGACTACATCAACGCGCAGGCAACGGCCGGGATATTCAATCCGATCCAACCCGGCGGGAGCGGGATCCCGGGCGGGGTCATCCCGGGTGCCAGTCCCTGATGACCGACGGACTCCTGCTCGTGCACGCGTTCCCACTCGACGGACGGATGTGGGACCCGCAGGTATCCGCTTTCGACTCCGGTCTGCCGGTCGCAGCGCCGCATCTACCCGGCTTCGGCGGCTCGCCTTCGGCCGGCGCGGTGATGACGATGTCGGCGGCGGCCGAGCGGTGTCTGCACGAGTTAGACCACGCCGGGATCGATCGCGCGGTCGTGTGTGGCCTGTCGATGGGTGGATACGTGATGCTCGAACTGTGGCGACGCGCTCCCGAGCGTTTCGCGGGGATGGTCCTCGCGAACACGCGTGCCACAGCCGATCCGCAGGAGGGCGCTGCCGGCCGCCGGGCTCTCGCCGAACGCCTGCGGGCCGAAGGAAGCGGCTTCCTCGTCGAAAGCCCGCCGCCGCTGCTATCCGAAGGCGCTTCGCCGGAACTCCGCGGACTGGTCCGTCAGATGATCTCTCAGCAACCGGCGGAGTCCATCGCAGCGGCTTCTCTGGGTATGGCCGAGCGGCCCGACTCGACGGCCGATCTCGCCGGGATCCGCGTGCCGGCGCTGGTCATCACCTCCGACCAGGACACGCTGATCCCCCAGGAGGTCTCGTCGCCGATGGCCTCGCAGATCCCAGGCGCCGAGCTGGCCGTGATCGAGGGAGCCGGTCACCTTTCCAACCTCGAGGCCGCGGAGGAGTTCAACCGGCTGCTGGAGCTACACCTCGGGCGCTGCGGCATCCCGGGCTAGCACCGGGACCACCCGTACACTGGGAGCGTGATCGACCCCGGGCGCTTCGCCGCTCGATACCCGTTCCCGCTTGACGACTTCCAGCGTGCCGCGATCGAGGCCTTGGCCGCCGGTGAGTCTGTGCTGGTGGCCGCCCCGACGGGCTCCGGCAAGACGGTCGTCGCCGAGTTCGCCGTCCAACGCGCGCTCGATCTGGGCGGGAAGTGTTTCTACACAACACCCTTGAAGGCTTTGTCGAATCAGAAGTTCGGCGACTTCGTCGCGCGCCACGGCGCAGCCAAGGTCGGGCTGCTCACGGGCGACAACACCATCAACGGCGAGGCCCCGATCGTCGTGATGACTACCGAGGTCCTCCGCAACATGCTCTACGAACGCAGCGGTACCCTCACCGGCCTCGAGTCCGTCGTGATGGACGAGGTCCACTACCTTCAGGACCCCTATCGAGGCGCCGTCTGGGAAGAGGTTCTGATCCACCTGCCGCTCTCGGTCTCCGTGGTTTGTCTCTCGGCCACCATCTCCAACGCCGAGGAGTTCGGTGAATGGATCGGAACGCTCCGAGGCCCGACCCGCGTCGTCATCGAGGAGAAACGCCCGATCCCCTTGGAGCACCACTACCTGGTCGGCCGCGACCTCCACCCCATGCACGTCGAGCAGGACGGCCGACTCATGCCGAACCCCTACATCGTCTCGCTGGACCAGGACGAGGTGAGGTACCGGACCCACTACCGCCGCTCCTCGGGCGCTGCGCAGACGCAGCGGATCCCCCGCCCACGCGAGGGGCATCGCCGTGTGTACGTGCCACGGCGCGAGGAGGTCGTCGAAACGCTAGCGGGGGCGGGGATGCTGCCGGCTATCTACTTCGTCTTCAGCCGGGCGGGGTGCCAGCGGAGCGTCGAGTGGGTTGCCGGCTCCGGCATCCGCCTGACGACGCCCGAGGAGGCTCGGCGGATCCGCGAGTTCGCGGAGATGCGCGCTGCGTGGATGGACGAAGAGGATCTCGAGACGCTCGGGTTCTTCGACTTCGTGGAGGCGCTCTCTTCCGGGATCGCAGCGCATCACGCCGGGATGCTGCCGGTGTTCAAGGAGACGGTCGAGGAGATGTTCGAGGCTGGGCTGGTGAAGGTCGTGTTCGCCACCGAGACCCTTTCGCTGGGCATCAACATGCCCGCCAAGACGGTGGTGATCGAGGACCTCTGGAAGTTCCAAGGTGAGCGGCACGAGTTGCTCACGCCCGGCGAATACACGCAGCTCACGGGACGGGCAGGCCGTCGGGGCATCGACGAGATCGGCCACGCGGTCGTCCTCTACCAGCGCCAGGTCCCCTTCGAGCGGGTCGCTTCGCTCGCGAGCACGCGCACCTACGAGCTGACCTCGTCGTTCCGTCCTTCCTACAACATGGCCGTGAACCTGGTTCGCAACTACACGCGCGAGCAGGCGCACCACCTGCTCAACTCCTCGTTCGCGCAGTTCCTGACCGACCGCGGGGTGGTGGCGCTCGAACGGCAGCTAGATCGCGACACGGCATATCTCGCCGGGTACCGCGACCAGATGGAGTGCGACCTCGGCGACTTCGGCGAGTACTGGGGACTCCGCGAGAAGGCTCAGCAGATCCTCGAAGGAGCCCGCAAGGGTCACGAGCGGGCGCGGATGGAAGCGATCCGCGACGCTCTCGCCTCGCTCAAGGCGGGGGACGTGATCTTCGTGCCCCGCGCGAAGCGCCGTGGCCTTGCCGTCGTGCTGGACTCCAGGGAGGGGCGTCCCACGGTCCTCACGCAGGACCGGAAGGTCTTCCGGGTCTCGAACCGAGACTTCGACGATCCGCCACCAACGCTGACGCGGGTTCCCCTTCCCAGAGCGGGCAGCTCTCGGAGCGCCCGGTACCGTCGCGACCTGGCAGCGCGATTGGTCGCGCTCGACGTCAGACCTCTAGGGGCGCGCCGGGGAGGACCCGACGCCAAAGCGGAACGCGACGCCGCCCGCTACGAGCGCCGGGCCGAGGAGCATCCGTGCCACGCCTGCCCGGAGCGCGCGAAGCACGAACGGTGGGCTGCGCGCGCGTCGCAGCTCCAGACGCAGATCCGCGGTGTCGAACGCCGCATACGAACGCGGACCGAGACGCTCGCCCGTCAGTTCGAACGCGTCCTAGGGGTTCTGGAGGATCTCGGATACGTCCGCGGCTTCGAGATCCTGCCGAAAGGGCAGGTGCTTTCGAGGATCTACGGCGAAGGCGACGTCCTGGTGGCCGAGGCCATCGCGAGCGGCTCCCTGGACGGCTTGTCTCCCGCTGAAGCTGCCTCGCTGGTGTCGACGGTCGTCTACGAGTCGCGCGAACGCGTTCCCCGCGAGGGGGAGATGCCGACGCAGGAGACCGCGGAGCGATACCGCGAGTTGCTTCGCCTGAGGCGCCGGGTCCGACGAGCGGAGGACGAGCACCACGTCGAGCTCTGCCGAGAACTGGACGCGGGCTTCGCGACCCCGGCGTTCCACTGGGCGGAGGGGAAGCCTCTCGAGGACGTGCTGGGCGAGATAGGCATGGCTCCGGGCGACTTCGTCCGAAACTGCAAGCAACTCCTCGACCTCCTGCGCCAGATCCAGGACGTGGCTACGGGAGGAACCGCGAGCACCGCCAGGGAAGCGCGCGCGGCCATCAACCGAAGCGTGGTGGCGTACACCGGCGTGTAGGATGCTCCAGCCATGGCGAGCCCCTTCGGAGAGCTGACGGTAATCGTCAACCCTCACGCGGGTCGCGGGCACGTAAGCCAGGAGATCCCCGAGCTCGAACGGACCCTCCGCGCGCGTGATCTTCCGTATCGGCTCCTTCGGACGGACGGTCCGGGCGACGCGACGCGCTTCGCTCGCGAGGCGCTGGAAGGCGGAGGCCGCTTCCTGGTCGCCGTGGGCGGCGACGGTACCGTCCACGAGGTCGTGAACGGGATGTTCGCGGACGGGAAGCCGCTCGTCGACGATGCCGTCCTCGGGGTCGTGGCGGCGGGCTCCGGCTGTGACATGGTGCGGACCTTCGGCTTGCCGGGTGATGCAACTCGTGCGTGCAATCACCTGACAGGCGACAACACCTACCCGCTCGATATCGGCACCGTAACGTACGTCGACGCCGTCGGAGAGCAGAGGCAGCGATACTTCGCGAACATCGCGGAGGCGGGTCTCGGGGCGGCGGTAGCGGCTCGGGCCGAAAGACTGCCGCGCGGACTCGGCCAGTCGCGGTACTTCTTCGGCTTCTGGCTCGTTCTGCCGCGGTTCAAGCTGACGATCGTTCGTGTGCAGGCCGATCGGAAGACCTACGAGGGCCCGGCGTATCTGGTCGTCGTCGGAAACTGCCAGTACTACGGCGGCGGCATGAAGATCTCGCCGCGTTCCTATCCCGGTGACGGAGTCCTCGATGTGCTGGTGTTCAAGGGCCCGAAGTCCGATTCGTTCACCATGCTGCCCAGGATCTACCGGGGCGAGCACATCCCGCACGACCACATCGAAGAGTTCCGTGTGAAGGGGGAGCTTCGCATCGAGGCCGATCGGCCGCTCCCGATCGAAGCCGACGGTGAGGTCCTCGGGACGACCACGGCCACATTCGAGGTACTACACGCGTCGATCCAGATGAAGCTCTAGCGATGGACGACCGGTTCCTCGAGAGGATCGAACGCGCGCGGCGTGGCGTTGGAGAGGGCGGACTCGCCGCCTTGCTCGTCGCTCCTTCACCCGATCTCGTCTACCTCAGTGACTATGACCCGCCACCCCTCGAGCGGCTTACGCTCCTCGTGATGACGCCGGAGCGTGACCCCGTTCTCCTCGTGCCCGCGCTGGAGGGCCCCCGTGCTCTGGGATCGGCGATAGGAGAGCTGCTCCAGATCGAAACATGGTCCGACGGCGAGGATCCGTACTCGGCGGCCGCGCGCATCATCCCGAGGCAAGGGCGCCTCGGCATCGTCGATCGCATGCTCGCCGCGCACCTCCTAGGGCTTCAGCGCGCGCTCCGGGACGGGCAGTTCGTTGGAGGCTCCGAAGTCATATCGTCCCTTCGCGCCGTGAAGGACGGAGAAGAGCTCGGCCGGTTGGCGCGAGCCGGCCGAGCGGCCGACGAGACCTTCCGTCGGATCGCCCAGACGCGACTGGAGGGACGCCGGGAGGAGGAGGTGGCGGGCGACCTCGCGGCGATGCTCGTCGAAACGGGTCACGACAGCGCCGACTTCACGATCGTCGCCGCGGGACCGAACGGCGCCTCGCCGCACCACCGGTCGGGTGGCCGCACCATCCGGCCCGGGGACGCGGTCGTGATGGACTTCGGTGGCGCCCTCGGCGGCTACTTCTCCGACACGACCCGGACCGTCGTGGTCGCGGACCCGCCGAGAGGGTTCCCCGAGGTATACGACGTCGTCCGGGAGGCGCAGGAGGCGGCGTTCCGAGCGGTGCATCCGGGCGTCCGGGCCGAGGCGGTCGACGGTGCCGCGCGTGCCGTTATCGAGGACGCCGGCTACGCGGAGCGGTTCATCCACCGGACGGGCCACGGGATCGGCCTCGAGGTCCACGAGCCTCCCTACATCGTGCAGGGCAACTCGGACCCGCTGCGAGAGGGGATGTGTTTCTCGATCGAGCCGGGGATCTACCTGGGAGGTCGGTTCGGGGTGCGTATCGAGGACATAGTCACGGTGACCGCCGACGGCGCCCAGCGGCTTAACCGTTCCACGCGGGACCTACTGATCGTGAGCTGAGGCTCAGCCTATCCGGAGACGAACCTTGGTTCCGTCGGCGGTGTCCATGACCTCGAGGCCCATCGAGCTCAAACGGTCGCGGATCTCGTCGCTCTTGGCGTAGTCCTTCGCGGTTCGAGCGGCGTCACGTTCGGCGACCAGACCGCGCATCTCCGCCGTCGGCTCCCACGCCTCGTGAACCCCTCGTTCGAGGTCGAGGCCCAAGATGGCATCCCAGGAGGCGAGCAGCGCGTACTTCTGAGCGTCGGGAAGGTCCGATGAGACGGTCTCGTTCATGACCACGAGCGCCCTCGGCATGTCGAGATCGTCGGCGATCGCTTCGCGGAACAGGCGATCGCGAGCGCGGGCGACTTCCGAGAGCACCGTCGCCGCCGCGGACCGGCCCCAAGCGACCATCCGCTGCCGCAGGCGCTTCACGCGGGTGTCCGCGTCGCGCAAGGCGTCCTCTGAGAAGTCCATCTCGCCGCGATAACGAGTGGTGAACGTGAGATAGCGGTACGAGAGCGGGTCGAACCCCATCTGCGCGAGATCACCGATCCTCACGATGTTGCCCGAGGACTTCGCCATCTTCTGACCGGTCAGGCGAAGGAACCCACCATGAGCCCAGATCGAGACGACCGGGTGACCGACACCGCCCTCGGACTGAGCGATCTCGTCCTCGTGATGCGGGAAGACCAGGTCGGTGCCGCCGGTATGGATGTCGAATCGCTCACTGAGGTACTTCATCGACATCGCAGAGCACTCGATGTGCCAGCCGGGGAAGCCCTCGCCCCACGGGGAATCCCATCTCATCAGACGGTTCGCGCCTGCCTTCTTCCAGAGGGCGAAGTCCTCCGGGTGTCTCTTATCCGGGTCGACCTCCAACTCCTGGCGATGCCCCGCCCGGAGCTTCTCCAAGGTGTTGCCGGAGAGCTTCCCGTAGTCGGGGAACGACCGGACGTCGAAGTAGATGGTACCGCCAACCTCGTACGCGTGACCGCGCTGGATCAACTTCTGCGCGAGCTCGAGCATCTCCGATATGTGCTCTGTCGCTTTCGGGTAGACGTGCGCCCGCTTGATACCGATCAGCGCGGCGTCGTCCAGGAACGCTCGCGTGTACTTCTGGGCGATCTCGCCAGGAGAGAGGCCCTCGTCGTCCACCGCGAGGAGCATCTTGTCGCGGCCGGCGTCGGAGGCCTCATCCGTCATATGCCCGACGTCGGTGATGTTCATGACCTGGGTCACCTCGTAGCCCTCGAACTCCAGCGCCCGGCGTACGAGATCCGAGAGCAGGAACGTGCGGAGGTTCCCGATGTGGACGTATCGGTAGACGGTCGGCCCGCAGGAGTACATGCGGATGTGCCGGTCCTCCAGGGGGACGACCTCTTCGACGCGTCGGGTGAGGGTGTTGTAGAGGCGCACGGTCGAAACAGCATAACCGTGCCTCGTGGGCGGCTGTTCCCCTAGGGCTGGCCGGAACCGGTCGGCGCGTCAGGTTCTGCGACAGGCTCATCCGGTCTGCCATTGCCCTCCGCGAGTTGCGCGCTTCCTGCGCCGATCCCGATCGCCTGCTTCTCCCGGCCGTTGCCGGGCAGGGCGCCGCCGGGGATCTCGAACGGCTCCCGCTCGCCGAGCTCGGCCATCAACATCTCGATCTCGTCACCGATCAGTTCCTCGCGATCCAGCAATGCGTCGCGGACGCCTTCGACCACGTGCCGTTTGGCGCGCAGCAGCATCCCGACCCGCTCACGGCAGTCGTTCAGGATGGCGTCGACCTCTTTGCGCCGGTCGGGGTCGCCCAGCACGTTCGCGATCGGATCCCCGTCCATCATGGACGGCTGGATCGCGCCGACCGACACCAGGCTCTTGCCCATGCCGAACAACCCGACGTACGCGGCCGCCGTCCGCGTCGCGTTCACGAGGTCCGAGGAGGGTCCGGAGGTGGTCTGTCCGAACCAGATGTCCTCGGCTACCAACCCGGCGAGACTGACCTGGATCCGGGCGAGGATCTGCTTCTGCGTGCGCAGGAACATCTCCTCGATCTCCTGCGTGCTCACCAGCCCGAGAGCCGACTCGCGCTTCTGGATGGTGATGACCTGGATCTGCATCTCGCCGCGCTCCAGGGCGTAGGACGTCACCGCGTGAGCGGCCTCGTGGACGGCAACCATCTCCTTCTCGCGGGCCGAGTACTTCACGGAGTGCTTCAGTCCGATCTCCTCGGCCAGCTTCGCCTGCCAGAGGTCGTCCCATCGGAGCGCGTCTCGCCCGTCCTGCAGCGCGAAGATCAATGCCTCGTTCACGATGTTCTTGATCATCGCGGGGGAGTAACCGAGGGTCATGCGTGAGAGCTTCGCCGTATCGATCGGTTCGTGGCGGACCTTCGCTAAGTAGTACTTCGCGATGTCCTCGCGCCCCTCGGCGTCGGGGTTGCCCACGTGGATCTTCCGGTCGAACCGACCCGGGCGCAGGAGCGCCGGGTCGAGGGTCGAGGCTCGGTTCGTCGCTCCGATGATGAGGATGTTGTAGTGCGGGACCTTCGGCTTGCCGAGCCCGAGGACGCGGCGAACGTGGCGCATCATCCCCCGCGGCATGACGAACCCGTCCATACCGACCAGCAGCTCGTTCACGATGCCCATGCCGCCGCCGGCGAAGCCGGGCATCATGACCCGGTGGCTCGCGCGGTCGCCCGGGTGAGGAGTCGAACGTTCGGACACCGCGCCGCGACTGCCGCCGAGCGCGTCCAGCTCGTCGATGAAGATCACGCAGCCGCCGTACTTGTCCGACATCACTCGGGCCTTCGAGAACATCCTTCGAACCTTCATGTTCCCGACGCCCATGAACATGTTCGCGAAACCGCTCCCGTTCGCGAAGAGGAACGGGACACCGGTCGCCCCTGCGATCGCCTTGGCCATCAACGTCTTGCCGGTGCCGGGAGGTCCCTCGAACAAGATCCCATGGGGCGGGTAACCGCCCCATGCCTTGAACTCCTTGAAACCCTGGAAGAGGCGGAGGACCTCCTTCGTGGAATCAACCGCGGCCGGCTACCCGCGAACGTCGTCGAAGGACACGTCGTACTCGTTCGGGTAGATGGTGTAGGTGGTCCCACGAGCGAGGAATCCGAAGATCGCAACGAAGTAGATGACCGCGGTGAAGCTGATGAAGATCAGATACACGGCCATGCTGCGGTAGGAGGCGAACGTAGCGCCGGGATGCAGGAGGGCTCTTCCCGGGCTGACGCCGAGGAACACGTAGCCGATGGCCACGTAGGCGATCAGGAAGATGATCGTGCGTTTGAGCCACCGACCCTGGCGCCGGTACCTGTCCATGGCGACCCCCGGAAACACGAGCGAGCCCGGATTCTGCCGGGCGCGTTAGCACGAGTCTACGCCCTGTTCGCGCGGAAGAGCGCGACCCCGGCGCTCAGGGCTTG
Organism: Actinomycetota bacterium; assembly: GCA_041486205.1. Taxonomy (GTDB): domain Bacteria; phylum Actinomycetota; class UBA4738; order UBA4738; family HRBIN12; genus JBGPKY01. Next base: position 14,560 of record JBGPKY010000041.1, read on the forward strand.
AGCGCGCGGCCTTCGAATGGGATCGAAAGCACGACGGTGGTGCGGGTCTGCACTTCGCCCTTCTCGCGCAACCGCCGGATGAGGTCCTCGAGCCCGCCGGTGGTCGGCGTCCGAACCTTGAGTATGTAGTTCATCTCGCCGGCGACGCTGAAGCAGTCCACGACTTCGGGGAACTCTCGGACGCGGTCGGGGAGGTCGTCGGGTTGGCTCGGGTCGAGCGGTGAGACGGCGATGAACGCCGTAACGAACAACCCAACGGCCTCGGGATCGACGTCCGCTCGATAGCCGCGGATCACTCCGGCCTGTTCGAGCTTCCGGACCCGGTCGTGGACCGCGGACGCGGAAAGGCCGACCCGCTTGCCGAGGTCGGCGTACGTCGCCCTCGCGTCGTCCTGGAGGGCCGCGACGATCTCGAGATCCCGCTCGTCGAGCACGCTCGAATCATACGGCTGAGCGCGCGGGGGATGGCAGCGGGGGAGTGGAGGGTCCCCAGGTCGGGCGATAGCTCCCACCCGGCGTTCACGATAGAACTCTCAGTGCCGAACGAGCCCACCTCCTCCGGGCCGGAGAGGAGGTCGCGGTGCTCGCTCCGCC
>JBGPKY010000042.1:0-14948 GCA_041486205.1 Actinomycetota bacterium
CGGTCTCGTCGCGAACGATGACAGCCTCGTCTCGGATCCACACGGTTCGACCGTCCCTGGCGATCAGCTTGTACTCGGCGCTGAAGGCTTGCGTCGTCTGGTCGGCGATCCGGTTCAGCTCCTCGACGCGGGCACGATCGTCCGGGTGCATGAGGTCGAACCAGATCGATGGGTCCCGCACCCACTCTCCCTGAGAGACACCCAGGATCTGCTCGACCTGCGGGCTGATGTAGAAGACGTCGTCGGTACCTTTGGCGAGGCTCTCGAGGTAGACGATCGCGGGTATCCGCTCGACCAGCGACCGATACTTGAACTCCGACTCCTCCGCCCGATGTGAGGCCGCGTGCTGCTCCGTGACGTTCAGCAGCACGCCCTGCCAGAAGAGCGGGGATCCTTCGTCGGTCACGAGCACGGCCTCGTCATGCATCCAGACGACGCGACCGTCTCGCGAGATCAATCGGTAATCGGCGGCGTAGGGGCCGCCGGTATCGACCGCATGCCGGTACTCCTCGTGCATCCGCTGGCGGTCTTCGGGGTGGACATGATCCCACCACTCGGTCGGGTTCGAGAGCCACTCCTCGGCGCTGAAGCCGAGGATCTGCTCGATCTGCGGGCTGATGTACTCGAGAGGCGCCGGCTGGGTAGGGTCGTCTGCGAACCCCTCGATGTAGACCATGCCGGGAAGCTGCTCAACCAACCGGCGGAAGCGTTGTTCGGCTTCCTGTTGGCTCTCCTCCGTTAGCTTCTGCCGCGTGATGTCGACCATGATCCCCCGGACGAGCGAGGGGTTGCCCTGATGGTCCGGGACGGTGTGGCCGATGTCGCGCAACCAGACGACGCGGTCGTCCTTGGCGAGGAACCGGTACTCGAGATCGTGTGCGCGCCCTTGGGTGGAGGCCGTGAGGAAGTCGCTTACGGCCCGCTCGCGATCGTCGGGATGGATGTGGTCGGCCCAGAAACCCGGCTCGCTGGTCCAGCGCCTACGCGGCCAGCCGAGGAGATCTTCGGCTCGCTGGCTCACGAAGGTGAACCGACTCGAGGCGACGTCGGCCTCCCAGACGATCGCGTCCAGGTCGGCGACGAGAGCTCGCAGACGACGAAGCTCGCTTCCAGGCTGCGTGGTCATGGTCCTGCCAGTGTCGGACGGAGGTCCCTTCCCGGCTGACTATAGGGACTCAGCGGGCCGCCGCCTCCCCGTTCGCGCGTGGATCCGTCGCCACGGCGAACCCTCCGTCGGGCTCGACGACGATCAGGTGTGCGTGTCCAAGCCACTCGTCCATCTGGCCTCGCAGGACCAGTCGGAATCCGGCCCGTCGGAAGGCGTCGGCCACGGGCGCCGGGACGAGGGACTCGAGATCGATCGTCTTCTCGGCGAGGCCGACCTCCATCCCTCCGGCGAGCCAGCGAGGCGCTCGGAGCGTCTCGGCGGGCGAGAGAGCGAGGTCGAACGTTCGGATCAGCGACATCACGTTGATCTGCGGCTGCCCGCCACCGCCCATCGTTCCAGCGACCGCGGCGAGCCGGCCGTCACGATGGACCAGGACGGGCATCAGCGTGTGCGCTGGCCGCTTGCCCCCTTCGAGACGGTTCGGCGAAGCGGGATCCAGCGAGAACTGCGAACCGCGGTTATGCGCGATGATGCCGGTCGCGGGCTCGAGGATGCCAGAGCCGAACCCCGAGGCAAGGCTTTGGATCAGCGAAACCGCGTGTCCCTGGGCGTCCGCGGTGACGAGCGCGATGGTGTCGCCGGCGATGGGCGTGGTCGGTGCGTCCGGCAGCGTTCGGCCCGAAGTGACGAGGTCGCATATCGCCGCGATGTGGCCGTCGTCGATCAATGATCCGAACGGAACGTGCGCGCGCCGCGGGTCGGCGTTGTGCCGGTCGCGATCGAGCGAGCACACCCTCGCGACCTCGGCAAGCGTCGCCGCGTCGGGTCCGAGCGGGTCGGGGTCGAGCCCGAGACGCTCCACGGCCGCGAGGATCTGGAGCAGGACGAATCCCTGCGAGTTCGGCGGAACGACGCGAACATGGAGATCGCGGTACGCCCCGATCAGCGGGGCGACGAGCTCGGCATCATGCGCCGCGAGGTCACCGACCGTCATCGGCGAACCGGCCGCCCGCAGGCCCTCAGCGTACGCCCGGCCGACCTCGCCGCCGTACAGGGCACTCGAGCCCTGCGCCGCAAGGGCCTCGAGCGACTGCGCGAGGGCGGGCTGAAGGAGCGGTTCGCCTTCGCATAGCGCGCGCCCTTCGCGCGTGAAGACGCCGCGCAACCCCCGGTCGTCCAGAAGCTCCCCGCCCTCGGCCAGCGAAAGCGCTAGCGAAGAGGCGACGGCCACTCCGTCTCGTGCGAACCCGATGGCCGGGCCGAACGCGAGTTCCCACGGCAACGCCGCCCCGAGATCGTGGAGGGCCCGCCATCCGGAGACGGCTCCGGGAACCGTGACCGTGAAGGGTCCGCGCTCGGGCATCTCGTTGCCGAGCCTGCGGAGCGCATCCGAGTCGATCTCGAGCGGAGCGGCCCCGCTGGCGTTCAACGCTGTTACCTGGCCGTCGGGTTGCTGAACGAGCGCGAACAGGTCTCCCCCGACCCCGCACGCCATCGGGTAGACGACGGCGAGCGTGACCGCAGCCGCGAGCGCCGCGTCGATCGCGTTCCCGCCCGCGTCGAACGCCGCGAGCCCGGCCCGCGTCGCCTCGAAGTGTGGTGCCGCGATCGCGAACCTGGTGCCTTCGGTCGAAAGCGGTCGCTCGCTCATCGGCTCATGTTCTCAGGACGAGCCCGCGATAGCCGTCGGCGAACCCGGCAGCGCGGAGATCATCGGCGAGCGGCGAGGCATGCGCGGGCTGGCCGTCGATGCGCTGGAGGTCTAGCTTGCGCGCTCGCCCTTCCTTGACCAGCGAGACGAGCGCGTCGACCCAAGCGTCGTCTTCGCCCGAGAAGGTGAGCAGCGAGCGGCCGCCGCGCTCGACGAAGGCTGCGAGCGAGCCACCAGCGAGGATCGCGTAGGCGCCCGCCGCGCGGGATGGGCGACCGGGAGAGTCCGGCCAAGCGAGCGCTGCTCCGTACGGCTGAGCCGGATCGGCGGCCGAGATCGCTAGCGCCTCCCCTCTGTTGTTCCTCATGTCTCGCAGGCGGTCGACCGCGCCCGGCAACGCGAACTGCGCAGCTCCGAGCCCAGCCACGAAGTACCCTCGCCGCACCCGCCCGGCTTCCTCGAGCACTTTGAGGACTCCGTACACGCCGGCGAAACCGCCCGGCACGTTCTCGGCGAGGACGGCTTCGCGTGTGACCACTCCGTAGCGCTCGAGCAGTTGCAGCGCACGGGCGTGCGCAGTCTCAGTGGGAGAGGCCGTGGATGCGAGCAGTGACTCGACGAGTGACCAGCGGCCTGCGCCTGCCGGTGGGCCGACCCGGCGGAGCGCTCCAGGTCGCGGCTTGCCCTTGTGCGCGCGAGGGCGGCGCGACAGCATCGACCGGAGCGGCGCGAGTGTGTCGTTAGTGATCTCCCCTGCCCACACCATGTCCCAAAGCGCGTTCAGCACCACGGACTCGTCGGCGGTGCCCGCAGCATCGACCACGTCGGGCCAGAACGACGCGCCGCGTTCGACGAGCCGCGTGCGGATCGCCTCGTGGATCGCGCCGTCCGGCCGCACGTCTGGGGACCGCGGCGCGAGCAACCGAAGCTGGTCTCGGAAGAACAGCGCCACGCGGCCGTCGTCATCGCCGAGCGGACCCGCGCCGATCCACACGAGCTCACCCGACGCGCAGAGCGCATCGAGATCCGCGGGCCGGTAGCCGGATACGCGAGACGGCAGAACGTCGGATTCGAGGATCGAAGCCGGAACAGCCGCGCCTTGGAGCTGCGCGATCGCTTCGACCAGCGCGTCGGGGCCGTGGCGGAGCGGTGAGAGCCCTTGCCACGCTGGTAGGAATCGCCCGAGCGTAGCGGCGTCGACCGGTTCGACCTCCTTGCGCAGTCGCGCGAGGGAACGTCGGCGCAGGACCCGAAGCACGTCGACGTCGCACCACTCGCGCTGCGCACCGCCAGGGCGGAACTCTCCGCGCACGAGGCAACCATCGCGCTCCAACACCCCGAGGGCGTCTGCGACCTCCGAGTGCGAAGCGCCAAGCCTGGAAGCGACATCAGCCGTAAGGAACGGACCATGCGTTCTCCCGTATCGCGTCACGCGGTCGGAGAGCGACATCGACGAGTCGGGCGAGGCGAACCGCTCCTCGCCGGCCACCGTCACGCGAAGGGTGCGTCCCTGAGCCTCGAGTTGTTCGAGCCACGGTCGCGGGTCGCCAGCCGAGCGGGCGGCGATCTCCTCTGCAGTGAGTTCGCCGACCCGGCGGAGGAGGTCGTCCAAATCGTCGGGATTGTGAGCGAGGCGGTCCTCCGCCAGCCCTTGCAGCTCGAGCTCGAGCTGAACGAGCGCCTCCGGGTCGAGCAGCTCGCGCAGCTCCTCGTCACCGAGCAACTCGCGAAGCAGGTCGCGGTCGAGCGCGAGCGCCGCAGCCCGTCGTTCGGCGAGCGGCGCGTCGCCTTCGTACATGTACACGCCGATCCACCCGAACAGGAGCGACTGCGCGAACGGGGACGCGCGACCGGTGTCGACGGCGACCACGCGGATCCTGCGCGCGCGCACGTCCGCCATGACCTGCTTCAGGGCCGGTAGGTCGAACACGTCGCGCACGCACTCGCGGGTCGCCTCGAGCAACATCGGGAACTGGGGGTAGCGCGCGGCGACCCCGAGTAGGTCGGCCGAACGCTGTCGTTGCTGCCAGAGCGCGGTTCGTCGCCCCGGACCGCGTCCCGGGAGCAGCAGCGCTCGTGCCGCCGACTCGCGGAAACGCGCAGCGAAAAGTGCGGTCGACGGCAGTTGGCGCAGCACGACGTCCTCGATCTCGTCCGGGTCGGCGACGAGATCCTCGACTGGGATGCGCTCCTCCGACTCGGGGAGGCGCAGCACGATACCGTCGTCGCTCCACAGCACCTGAACATCGTTACCGAGCCGGTCGGCGAGTCGTGATTCGATGGCCATCGCCCAAGGCGCGTGCACACGCGCGCCGAACGGCGACAGGACGCAGACGCGCCAGTCGCCGAGTTCGTCGCGGAAACGTTCGACGACGATCGTTCGGTCGTCGGGGACAGCGCCAGCAGCTTCCTCTTGATCCGCCAAGTAGCGCAGCACGTTCCGCGCTGCCAGGTCGTCGAGGAGATACTCGTCGCGCAGGCGGGCGTACGCGCGCGCGGGCTCGGTCGCGCGGATGGTTCGCGTGAAGGCGCCGAGCGCGCGGCCCAGTTCGATCGGCCGTCCGGGCCCGTCGCCCTTCCAGAACGGCATGCGACCTGGCTCACCGGGTGCCGGGGAGACCAGCACGCGGTCGTGCGTGATGTCGTCGATCCGCCACGTGCTCGCGCCGAGCAGGAACGTGTCGCCGCGTAGGCTCTCGTAAACCATCTCCTCGTCGAGCTCGCCGACGCGCGTACCATCTGCGAGGAACACGCCGAACAGGCCGCGGTCGGGGATCGTGCCGCCGTTCGTGACCGCGAGCCTCCCCGCTCCCTCTCGGGCGCGGAGCGTCCCTGCCCCCCGGTCCCATACGATCCGGGGACGGAGGTTCGCGAACTCTTCGGACGGATAGCGGCCGGCGAGCAGGTCGAGCACGGACTCGAGCATCGCGTCGGACAGGCCGTCGAAGTTGGCGGCGCGGCGAACGACCGTCGCGAGGTCGGCGACCTTCCACTCGTCGACGGCGCACATCGCGACGATCTGCTGGGCGAGCACGTCGAGCGGATGGCGCAGGTAACGCGTCTCCTCGATCGCGCCCTCGCGCATCCGTTTGACGACGACCGCGGCCTCCAACAGGTCGCCCCGATACTTGGGGAAGATCTTCCCGACGGACGGCTCGCCGAACGAGTGCCCCGCGCGGCCGATGCGCTGCAAGCCTCTGGAGACCGAGCCCGGCGATTCGACTTGGATCACCAGATCGATCGCCCCCATGTCGATGCCGAGCTCGAGCGAGCTGGTCGCGACCAGCCCGCGAAGGGTTCCGTCCTTCAGCCGGTCCTCGATCTCCAGGCGCTGCTCGCGCGCTATCGAACCGTGATGCGCGCGGACCAGCTCCTCGCCGGCCAGCTCGTTCAGCCGGGTAGCCAGTCGCTCGGCCATCCGCCGGGCGTTCACGAACACGAGCGTGGAACGGTGGGTCTGGATCAGCTCGAGCAGCTGCGGGTGGATCGACGGCCAGATGCTGGTGCGATCGGCGGGCTCGTCGACCGGCAGGCGTACGGTTTGGAGCTGCGTCGTGAGCTCGCCGATCGCGGCCATGTTCTCGACGGGGATCACGACTTCGATATCCATCGCTTTGCGGTGGCCGGCGTCGACTATCGTGACGGGCCGAGGGCCGACGGCCGTCTGCCCGCCGAGGAACCGGGCGATCTCCTCGAGCGGCCGTTGCGTCGCGGAAAGGCCGATCCGCTGAGGCGGCACCTCCGCGATCGCTTCGAGCCGCTCGAGCGACAGCGCGAGGTGGGCGCCCCGCTTGGTTCCCGCGAGCGCGTGGATCTCGTCGACGATGACCCAACGCACGCTTCGGAGGATCTCGCGCGCGGACGACGTGAGCATCAGGTAGAGCGACTCCGGCGTCGTTATCAACACGTCCGGAGGCCGGCGCGCGATCCTGCGGCGCTCGGTAGCCGGGGTGTCGCCGGTTCGTATCGCGACCGTGGGTTCGTGCAGACCCGGATCGAACGAATGGATCCCGGCGAGCGGAACGCGAAGGTTCTTCTCCACATCGACGGCGAGCGCGCGGAGGGGCGAGACGTACAGCACCCTGCAACGTTCGGCTGTCTGCGGGACGGGCTCGGAGGCCAGCCGGTCGATCGCCCACAGGAAGGCAGCGAGCGTCTTGCCCGAACCGGTTGGCGCGAGGATCAACGTGTGCTCGCCCGCGGCGATGGCCGGCCAGCCCTTCCGCTGCGCTGGCGTCGGCCGGTCGAAGGCTTGCGCGAACCACCCGCCGACAGCGGGAGAGAACAGGTCGAGTCCCACGCCTCCCACCGTACCGCGAACCGCCGACCCGCTTCGAGGGCCCGGGTAGGATGCTCGCCATGTCAACGGCTCGCCGTTTCCTTGCGTCGATCGCCATAGTCGCTGCGATCGTGGGGGCTCCTACGGTCGCTGCGGCCCGCTCCGCCCTTGCCTCGGAGGGGGATCAGATCGTGCTCTCGGGTTCGGTGACCGTTCCGAAAGGGAAGTCGGTCGACGAGGTGGTGGTCCTTCACGGCGGAGTCAGGATCGCCGGCGTGGTGTACGGCGACGTAGTCGTCATCGACGGGGGGATCAGCATCTACGGTCAGGTGAGCGGGAGCGTCATCGCCATGAGCGGCTCGGTCTACCTAGGACCCGACGCCCAGGTCCGCGGCGACGTGCTCGCGCGCGGCGCCGTCCGCGTGGAGACGGGCGCGAGGGTGGCAGGGAGCATCCGTGAGCACGCGGCCTTCACCTGGCGGACGCCTGTGACCGTTTTCGGCCGTTTCGCTAGCTGGCTCGCCGTTACGGCTTCGACGCTCGCGCTGGGGATGCTGCTGATCCTTGTCGCGCCGCGCGGAGCCGACGCGGTGTTCGAAGCGGCGCGAACCTCGCCGTGGACCTCCCTGGGCTGGGGTGTCGCGGCCTTCGTCGGGCTTCCGCTGCTCGGCGTCGCCGCGCTCGTATCCCTCGTCGGCTTGCCGTTCGGGCTCGCGCTCCTGCTCGCGCTCGCGTTGCTCTTCTCGGTCGGGTACGCGTACAGCGTGTGGGCGATGGGTCGCCTGTTGTGGAAGCCGCCTCGTAGCCGCCTGCTCGCCTTCTTGTTCGGGTGGTTGATCGTGCGCGTGATCGCGCTCGCGCCGGTCGTGGGCGGGGTCAGCTGGGCGCTGGGCGCCGTGTTCGGACTCGGGGCCATCGCCGTCGCTGTGTGGCGAACGCGGCAAGCCGGCGGCAAGCACCGCGAGGGACGCACGGCGCAGGCCGTTGGGCCCCTGTGATATCAAGGAACGATGGAACCCATCCTCGTCGAGAAGCTTCGCGGGGTCCCGCTGTTCGCGGGGCTGTCCGACTCGTCGCTCGAGCGGCTCGCGACCGTCGTCACAGAGTTCGAGGCCGAGGGGGGTCACGTGCTGATCCAGCCGGGGCAAGAGGGCTCGGGGATGTTCGTCCTCGAAGAGGGGGAGGTGGTCGTGGAGGTCCCCGGCCGGACTTACTCATGCGAGCCAGGCGAGTTCTTCGGGGAACTCGCCCTACTCTCTCCGGGGCTCGTGCGGACGGCGCGTGTGCGCGCCACGACACCGGTCCGCTGCCTCGCGATCAGCCGGGTCGACTTCGCGAAGCTGTTGGAGGCCGAACCTCAGATCGCGGTCGCGATGCTGCCGGTCCTGGCACAGCGCCTCGCCGACGCCGACGCCTGACTACCGCTAGCGACGTCGACGGCGGACGATCAGTCCGATCATCGTTCCCGCCGCCGCGCCGAACGCGAGCGCCTGAGGCGTGCTCATCACCACGTGCGCACCGTCTTCGACGGTCACCCGCGGCGAGACCAACAGGCCTACGCACGCGCGCTCGCCGATCGTCGCAGACCCGGCGGAGATCACGGTCTGCGCGCCGCCCCGCACGAACGAGACGTCGCCGCCGGCGATCACGGGGCCACACCCGCCACGTTCGATCGAAACGTTGCCGGCCGTCATCAGTGGGCCGCACGCGCCCTGCTCGATCCGAACCGCGCCGCCGGCCATGACCGGTCCGGCCGCCGACCGTTTCAGTTGGACGTCGCGCGCGCTCACGGCGCCGACGAACGCACGCTCGACGTTGACATCGCCGGCCGCCTCGATGGTCTTGAGGAACCTTCGATCCGTGTTCGTACCCATGGCGCACCTCCCGCGTCGTTTCCCCTCATCCTATGTACGCTTCGCGGATGCCGTCTTCGCGAACCTTCCTATTGCTGGGCTCGGGGGAGTTCGAGCCCTGGTCGTCGGAAGTCGAACGCGTTGCCCTGCAAGGGGCGAGTGGTGACGGGTCTGTTCTCGTGCTTCCCACCGCGTCCGCTCCCGAGGGTGAGAGGGTCTTCGACCGCTGGGCTCAGATGAGCCTGGGGCACTATGCGTCGATGGGGGTGTCTGCCCGCGTCGTCCCCGTGAAGACGCGCGCCGACGCCGAGCGCGCGGATCTCGCGGAAGCCCTGGGAGGAGCGAGCATGGCGTTCTTCTCCGGAGGGAACCCGCGGTACCTCGCCGCGACGCTGAGGGACACGTCGTTCTTGGCCGCCCTGCTCCTTGCGATGGCACGAGGGCTGGTTTTCGGAGGCTGCAGCGCCGGGGCGATCGTCGCGGGTCGCGCTCCCGACGCGAAGCCGCGACTAGGAACCGCTTGGCTCACCGGCCTGGGCTTGATCGCAAACGTGAGCTTCGGTGCGCACTGGGACAGGATGCGCTACTTCCCGGGAGCGCGGCCGTTCCTGATGTCGCGCCTGGACCACGGGGGGTCGTTCGTCGGGATCGACGAGCGAACGGCGATCCTCGGCGACGGCGAACGCTGGACCGTCCATGGCGCGCGGACAGCGATGGTTCGCCACGCCGGTGTCACACGCTCGCACCGCGCGGGGGAGTCGTTCGTCCTTCCCGTCGCGGGCTGAAGGCCGGTCGGCGGAACCGGCGGCTGGCTATCCTTGGAGACCGTGAGTTCGACCGAGGGACCTTGGGTCTTTCCAGACGCGTCACGGCCGACGTGCTTCCTTTGCGGCCGCCCCACGTTCGATCCCGACAAGCGGGAGCGTCCGTGGGTGCGCGCGACGGTGGGCGGTCATCAAGCGCTCGTGTGCCCGAGATGCCAAGAGGAACGCCCCGACTGGGCGGTCCAGCTCGATCGGTGCGAGGTCTGCGGGCAAACGCGACTGTCCGCGATGCTCGGCCAGGTCGTCTGCCGCGCGTGCGGCCATATCCGCGGTACCGTCGAAGGAACGGCGGGCGCTTAGCTCAGCGGAAGAGCGCTGCCCTTACAAGGCAGAGGTCGCAGGTTCGAGCCCTGCAGCGCCCACCAGGAAATGGCAGGTAGACCGTACGTTGGGGCGGAGGTGACGCCGCCTCAGAAGTTGAACAGCGGCGCGGTCACCGTGAACCGGAGCGCGTCGCCGAGCGTCACGAACATCCCGAACATCGCGAGGCACGTCCCGAGCGCGATCGCGTTCCGCCAGAACAGTTGCGTCTGGGTCATCTTCTGCATCGGGTCCTCGACCGCCCAGTACCGATGGAACCACCACGCGGCCGGGATGACGAAGGCGGCGATCATCAGCGTCCCAACGTCGGGCCACAGCCCGACGGCCAACGAGAGACTTCCGACGATGAGCCATGCCCCTGACGGCCAGCCGGCGATCGCGGGAAAGGGGAACTTCGCGGATCCAGCGTAGTCCACCATGCTCCTGCTCCGCCGAAAGTGCCCGACCCCTCCGATCACCCCGAAGAAGTAGGCGAACAGGATCCGCCCGACCAGGACGATCACTCCCGCTGCATCGCTCACCACATACCCCCGTTCGTCCGCGGACCTCTTACCGAACGAACCCATGCCCTTCTGAGGTCATTCCCAGACCGCGCACGATCGGTGGGGCCTCGACTGCAACCGTGATCATCGTGATGCCGTGGTTCGGCATCGTCCAACAGACACCCTCCCGCTCCCCGCTCTCCAAGTCTGCTGGACGGGAGTCCGATTTCCAGCCGCATCCCTGCATAATCAGAGCCCGCCTGCGATCCAGAGAGTGGGCACGATCTTCCTTGCCTTACGTGCAACCTCTTCAAGGTGTTGGGCGTCCTAGCAGGCGTGAGCCGAGTCGAAACTCAGGAGGATGCACGAGTGACCGAGGCAGAGGGCGGTCGCCTTGCCCAGCTCTACATCCGTCACGCGGGTGAGGCCATCCGGCTTGCCTACGTGCTGACCGGCGATCGACTGCTCGCGGAGGACCTCGTCCAAGATGCCTTCGTCAAGCTCGCCGGGCGCCTGGTTCACCTCAGAGATCCAGGTGCATTCGATGCGTACCTTCGCCGCACGGTCGTCAACCTGGCCAACTCCTATTTCCGCAGGAAACGGGTCGAGAGGGCATACCTTAGGCGATCGGCGGCGGAGCCACCCAGGTCCGGGGACGCGCCCGACACCGATCGCCGCCACGAACTTTGGAAAGGCCTCCAGCGGCTGCCGGCGCGTCAGAGAGCCGCCATCGTGCTCCGCATCTATGAAGACCTACCAGAGCAACGCGTGGCAGAGATCTTGGGATGCCGTCCAGGGACCGTCCGATCCCTCGTCTCTCGAGGGCTTGCCGAGTTGCGCATCCATGTCAGGAGCGACGGTGATGAATGACGATCTAACCAAGCTAGAGAACGTGCTGCGGGACAGGGCTGCAGAGGTTCCTTACCTTCAGGAGGTGCCCCGGAAGATGCTGGTGCGGGCGCGGCGGAGGGTCGTCCGCAACGCGCTGTCATCCATCGTGGCGGCCGGGCTCTTCGTCGCTGGGGTCTCGGCGGGACTCGCGAGCCTGGGGACTCTGCGCAGTGCGAACCGCGTGATCCCTGAGGGTTCCCCAGGAGTCCATTCCTCGGCGCCAGCTTCATCGACTGCTTCCTGCATCGCGGCGGACCTCCGGGCTACCGCGGCACTGGGGGGAGCGGCGGGATCGGAGGTCGGGTCGATCGATCTCACCAACCTAAGCGGAGGAACCTGCACCCTTAGTGGTCGGCCTATCCTGACGCTCTTCACCTCGGCGGGCCACGAGGTGTCGGTTCACGTCGTAGACGTCGTTCCGCAGTGGCAAGCGAACGGGGCATCGCCTCCTCACGGGTGGCCTGTCGTCAGTCTCCGTCCGGGAGCCGCAGCCGCGATCCGGGTCCGGTGGACGAACGCGTGTCCTCAGCTTGCAGACCCGGCCCTTTGGAGCGTCGATCTCGGAGACGGGAGCGGGAGGCTGGATGTGTTCGGCGCTGATACCGTCTATCCGCCTCCGTGTAATGGGGCCGGCGAGCCGTCAACGCTAGAGGTAGGGCCATTCGAGCCGAGCGCTGGTGGGTAAGCCAGAGGAGCTGCTCGGTACTCGGCCCTGCCCGTGAGGGTCACCTGCAGCGTGCAGATGTTGTATCCTGCAGCGAATCGTGCCGCGGAAACCACCTGACGTTGAACGCGCGGCCGCCGAACTCGACGCCCATTGGGTGGAGATCGGGCGGTTCTTCCTCAGCCGCAAGCTGCGCTCGAAGCTCCATCACGGCGTCGCGTCGGAGCTATCGCCCGTGCAACTCCAGGCCATCGCGGTGTTGGCGGAGGCCCCACTCCGGGTAGGACAGCTTGCCGACCGGCTCGGTCTGGCGGAGAGCACCGCGACCCGCTTGGCCGACCGCCTGGAGGGGCACCGGCTGGTCGTGCGCCGCGTGCTCCCAACCGATCGCCGCTCGGTGGCAGTAGGGCTGACGCCGGCCGGGCGGAGGCTCGCCGAAGGGGTCGCCCGGGGTAGACGGGCGTACCTCACCGAGTTCCTCCAGCCTCTCGAGCCTCAAGAGCGCGGCGAGCTGGTCCGACTGTTCGCGAAGGTGGCTTCGGCCCATGCGGAAAAGGCAGAACGCGAGCGCGGGACCAGGGCCAAGAGGATCTCGTGAGCGACACGACCACGCGGGTGGCGAACCTCTCCCACCGACAGATCCTAGTCGTCTACAGCGGCCTCATGGCTGGGATGCTCGTAGCCGCACTCGACCAGACGATCGTGGCAACCGCGCTCCCAACCATCGTCGGCGACCTCGGCGGGCTCAACCACCTGTCCTGGGTCGTCACGGCCTACCTGCTCACGTCAACCGTCTCGGTACCGCTCTACGGGAAGGTAAGTGACCTCCTCGGTCGCAAGATCGTCTTCCAGGCAGCGATCGTCATCTTCGTGGCGGGCTCGATGCTGGCGGGCTTGTCGCAGAACATGCTTGAGCTGGTGCTGTTCCGCGCCTTCCAGGGGCTGGGCGGCGGCGGATTGATGGCGATGGCGCAGGCCATCATCGGCGACATCGTCGCGCCGCGGGAACGAGGCAAGTACCAGGGCTACCTCGGCGCGGTGTTCGCGTTCGCGAGCGTCGTGGGTCCCCTGCTCGGCGGGTTCTTCGTCGATCACCTGACGTGGCGGTGGGTGTTCTACATCAACGTGCCGGCGGGGGCGGTCGCGCTCGTGATCACTTCGTCGGCACTGAACCTGCCGTACCGGCGGGTGCAGCATGCGATCGATTACCTCGGGGCCGCTTTCGTCATGGGAAGTGCTACCAGCCTGCTACTGGTGACCGTGTGGGGCGGCACGCAATACCCGTGGGGCTCTCCGACGATCTTCGGGCTCGCGATCGCCGGTGTCGTGCTGCTCGTTCTGTTCATCGCGCAGGAAGGACGGGCGGCAGAGCCGATCATCCCGCTCCGGCTGTGGCGGGAGAAAGTGTTCTCGGTGGCGAGCGGTTTGGAGTTCCTGGTCGGCTTCGCGATGTTCGGCGGCATCATCTTCCTTCCGCTCTACCTGCAGACGGTCGGCGGGGCGAGCGCTGAGAACTCAGGCATCTTGATCCTCCCGCTCATGGTGGGGCTGATGACTTCGTCGATCGTGTCCGGGCGGATCATCACCCGCACGGGCCGCTACAAGGTGTTCCCGGTCATCGGCACCGCGATGATCGCGATCGGCTTGTACCTGCTGTCGACGATGGGGATCGGAACGTCCCGCCTCGCATCATCGGTGTACATGGTCCTGCTCGGCTTAGGGATGGGGATGATCATCCAGGTGATGGTCCTAGCGGTGCAGAACGCCGTACCGCACCGCGATCTCGGCACCGCGACGGCTACGGAGACCTTCACCCGGTCGATGGGGGGTGCCTTCGGTGTCGCGGTGTTCGGGGCGATCCTGAACAACCGGCTGGCCTTCAACTTGGCGCGGCTGCTGCCTCGTGGCGCGGGTGGCGTGAACCTCCAGGGTCTGACCGGGAGCCCCCAGGCCATCCGGCAGCTACCGCCGCCCCTCCAGAACGCGGTCATCTTGGCCCTGTCCCGCTCGATCCACGTCGTGTTCCTCGCGGCGGTGCCTCTCGCGGTGATCGCGTTCGGCGTGACTTGGCTGCTCCCTGAAAGGCCGCTGCGCGAGACCGCGCACATCGGGGCGGAGGAGATCGGCGACGAGCTCCTGGTCGGGGTCGGCCAGGTCGCGCCGGACACGGCGCCGGAACTGCTCGTCGAAGACCCGCCGAGCGGCTGAGGGTTCCCGACGGCGCGTCATCCCTTGGCCTGAGAAACGCAGAGATCGCAGGTTCGGGCCCTGCAGCGCCCACGAGTGAGCCTGTGTCTACGGAACCCGCCGCACCGGCTCGGGGACTATGGTCACGGCGAGATGGATACCGGTCTCGATGTCGTGACGGGGGCTTTCAGCTACACGGGGAGCGCCATCGCCGGACTCCTCCTGGACAACGGGCGCCGGGTGCGGACCCTCACCGGTCACCCCGACAGACCGAGCCCGATCGCAGGTCGCGTCGATGTTGCTCCCTATGCGTTCGACGACCCCGATGCGCTGACCCGCAGCCTGGAAGGCACCTCGACCGTCTACAACACCTACTGGGTCCGCTTCAACCGGGGCGACGTCAGCTTCGATCGAGCGATCGAGAACTCGAAGACGCTGTTCCACGCGGCGCGTGAGGCCGGGGTCCGGCGGCTCGTTCACTTAAGCGTCACGAAGCCCTCGCTCGCCTCGCGCTTCCCGTACTTCCGAGGCAAGGCACTCGTCGAACAGGCGCTCGCCGAATGCGGCCTGTCTCATGCGGTGGTCCGCCCGACGATCGTCTTCGGTCGCGGCGACATCTTGATGAACAACATCGCCTGGCTGCTGCGGCGCTTGCCCGTCTTCGCGATCCCAGGAGATGGTCGCTACC